>CANQAY010000005.1 GCA_947589025.1 uncultured Clostridia bacterium
CTTGAAACCACATTTTCGAGTAAACCCGTATCATAAGATGCAAGTTTAATTCTTAATTTTGTTGTTGCCATTTTTCTCTCCTTTTATTTTTAGCAATTTCCAAAGCTGAAACTTACCACCCCATTGCGAACAAAGTTTTTATGGGGGCCCGAACCAACCAGTTTGAACATTGTTCTTGCTTTAGATTCGATAAGTGTTTGCGGCAGTATAAATCTTAAATTTACTTGCACGCATTACACCAAGCCGTGTGTTAAGTGCTAATCTCCAAAATAAATTGGGCTTTTGCCCTATTTTGTTCAGCCGCCGTTTAAAGCTTAAGGTCGGCACAAATTCCCATTTGTTGTTGCTAACAAATGCAACCTTATGCGTCTTCCCCCTAATGTGTTTCCACACGATTAGTGAGTTTATTCTAGCATAGAAAAAAGAGTTTGTCAACCCTTTTTTACAACTTTTTTAATTTTTTTTATTAAAGTTATAAAATGTTTTTAGTTAAATTAACTTTACTTTAAACTTTAAAAAACCTATAATTAAGTTATGAAGCAATTTACAAAAAACGATGCGGGTTTTGTGTGTGTTAATTGCGGCAAGGCGGTTAGCACATTAAATTATTCTTCGCGGGACCATTGCCCCAATTGCCTATGCTCGTTGCATGTGGATGTTTTGCCCGGGGATAGGCAAAACAGTTGCGGCGGCATGCTTGTGCCAATTGATGTAACACAAAACGCAAAAAAAGGATATATAATTACATACAAATGCTTAAAGTGTGGGCAAACCCACAACAATAAGGCGGCGGCGGATGATAACTTTGCCACCATTTTAAAAGTGATGAACAAAACATATAATTTTGAAAGTTATAAGAAAAAATAATAGTTTTAACATATTTTATAAGACGTTTGGCATGCAAAATAAAATTTTTAAAAATTTTTATAAAAAGGTATTTACAAATAAAAAAATATGTGTTAAACTATGGGCAAGTAGAAAATTCTATTTAATAATAAGGAGAAATTATGAATAGACGAGTTATAGATGAGTTAGTTGACCGCACCGATTCGGAATTGGCAAAAAGGTTTTTAAAAAAGAAAACCGACAACGACTTTACTGAAGAATATGTTAGAGAGCAAGTGCTTGCTTTAAGGAAAAAAACAAAAACAACAAAAAATGGCCGCCGTCAATTGTGCTACCCTAAGTTTGCTTCAATTGACTCCCGCGAAGTGAGCTTCTTAATTAATTCTTTGGTGCTTAAAAATGAAATTTTGGCACATGACCCTAAAAGATTTGAAGTGAAAATTGAAGAATTTGTTAAACTTTATGAGCAAATGATGAGTGAAAATTGGGAAGAGTTTGAAAAAGCACGCATTGAAAGAGATAAGCAAGATTTAAAACTTGGTGAAGATCAACTTGTAACCTTCCAATTTAATGCTGATATATTAACTTTAATTATGAGGCTTATTGGCACAATTGATTTAACAAAAACAAACGCAAGTGAAATTGGTTATGACATTTAAAAAACCCGTTTAATTACGGGTTTTTTTGTTACATTGGCGGTATGGTTAGGTCTTCCTCCTCTTGTGTTAAAACATCGGGTTCGTTTTGGGTGTTAACCAATCTTTCTCTTGCTGGGGTTGGCGTTCGGGCTTCGGCTCGGGTTATTGCGTCAACCGATTTTTTTGATACGCGCAAGTTAGATAGGCTAAATTCATCTGCGCCGGTGATTTTAGTTCTATCTCTTTTAGGCTCGTCGGCTGTTGGGGCTGGGTTTGTGTTAAAATTTCTCTCACGTCGGCCATTTGTTTGAATGTCGTTTGTCAGCTTGCTAACATAGTTGGTTGAGCCATTATAACCCACAACAGGCGAGCCGCTTGTTGCCTTTTTGCCTTTATCTTTGCCCGGCTTTGGCGCTTTTGCTGGTTTAGGGTCAGGTATTTTTCTAAACCAACTAACTTCTTCCCGTTTTTTAGGTGCAGTGCTCTTTTCTTCAGTTGCAGGTGCAACGGCGGGCGTTGTGGTGGTGGCAGTGTTATCCGCATTTTTAGTTTGCCCATAAGCAATGCCATAAGTTTCTAGCAAATCTAAAAACTGGCTGCGGAATGAAGCTTCGGTATAATCTTTGCTGGCGGCAGGCTGTTGCCCTTTAACTTCAACTGGTGTTGAAACAAGCCTATCTTCCAACTCTTTTTGCTTAGTTTTAAAGGCGTCTTTAATTTCGGTTAAAGGCAATTCAAGTAATTTAGGGTCGGTTGCCATGGTAATTATGGTGTGAGACGCTGGCTCGTTTAAAGTTACATCATCTGCCAATTTGGTTTGCGTCTCATCGTGATGAATTTCAACAATCTGTTGAATTTTTTGATTATGGTTAAGGCGCAAATTGTGTTTATCTTGCTCAAAACTTGCTTTTTCTTCTTTTGTTAAAACTGAAATATTCTCTTCAACGGCGTCATCCAAAACTTCGTTAATGGTTTTTATAAAGTTAGGTTTTTCTTGCTGAATGGTGCCCTTTTTCTCTTTAACTGTGGCTTTAAGCCTATTAACAACCGCCTCGTTTAATTTTGGATACGCTTTAAGATATTGCATCATATTAAAGGCATACTCGGCTTCAACTTCTTCAATTTCTTCTTCGCTATCCAAAAGTGAGGTGTTGGCAAGCATTAAATATTTATATCGGTTAACCAAGCCAAAATATTTTGCCAAAGTAACTTCGTCCATATTGGCAATATCCAACACGGCACCGCCAAACTCACTAATATTCCAGCGGCGATAAATTAAATTTCTATCAATTTCACCGGCTGTTTCAACTTCGTCTAAAACATATTCATTAACATTGCTAAAAGCGCCCGAATTTATTTTATAGTTGCCCTCAAATTTAACTTGCTCTAGCAGACTTAACGTTGCCTTGTTGCCCTCAAATGTTACAAGAAAAGTTATGGGCTTATCAAATTTAAGTTCGCTATGGCAAACTTCAATATTATCCAAACTATCCACAATAAATTTGCGCATAGAAATTAATTCGCTAACAATTTCGGGCGAAACGACATACACGCCTTGTTCGTTAAAATCGCCAAACATAAAGCCAAGCACGCTGTGGCGCAAATTATTAAATTTTAAATACTCAATTTCAACCGAATCTTCAACATACCCCAAGTCAGAATCTGGTTTTAGGTATTTTGCCATAGTTTTCTCCTAATTAAATTTTAACACAATAAAAGTTTTTTATCAAATAAATTATTAATAATTCAACAAATTTTTTAAAAATAAAAAAAGGCAAAATTTTGCCTTTAAATTACTCTTGTGCACTTAATTTGGCTTGCTGGTCGGCAAGGGTTAGCGCCTCCAGCATTTCGTCCATATTGCCGTTCATAAATGCCTCTATGTTATATAAACTTAGGCCAATTCTATGGTCGGTTACACGCCCTTGTGGGAAGTTATAAGTGCGAATACGCTCGCTTCTATCCCCCGTGCCAACTTGGTTTTTACGGTTTTGGCTATATTCCGACTGCTTTTGTTGTTGATAATAGTCATACAATTTGGCGCGCAACATTGCAAAAGCCTTTTCCTTATTTTGTGTTTGGCTGCGCTCATCTTGGCAGCTAACCACAATGCCGGTTGGAAAGTGGGTTATTCTTATTGCACTTTCGGTTTTGTTAACCTTTTGCCCGCCTGCACCACTGCTTCTAAAAAGGTCTATTCTAATATCTTTTTCGTTAATTTCAACTTCGGCATCTTCCATTTCTGGCAAAATGGCAACGGTGGAAGTTGACGTGTGCACCCTGCCTTGGCTTTCAGTTTCTGGCACACGCTGAACACGGTGCACGCCCGATTCAAACTTAAAAGTTGCATAGGCATTTTTGCCTTTAATCATTGCCTGCACTTCTTTAACGCCGCCAAGCTCGGTTTCTTCTATATTTAAAATTTCCATTTTAAACTTGTGGCTATCGCAATACATTTTATACATTCTTAAAAGGTCGGCAGCAAAAAGTGCGCTTTCTTCCCCACCTGCGCCGCCGCGAATTTCTAAAATTACATTTTTTTCGTCATTTTCGTCTTTAGGCAAAAGCAAAATTTTAAGTTTTTCTTCACTTTCGGCCAGTTGCTGCTTTAAAGAAGTTTGCTCTTCCTTTAACATATCCCGCATTTCGGAGTCAGTTTCGCCATCTAAAAGCGCGCCCGCCTCGGCAAGGTTTTTATCTATTTTAACATAGTTGTCATATTCGTCCATAAGGGGTTGAAGGTTGGCGTGTTCTTTAACTTTGGCCTGCCAAGTTTTTGTGTCGGCAATAACATCGGGGTTGGCAATATCTTTGGTTAAGTTGTCAAACTTTTCTTTAATTGCTTTTAACTTTTCAATCATAAATCCTCCTATTTTTTAAACACCAAAACCCTATCTTGCCCATTTAAATCTTTAAGCTTTTCAACAAAATTAAAATCGTTAAACAGGCTTATAACAAGATCAGCTTGGTCCTCCCCAATTTCCATTATAAGCATGCCTGCATCGTTTAAAAACTTTTTTGCGTTGTCGTGAATAATATTATAATATTTTAAGCCCAAATTGCCGCCATCTAGCGCAATAATAGGGTCATATAGCCTAACTTCGTCGGGCAAATTTTCAATATCGTCAGTTGCAATATAAGGCGGGTTAGAAACAATTAAATCGAACTTGTTATTAACATTTTCAAACATATTTGAGCGGAAAAAATTTATTATTGCATTGTTTTTATATGCGTTATTTTTTGCAACGTTTAACGCCTTTTGTGAAACATCGCACGCGCTAACAGAAACATCGGCATTGCGTTTAATTGCCACTGCCAAACAGCCACTGCCAGTGCATAAATCTAGCACCGTTTTATAGCCGTTTAAATTGATATATTTTAAAGCGGTTTCCACCAAAATTTCGCTATCTTGCCTTGGGGAAAGCACATCCAAATTTGTTTGAAAGCGGATGCCATAAAAATATTTATAGCCCAAAATTTTATCTAGCGGCTTGTGCTGTTTGCGTTGCTCTGCCACAAATTTTATGGTGGACATTTCTTCATTAGAAATTTCGTCAATTAAATTAAGTTCGGTTGCATTAACTTTAAGCACCGAGGCAATAATAAAATCAGCATCAACTTCATCTATGCCAAGTTGATTAAATTGTTGTTTTAAACTTTTTCTTAACTCTAATAATTTCATAATTTTATAAAAAAAGCGCACCAACAATTTTACAAACTATGTGCAAAAAAATGGTACGCAAACAACGCTATTTTCTATTGTGTTTTTTATTAAATTTATCTACTCTACCTTCAGTATCAACAAGCTTTTGTTGGCCGGTGAAGAATGGGTGACATTTATCGCAAACTTCTAGTTTAATAACATCGCCTTCTTTAGTGTTAGGTTTGGCAGTTTTGCCTTTAAATTCCGCCCCACAAGCACACACAAAAGTTACATTAACATATTTAGGTTGGATATCTTGTTTCATAAAATCTCCTTGTATAATCAATGCCTTATTATACAAGGTTTTTTTTTATTTGTCAACAGTTTTTTGTAAATTTAGCAATTTTAATGCCACATTGTTAATATCCCCTGCGCCAACAAAAGCCACGGCAGAAAACTTTTCCACCTGCTTGGCTGTTGCATGAAAAGTGGCAAGATATTTAACATTTTTATTTTTTTGCTTAACCAAACAATAAAGTTCGTGGGCGGAAAGGCCCATGTTTTTCTTTTCACGCGCGGGGTATTCTTTAAAAATGCACAGGTTTTTAATGCCCGTTAGCACGGTTAAAAAATCTTTAAGCAAATATTTTGTGCGGCTAAAGGTGTGCGGCTGAAAAACAATTAGCGCATTTTTGTTTTGGGTTAAAAATTCATCAACAAATGCCTTTATTTCGGTTGGGTGGTGGGCGTAATCTATAAAAATTTTGGTCTGCTTAAATTTGCCCAAAAATTCGTATCTTCTTGGCACACCTTTAAACGAATTTATTGCCTTTATTATAGTGCTATCGTCAACAGACAAAAACTTGCAAACAGCAATTGCGGTTGCTATGTTTTTTTTGTTGTATGCCCCCAAAAGTTTTGGGCTAATTTGCAAATTGTGGCCGGTTATGTAATTAACATTAAGTTTTGCCAAATATTTGGTGCTTTTTTCACAATACACAAAGCGGGTTTGCGCCCTTTTCAAAAACAGCGCAAAGGCGGCACGCAAGTTGAACATGGATTTATAGCTATCTATGTGATCTGCCTCAACATTTGTTACAACGGCAATGTTTGGGCTAAGGTGCAAAAAGCTTTTGTTATATTCGCACGCTTCCACCACCAAAAAATCGTCACCCAAATTAAAGCGCGCGGCAAACACATCCGCCCCAATATGGCAAGAAACTTTTTTGTGTGCTTCACGCAAAATTTCATAAATAAGGCTGGCAGTTGTGCTTTTGCCATGCGTGCCCGCCACCGCAATAACGCATTTAAATTGCTGGGCAAGTTCTGTCAAGGCTTCGGCACGGTCTATTATTGGCACATTAAGTTTTTTTAAGGCAACAACAAATTTGTTGTTATCTTTAATTGCGCCCGTTTTAATGCATTTATCCACAAACAAAAAATCTTTATTAAATTTAAAGCTTATTTTAATGCCCAAATCGGTTAAATAATCGGTGTAGGCGCTATGTTTCATATCGTAGCCATAAACAATGTAGCCTTGCTTTTTGTAGGCTATTGCCAACTGATGCATGCTAACGCCGCCAATCCCTAAAAAAAGTATTGTTTTGCTTTCCATAACTTTTTATATGAAAAAACTTAATTTTTGGTAAAACAAAACACAAATTTATGTTAAATTAAAACAAAAAATTAAAATAATGGCAAAATTTGTTTGATAATTTTAAAAATATATGTTAATATAATAATGGCTACAAAGTAGTTAATATTTAAAAGGGAAGGTGAACAGACTTGAAAATTACAGACATTAGAATCAGGTTGGTTACTAAAGATGACAGCAAGTTGAAAGCCGTTGCTTCTTTTACTATTGACGATGTGTTTGTTGTACACGATGTTAAAGTTATTGAAGGTTCTAACGGTTTATTCATCCAAATGCCATCAAGGAAAGACCCTAATGGTGAGTACCGCGATATTGTGCACCCACTTAACACTCCAACCAGAGAGCAAATTAGTTCAGAAATTTTGGCTGCATACGACAAAGAAAAGAACAACGCATAATTTTGCCTTTTCTACAATTAAAGCAACCAGCAAACGCCTTTTAAGGCGTTTTTTTTAATAAAAAAAAGAGTGCTTAACGCACTCTATTTTTTATTCACCAACATTTAAGATGTTGTTAATATAGTTAACCACAAATCTTAAAGAAATGCCAGTTCTTGCTAAGCCAGTTGTCCATGCAGAGTTGCTGCTTGCATCGGCAATGTCAAAGCTTAAATCGAATTTAAAGTGACCTTCAACATCAACTTGACCTCTGTATGAAGATTCTTCTGCAAAGGCATTAGCGTCAACATATTTAACAAAGCTTCTGTTTGCTTCGTCAGTGTCGTCCATATCCCAAGAAGTAGGAATCCACAAGAAGTTGTTGCGTGTGCATTTAGAAGAGCTGTAAGTGAAGCCATTTAAAGCTTGAGAATTTACAACAACGCTTCTCATTGTGCCAGATGCTGTGTCAAATGTATATAAGTTATAAGCAAAGGCTGGGAATTCACCCTTTTGGCCAAACACTTGAACTTTTTCACCCCAAGAGCTCTTATCTGCATCGTTCCAAGTATCTGAATAGAAATGGCCAACGCCTGCAAACTGACTATCTATTTTTGCATTTTCCAATCTTGCGCCATCTGGGAAGATTAAAGCAACTAACGAAACTAATGTTGTAGATTGACTGCCTTCTAGCACGCTTGCTACTTGAACATTGGTTATTGTTGCATTGCCTTGGTTTACAACCACGCCAGCAACCATATCGTTACCTAAAATTCTGTTGCGTTCAATTGTTGTGGTTTTTGTAGAAGATTCTTCATCGGTTTGAGTGTTTAATTTGCCAACAAGCACTTGGTCAATTGAGCCGCTTGTCATGTTAACAACCACACCAGCAACCATGTTTGCTTCTATATTATCTACTGATACAACTGCCACTTTAATATCGCCAGAGTTGTTTACAACTAGGCCGGCAGCCTGATAATTTTTGTTTGTACCAACATTTAATTTACCAACGCGGGCAAATGTTACATAAATGTTAGACATGCTGCCCAAGTTGTCTACAACTGCACCTGCAAGGTAAACTTCGTTAGCAGTTAAGTCAACATTGTTAACGCCTTCACCATTAACAACAATGTTGCTAACAGTGCCGTTGTTTTCTGCAACAATACCAGCTGCACTTAATACGCCATCAGTTGCATTAATATTAATGTTTACACTAACTACTGCAGTTTGAGTGGTAATTTCGCCATTTTCTTTTACATCGGTAGCATTTTTTAGCACGCCGTTGTTAACTGCAACCAAACCAGCAACTTTAACATCTGTTTGGCCAATTTCGTTGTAATTAATAGTAATATCGCCGCTATTATCTCTTACTTCACCATCGTTTAAAGCAACCAAACCAGCAACCATTTTTCTGCCAGAAAGTGTTGCGTTAACAGTGTTGTTAGCTATAACAGTGCCAGTTTCTGCTGTGGCAACAATGCCGCCAACATTATCAATATCGGCACCAGTTGTTAAATTTAAACCAGTTACTTGGCAGTTGCTAATTAAAGTGCCTTGTTTTGCACTGCCAACAATGCCGCCAAAGTTTTCTACAATGTTTGCAGAACCTAAAGCTAGTTCGCCAAATTCAACCGTAACATTTTCAACTGCAGAGCCTGCGCCAGTTAATTCGCCAGCAACAGCACCAGCGGTTGTAGCTGTTTGATCGGTAAATGTAAATTCTTTTAATGTTAAGTTTGTAACTGCAGAATTTTCAACTGTTGAGAATAAGCCTTCAACTCCGCTGCCCTTAATTGTAAAGTTTTTGATTGTAGAGCCATTGCCATTGAAAATGGAATTTTTTAATGCGTGTGGAGTAACAACTGCACCGCCTAAATCATATTCTTCACTTTCAGATAGCACAATGTTTTTATCTTGAACATCTGCTTCAAGCAATTGTTTAAGTTTTGTAGCATCTTCAACAGTGGTTTCACTAACATTACGTTTAATGTATGAAACTGAAGCATTAGAAACTACGCTGTCTGTATCTTTTAATGTAGGGATGTCATTTTGAGGAGTGTTCCAAATAGAATCGTCCCATTTAACAAGGTTAGATGCGTTATAACCATAGTAGATATAACTCTCTAAACGTGCAAATTCATTTATGTTAGCTTTAGCTGTAACTAGGTTAAAGCCGTTAGATAAATCTTCTAATTTGTTGCTTAATTTATCTTCAAAATAAGTTTGCAAGCTCTTTTCACTGTCGTAACCAACCAAGTTTTCTGCTGAGCCAATTGCGTAGTTACCAATTAAATATTGCAAGTTAGAATTTTCATAATATTCTTGTTCTGCTGCGCCTTGGCTTTTCTTAGTTAAAGTTTCAAAATCTTGTGTAAATATTTTACCAACAAAAGCTTTAAAGCCTTCTGCCTCGCTAGTTGTGTAAGCGTAAGATTGACGAATTGCGCCAAGTTTGTTAGCATCAGTGCCAATTTCCATTGTGCCAACCAAGCCGCCCAATGTGCCTTTACCATCAAGTTTAACATTGTTTGTGTAAACTGCACTTATGTCAGATAATTCGTTAGCACCAACCAAGCCACCAACCACGCTGTTTGCACCATTGCCAGCAACAGTAGTGTTTTGTGCATAAGATTTTGTTAATTTGCTGCCTTGTTTAAGTTCGCCTGCCAAAGCACCAACTTTGCTTGATTCTGCTTCGCTTGAAACATTGCCGCCTTCAACTTTAATTTTGGAAATTTCACCAAAAATTGAACCAGCCAAAGCACCAGCAGTTTCAAAGTTGCCAGAAATGTTTGCGTTTTTAATAACAAGGTCAGTAACAACGGCTGCTTCACCTTTAATGCTAGAGAACAAACCAGCATTGTGCAAATCGGTGTTGTTTTCGCTTGTTAATTTAAGGTTAGAAATTGTGTGACCATTACCATCAAAATGACCAGTAAAGTCTTTGTATGTAACGCCAGTGTCAACAGTTTGTTGATAGCCAATTGGCTTAAAGTCTGCTGGCAATTCAATGTCGTTCATCAATTCATAATTTTTATCCAAACCATAGTTTTCACTAATTAAGTTTAAATCTTCAGTGTTAAACACATAATAAGGATAATTGATAGAACCATCACCAACATGCACCTTTATTGTAAAGGTTGGGAATTTGCTGTTAGAAGTTGCAATAACAATTTCATATTCGCCACCCATGTTGGTAACATAATGACCCATAGATTCGTCAAATTTAACAGCTTCTTGAGTTGCTTGATCTGCCGCGTTGTAGTCATAAGTTGTTCTTTTATTTTGTCTGCGAACAGTTAGCCCAAGTTCATTAACTGTAATATAGTCACCTTTATTGCAGTAAATATCCTTGGTGGTGAAGTTAATAACTTCATCATTGCGCAAGAAATAGTATGTAGTAAGCCCAGCGCACACTACAACTATGATTGCTACTAGAAAAATCAGAAATTTTTTCATAATCTTACTCCCCCATTTTCGGTATAATCATTACTTATTATAACCAAAACCGCGAAATTGTCAATACCCATTTTAAAAATTTTTTAACTTTTTTTAAAAAAATGCACAATTTTATCAAAAGTATATGCAATTATGGCGGTTTTTTGCCAAAATTAAGCCGCGTTTTAAGTTTTTGGATATTAATTATATGTTAAAACATTGCATTTTAACAAAAAAATAATAACAAATTTTAATAAAGTTGTCAATACAAAAAGTTGAAATTAAATAAAATTTGTTGTAATATAGAAGGGTGAAAATTATAGGCAGTGTTGAAAATGTTGTGTTTAGAAATGCAGAAAATGGCTATTCTGTAATTAATCTTTCATACAACAACAAAAAAATAACTGCGGTTGGCAACGCGCCCGAGGTTTATGAGGGGCAAACCCTTGAGTTGGATGGCGAATTTGTTGTTAACAAAAAGTTTGGAGAACAATTTAAAATTGATGACATTAAGTTGGTTGAGCCAAAAAGCTTGCCAGCCATTGAAAAATATCTTTCTAGCGGGCTAATTTATGGCATTGGGCCGGTTACCGCAAAACGCATTGTGGACGAATTTAAGGAAGATACCCTTTCGGTTTTGGAGTTTGACCCCATTAAATTAAGCAAAGTTCGCGGCATATCCAAGCAAAAGGCGGTTGAAATTTCTAACAACTATAATGAGATGAAAGAGATGCAGGCCAGCATAATGTTTTTGCAATCTCACTTTATTTCCACCAACCTTGCAATTAAAATTTTTAATATTTATAAAGATAAAACCATTGAAATTGTAAAAAACAACCCATATCAGCTGGTTGAGGATGTGGATGGCATTGGGTTTGCCACGGCGGATAAAATTGCCATTAAACTTGGCATAGATTTGTTTGGGGAAAACCGCATTAAGGCGGGCCTTGTTTACACGCTTAAAACGGCAAGCGAGCGCGAGGGGCACACTTATCTTACGCGAGAAAATTTAATTGCAAATTGCATGGAAATTTTAAATTATGACGAAAATAACAGGCAAAATGTTAATAAATGCATAGATTTTTTGCAAATTGAGGGCATGGTTAAAAATTTTAGCCATCATGATGAAGAAATTTGTATGCTAACAAAATTTTATTTTCAAGAGCTTTATTCTGCCAAAAAATTATATAAACTTTCGTTTAACAAATTTGAAGATAATTTTAACTTTTTAGATAGCCTTAACTTATATCAGCGCCTGCACAAAATTATTTTAAATGGTGAGCAAACTGACGCAGTTTTGGCAGGGCTAACCAATGGCGCATCCATAATTACGGGCGGCCCCGGCACGGGCAAAACCACCATTGTTAGGTGCATTTTGGAGATGTTTAAAGAGCAACACAAAAAAGTGCTTTTGTGTGCCCCAACTGGGCGGGCAAGCAAACGGCTGACCGAAAGCAGCGGCGTTGAGGCAAAAACAATTCACCGCGCGCTGGAAGTTAACGCGACTGATGGCGAAGGCGTTTTTCATAGAAACGAAAACAACCCGCTTGATGCCGACGTTGTTATTGTGGACGAAATGAGCATGGTGGATGTTTCGCTTTTTTATCACCTGTTAAAGGCACTGAGAAGCACCACCCGAATAATTATGGTTGGGGATAAAGACCAACTGCCAAGCGTGGGCGCCGGCAATGTGCTTAAAGACCTTATTGAAAGCAAAAAGGTGCACACCACCAGCCTTGTTAACATTTATAGGCAGGATAATAACAGCCTTATTGTAACCAATGCCCACCTTATTAATAGTGGCAAAATGCCAATTTTTAATAATGCAAGTAAAGATTTCTTTTACGAGCAAGGCAAAGACCTTGTTGCCAACAGCGAAACTATTATAGATTTGGTTAGCACCCGCCTGCCAAAATATTTTGGATATAAGCCGCAAGACATTCAAGTGCTTGCCCCAATGAAGGCCGGCCCGTGCGGAATTGACAACCTTAATAAGCGCCTGCAAATGACAATTAACCCATATTATTCGGGCATTGAACTAACTAACGAGTTTTGCAAATATCATGTTGGGGATAAGGTTATGCAAACGGTTAACAATTACGAAATGGAATACACCAAATATGAAGAAAACGGCATAAGCCAGCTGGGAACGGGCGTTTTTAATGGAGACATTGGCTACATAACCCACATTGAACCGGACACGCACGAGGTTACCATCCGTTTTGATGATGGTAAAGTTTGCCGATATCAGTCCACCGATATGTATCAAATTACACTGGCCTACGCCATAACAATACACAAAAGCCAAGGCAGTGAATTTGATTGCGTGGTTATTCCGCTTGTGCCGGGCGCACCAATAATTATAACCCGCAACTTGCTTTACACCGCCATAACCCGAGCCAAAAAGACGGTTGTGCTAATAGGCAGCAAACAAACCCTTGCCCGCATGATACACAACAACTACACCGCCAAACGCTACACCATGTTAAAAGACTTTTTAATTCAAGAATTTAACACTCAATAAGCCGCCCGCGGGTTTTTTGCTCTTTATCATTCATGGCACACTTAAGTCATTCCGAGCGAACGCAGTAAGCGTGGGAATCTCATTTTTATCTTATATGTCATTCCGAGCGAACGCAGTTAGCGTGGGAATCTAATTTTTATCTTATATGTCATTCCGAGCGGAGCGAGAAATCTCAACCTTAGATTGCCACGGCAACGATGTTGCCTCGCAATGACATGGGTGGGGTAATAGTGGGGTATTTAAAAGATAAAAACTTATGAGAATTAAAGAAATTAGACCGCAAATATGCGGTTTTTTTGCGCAATGAGTAACGATACTTTACATATATGCAAATGAAAGAAACAAAATATTCCCCATTTGTGAAATTTTTGCCAAAATATTTTCCTGACAGGACATTTTTAATAGTCCTTAGTGCCCGATTTATACTATTTTTAAAACAAAAATTTCCTCATAGGATTTTTTTGGACAAGATGTTTAATAATTATAATATGAGAATTAAAGAAATTAGAAAGATGAAAGGGCTAACACAAAAGGATATAGCATTCAAATTGGGAGTTAAAAACTCCACCTTTTCAAAATATGAACGCGGCGAATTATATCCTAATTCTAATTTGCTAAAACAAATTGCGGATATTTTGGGCGTTAACGTAAATATGCTTTATGACGATTATGATTACGCGCAAAGCAAAAATGAAAACGACCTTATTGTGGAAATTTATAATAACATTCAAAGTTTTTCTAAGGCAAAGTTGGAAAAAACTCTTAATTTTATTACAAATTTAAAAAATTCTAAATGATTGAACAAAAGAAAACATCAAAGTGGAATAGGTTTAAGCAATATCTTTTAGATATTTTCTTTCCGCGCCATGTTAAATGCATTTTTTGTGGCGGAGAATTAAACGAACGTGCACACAACGATTGTTGTGAAAAATGCTTAACAAATTTGCCTTTTATTAAAAATTTTTGTGCACGTTGTGGCGAGCCGATGAGCGATTACTCTGCCGGCGTTTGCCTAAGGTGCAAGCGCAAAAATTATGATTTTGTTTGCGCGCGCAGTGTGTTTGAATATACAAACAAAATTGTGGCATGTGTGCACAAATATAAATATAGCGGGCAAAAGTTTTTGTGCGAGCCAATGGCGGCGTTTTTAACCGAATATTTGGCGCGGTGGGATATTTCGCCCGACATTGTAACCTCGGTGCCAATGTTTAAAAAGAAGGAAAAGGCGCGAGGATATAATCAGGCAAAAATTTTGGCGGAAATTGTTGCCAAAAATTTTAACCTGCCCTATTTAGATTTAACAATTAAAGTTAAGGATAACCCAAGCCAAACCACCCTACATTTTAAGGAAAGGCAAGATAATGTTAAGGACGTTTTTGACATTAACAAGGCACATAAGGCGGAAATGAGCGGCAAAACCATTTTGCTAATTGACGATGTTTACACCACGGGTGCAACAGCAAGCGGAGTTTCTTCTGTGTTAAAGAAAAACGGCGCAAAGCAAATTTATGTGTTAACACTTGCCCACGCCGTTATTAATGATGAAATTTAATTTAAAAATTTTAAAAAAATAATTAAATATTTAAAAATTTGGCAGTTTTTTTTTAAAAAATGTGCCATTTTTATTAAATTTTTAAAAATTTCAATAAAAAACACCCCTTGCGAGGTGATTTTTTGCATAAAGAATTATTTAAGTTCAACAGTAGCACCAGCGGCTTTAAGAGCCTCTTCAAGTGCTTTTGCATCAGCGGTAGGAACATTTTCCTTAATAACTGAATTAGGTGTTTCAACCAAAGTTTTAGCTTCCATCAAGCCCAAACCGGTTGCTTCACGAACTGCTTTAATAACTGCAATTTTGTTAGCGCCAACTTCTTTCAAAACTACATTAAATTCGGTTTTTTCTTCAGCGGCAGGGGCAGCCTCACCACCTGCAACAGGGCCTGCAACAACAGCGGCTGCGGCGCTTACGCCAAATTCTTCTTCCAATGCCTTAACTAAATCGTTAAGTTCAACGACAGTCATCTCTTTAACGCTGTCAATAATTTCTTGATTTGTTAATTTTGCCATAATTTCTCCTTTATTAAATTAATTATATAACCATGATGGTTTTAGGCCTTTTTCTCTGCAATAGCCTTAAATGCACGAGCAAGACTTGTAACTGGTGCATTGAGGACGTAGAGTAACTTGGCAACAAGCACTTCTTTGCTTGGGATGCTTGCAAGAGTGACAACTTCACCTTCACCAATTGCGGTGCCGTTATAATAACCAGCTTTAATTTTTAAAGTTTGGTAATCTTTCATGGCGGTTTTAATCAGCCTTGGTGCGCTGGTTTCATCATTAAGCCCAAACGCAAATGCTGTTGTGCCGTTAAGTGCCTCATCAAACCCGGAAATGTTAAGTTGTTCACACGCCTTTTTAAAAAGGGTGTTTTTAATAACTTTGTAAACAACTTCGTTTTCCCTTAGGGTTTTACGAAGGGCAGTGTCCTGGCTAACAGTAATACCGCGATAGTCCAACAAAACGATGGATTTAGATTTATTAATTAATTCCTTAATTTCTTCCACCGCGGATTTTTTAAGTTCTAAATTTGCTGACACTTTAATCCTCCTTTATGCTAAAATACAAAACTGTTGGCAATTTTGTTGGCAACGTGTGCCATTAAATAAAAATCCCTTTTGCCAAGACAAAAGGAATTCAAAATATTTCGACATTCTTTTTCTCTCCTACACAAGCAACCCAAAAGGAAATTATGTTTAAAACACTTGTGGTCTTTGGCCAAGAATTTTATTTAACTGCTGATATTATACTCCAACGGGAAGGGATTGTCAATAGATTTTTTAAAATTTTTTATTTTTTTAAAAAAACGGGGGCCCCGACATGTTATTGCGAGGGCTTTGCCCGTGGCAATCTAAGGTTGAGATTTCTCGCTCCGCTCAGAATGACATATGGGATAAAAATTAGATTCCCACGCTCACTGCGTTCGCTCGGAATGACATGGGAGCGAAATGGCATAATGTGATTGATGATAAAGAGAAATGTCAAAATAATATTGTTAGCACTGAAAAATGTCGAAATAATATTGTTAGCAATTAAAAAATGTCGAAATAATGCGGAAATGGGATGGAAAAATAGAAAATTTTGCCAAATTTTTTATGATTTAGGGGTTGACAAGCCTATGTTTTGATGATATAATTTAAAAGAACAAAAATTTTTATGCTACAAAAACAAATTGCTTATGTTAAAGTTGCCATAGCCAAAAGTTGCTTGCAACGGCTTAATTGCCAGCAGCAAAATGCAGGTAACAAAGCCTTGGCATAAATTTAAGCAAAATTTTAATAAGGAGAAATTATGAATTTAATTACAAAATTAACCGAAAAACTTAAAAATTTGGCAAACAAACTTGCCCACAGCAAAATTGTTAAGGGCGGGGCCGCATTTGCAATGGCACTTTCCATTGCCGCCACCGCTGGCGCCTGCACGCCAACACCAAAACCAGACCCAACACCAAAGCCAGATACCCAAAAATATAGCACCATCCTTCAAAACGTTTTAACCAGCGATTATTATAACAATTTGATTGATGAATATAAATTTGGCCCTAGCACAATTAACATTTTAAGTAAGCAGCCATTCTTCCCAAGCCCATATGGTTTTTATGAGCAAAAGGGGATGAATGTTGAAGATATTAAAAATGGCCTTTTAAAAACCGCAAGCACCGCTTATATTAAAAAAAGTGAACCAAACAATTTATATGTTGCAACAAATGTTGAAACAAAAACCTCCGATGCGGATTATTATAACAATTATTTATTAAATTATAGGTTAACTGATAAAGAATTGGCTGATTTAAATATGCTTTTTGAAAAAGATTATGTTCAAGCCACATTGTTTATTCAAGAATTATCTTATAATAAAACCCCAGAAGTTGTTAGTGAAAGCAAAATTGATGTTGAAACATATAATGGTGTTGAACTTAACATCCCTAATAAAACTGAAATTGGCAAATTTCTTAGAAGCGGTTTTGTTAATTTTATCAATTATGCTACATACACTGCAATGCCAGAAAATGAATGTTGCAAAATAGATTTTGTGTTGTTAGTAAAACCCGACAGTAAAAAGAATATAAATAAATCTTATATTTATAATACTGGAATTATGGCTCAACCTAATTCTGGATGGTCATTAAATAACAATGTACTTAGGATAATTAATACCAGGAGAATAGCGGGAGACACTTTAGAAAATATTAATAATAGTGCTGAAGAAGTAAATCTATATGATTGTTATGATGGGGAAATGTATATTTTAAGCAAATAAAAATTCACGGTTTAACCGTGAATTTTTTAATGGATTTTAATTTCGCTTGTAAACTGGCCTTGTAGTCCGTTCTGCATATCGCCTATATAAATTGTTTTACCTTTTGCTGCGAATGTTATAACTACACTTTCAACCAAATTTGTGGTTAAGCCAGCATTTGGCAATTTACCTTTAACAAACAAATAATATTTAGGTTTTTCATCAGAAAGTTTGCCTTCATAACACCACACTCCACTTGCAAATGGATTTAAATCAGATTTTTCATTTTTTACAAACTTGTATCTTGTATAAATTTGATATTTATCATTTGCCAAATATTTATTGCTGTTATAGTTCATGCCATTAGCTGAGTAATATTTGGTTACCATACTGGATAGCACACCATTATGCACAACAAATGAAGAATTTACTAAATAAGCAATTGTATATGGAACATTTGGTGCGTGTGTACCTTGATCGTCTTGCAAATCTCCATCGATTCCACTTTCACTATATCCACTAGTAAAGTTTGCCTTGTTTCCATTAACATAAAAGTTGTTAGATACTTTATACATCTCTTTTAGTTGATCTGAGTAGTTTAATTTTGACACATCTTCCAAATAATAGTCTTTATATTTATCCCAGCCATTTACTAAGTCTTGTAGAGTAAATGCATTATTTACACCTGTGCCAGTAGTTTGCTTATTCCCGTTTTTGTCATAAATATCAATTTCTATATAACTGTAGGTAAATGTATATGTTCTACTACCTACCGAACCTAATTGAGAATTAGTGTAATAATATTCATTTTCTATAGGCATAAACACGGTTTTGTTGGCACTGTCATCGTCTTCCTTGGTTACATATCCGCCTTCATAATAGAAATAAGTTGCGTCATATTGCAAATATAATGATTGATCAATTTCTTCAACATTTGCATCCAAAATGGCAAGGTCTATATAGTAATTTTCGTCATGCATGTCGCTCCCCTTGTCCGTGTCTTTATAAGGGTTAACAAATGAATCAGGATAAGTATTTATATAAATAGTGCTGTTTTCGTTTATAATGCTTCCATCAGAATTTAATATGCCTAATTTTGTTTCATTTTTAACATAATCAACACCAGATTGATTTGTTGCTTTGCCATTGAATGTGTAGAAAATTGGTATTACTCTATTCTGCTGATGGCCTTCCTCGTCAGTAATTGTGTATGAAGCATTATATTGCAAATAATCAACACCCTCTACGCCTTCTGGTTGAACAGTTGTAGGTCCAATAAAGGCTGCAACAATAGGGTCAATTGTTTGATAATTATTAGTGCTAATATATTTATTTATGTGCTTGCCTGATGCAGTGTAATAAGCATTGCGCATAAATGAGAAGCCTTCATTATAAATTTCCCCTGTTGGCTCATCATTTTCGTTATACGATGTTGTAACTTCTTCTATGGTGCCGTGGTTTGCAGCAGTGTTAGTTATTTTTAATGAGCTTCCAATTTTATTTTTACTATCTGCAGTGGCGGCAGCTAAATTAAGCTGATTTTGAGCTCTAAATTCAAGTGTTAAATCATCACACTTTGCTTCGTTGGAATCACTACTTCTTGGGGTCCATTCTTTATTATTAATTGTTAACTTGCCCGCTGCATCGTAATGTAAGAAATTGTTTGTGTCATCCATTGTGTAAGGGCGTAATGCATCTGGCCCGTTAAATGTTCCCTTTACAAAAATCGACCCATTATAATTTATATAGCCATCGGCATCGGCATACAGGTTTGCGTTAAACATTTGAGTAGGATAATATGCCATTTCGCTAGTATTTACGCACCTATAATAAACACCGTTGTTATATTCATAAGTTTTCATTATTAAAGCACAGTTTTTACCATCAAGCAAGTTAGGAGTTAACGAGTTGCCAAGCTCTATGTTTTTATCACAAATAATCCAGCCCACAGCGGCAGCATAGTTATCTGTCTCGGTAATTTTCTCCCCTTTTGCATCCCAATAAGAAATTTGATAACTAGCATCATTTGACAAATCTGGCAAATGGGCTAAATATTTGCCCTCAGGATAGTCTGTTTGAAGGTTGCTTGCAACGATGGTGTATCTTGCTGAATAATAATCACTTGGCCTTTCACAAGAATAGTTTTGATAATAATATCCATTTATTAAAATGCAGCTAAAATCTGCCGTTTGCATTATCCAATTATCTCCACTGCCGTCATATTGAACTTGTCTTCTGTAAGTTGAAGATAAGAACCCGTTAGATTGATCAGCGCGGTTTATATAAGTTTGCTGAACAGATTTATAAGTAACTGAATTTTTTCGCCATTGATGAGTATATATACTTCCATAAACCAAACCGCCACCTAAACCAAGTAATGCTCCTAACACTCCAAAACCTACGAATTGCACACCAGGTATAAAGAGAGTTAATAGAGCACCTAAAGCAGCAAGACCTACAATCGCGGTTTCAATCCAACTAACTACCTCTAATACCCATCTAAGCCATTGCAAGTTGTCATTTTCCGATTTAATCTTATTTCTAGCTGCGGTTGTTTGAACGCCCACCACATTGAAAATTGATCCATCAACAGGCAGCACATCATCTGCAACGTCGTCTGGTGAACTATAGTTGCTATAAATTACATCAAATTGGAAATATACATCATTAGCTTTATCAGTTGAAGCGGAGTCTGTTTCCGCATACTGGCTGTAAAAGGCAGTTTTTATTTTATAAACTAAGTATTTTTCTTCGGTTGGATTCGTTACCATATTTACTTCTTGACCGCCAACTGTAATAAATTTCTTATTGTTAAAGTCGTCACCTTTTCTTTCCCCCCAATATAAATAATGCAAAGCTTGGGTGTAATTTTTTGAATTGTTTAGGTCGATATAATATTTACTAATTTCCCCGTCTGCTCTCTCAGTGATCTTTTTCTTTTCGTCCACTGGGGTTGCAAATTGATTTTTATCATTAACATAAACTGTGCCCACACCCAAGCGAGAATATAACTTAGGGTGCCCAGATTCGTCTTCATAAACGGTAAAGTTAATAAAATCTTCATCACAAATTTCTATATTAGATCCATCTTTTTCTTCTGGATATCCATCTTTATTGGATTGTATAACTTTTATTTTTCCGGTTTCGTCTGTTATTACTTTGCCATAGTCTATTTTTTCAGCATCCAGAAGAGCATTGTGCGAGCCAACCAAAATTATATCGTTTTCTTTTAATAATCCTCGTGAAACCAATTCTTTAAGTGTTCCAACGTGGGTTATGTTGGTTGCATCGTAAATTGGCTGAATTGCGTCCCACTCATTAGTGCCGCTGTAATTTGCCCCCACGCCGGCAGGAATTATGCGCTGCAAAGTTTTAAAGCCGGTGTAAGTTTTGTGCCAACCCCATGCACCAGTGTTTTGTAGCAATGGGTTGCAATCGTTTTCGCCATCGTATAATGTTGCATCTTTTGAAGCGGAAATGTTAAAGCTATCCTTATTTACATAGTAAGCTTGAGCAACTAAATCTAATTCGGCAGAGCGCTCGTCGTTATAATCATAGGTTGATGGGCCGTCGTAATAGTTGCTGTTTTCAATGGTGTTAACGGTAAAGGCAAATTGATGCGCGCCGGTAACTTCGGCTGTTATGCCGTTGGCGTTAGGTGCCACTTTTAGCATGCCCACCAAGCCGCCAAAGTTTTCCACATCGCTGCCGGATATTTCTAGGCCCACGCTTGAGCCTGAGCCATCTGCCGAACAGTTAACGCGAGAGTTGTAGGTTGAAGAGCTGGCGTCCTCACCTCTTAGGTTGCCCTCCAGCCTGCCAATTAAGCCGCCGATGTAGTAAGAGTTGTTGGTGTTAATGCTAATTTTTGCACTTGAGTTGCTTGTAATAACAAGGTTGCTTGCATCGCCCTCGCCATTGTCAACATTAACCTTGCCAAACAAGCCGCCAACGTACATGCCCGTTATGTTGTTGGTTTGAACGTTAATTGAAACTTTGTTAACGCCAGCCAGCCTGTTGATGCTGCTAGCACTAAAGCCGTTTAATGCATTGGCTGTGTAATTGCCCACAACGCCGCCCACATTGTAAGCGCCGTCCACCGAAATGTTGTCCATTAGGCTTGGGGTTGCAATTGTTGGTGATTCTCCATTATTAACAAAGCCATAGAACGAGCCGGTGTTAACGCCCAAAGATGCGCTAACGTTTGTGTTGTTTAAATAGTTGTTTATTATTGGATTGCCTGTAATGTTTAGTGTTGCATCTGCAACGGCACCCACCACGGTGCTGTTTGTTGTGCCAAATACGCCGCCAAAACCGGATGCAATGGCATTGAAACTAACCTTGTTGAATTGCGTTGCTGCGCCGGTTTGCTGGCTGCTGCTGGAATAATCGTAAACGGCGTTGCTGTTGGCAGAAAGTTTTGTTAAATCTGCCATATAGTTGCCAACGGTGGAAATTACGGTTGAGCTTACGGTTACATTGTTTGCCGACATGCCGGATGAAGCGCCTTCGCTTGCCGAAGTGACTAACACATTGCCTAAATAGTTGTGGTGTATGCTGCCTGTTTGCGCATTGCCCACCAGCCCGCCAACGCCGGTTGGGAAGAAGTTAACTTCTAACCTTTCCACTTCTTCTTCGCTTGCAATGAGGTTTTCGACAAATTCGGCAAATATAATGCCTTTAACCAATAGTTCTTGCTCTTGCCCCAAAACAATAACGTTGGTTATGGTTGTTGAGTTGTTGCCCACCAAATTGCCCACTGCACCACCAACATTTACATTGCCGTAAACATTGGCTTGGCTGTAAAGCGCGTTTAGTTTGCCGTTTTGCATTTGACCTATTAACCCGCCAACATTTACAACGCCAACAACGTTGTTTGTTGAACTTGCGCGGCCGAGCTCGTATAAATTGTCGGTTGAACTTGGCGAAATTACTGGGGTGTAAAAGCCATTTTTTAAGCTAAATTTTTGGCCCGCGCCCTCGGTTGACAGCGCTGGCGTGAATATTGAAATTTGAATGTCTTCCGCTTCTCCCGGCTGAGGTTTAGAATATTCACCCGTTAGGATAACATTGTTTGCGTAACCAATAATGCCGCCCACGTTTTGATATCCCTTTATTTGCGCGTTGTTTATTGCGCCGTTAATGGTAATTCCGCTTGCTCTGCCGAAAATGCCGCCCATGTTAACCGCTTTTATGGCAAGGTTTCTGCCATATAGCGAGCCTTGAACTGACATTTTGTAAATTTCGTTGTTGCCATCCAAATAAGAGTAGCCGGTGTCACTGCTGTTGTTGTTTATGCTTGAAATTGCTCCGTTGTTTGTCAATTCGGTTAAAGTTAGGTCGGTTGCCTGAATTAAACCAGCAATGCCGCCCACATTAAACAATGTTATGTTGTCGTTTGCCGTAGCTGTGTTTATGTTAATTGCGTTGCCGTTGTTAATTCCGTCAATATTCATTGGGTTATTAAGCACGCCAAACAAGCCGCCCCAGTTGTAAAGAGTGGTTGCTCCGCCATATGCTATGCGGGTGTTTAGGGTTGCTTTTATGTTGTCATGCCCAATGAAATTTGCAATGTTAAATGCATTTGCGTAACCAAACAAGCCGCCCACATTGGATGTGCCTTGCAAAGTTATGTTATAACTGTCACTTAACGATATGCTTCCGTCTGCATAATAGCCAACTGCACCGCCTAAATTTTGGCCGTTGAGAACATTTATTGTTATATCAACAGGTGATCTGTATTCAACTTCTCCGCCAATTTGTTTGCCAATTAAGCCGCCAAAGCCTTGGCTATCGTTGTTAGGGTTAAATGCATCAGTTAAACTGCAACTATAACTAAATGTTTGATTCATGCTTGTGTTTGTTACTGTTGCCTTGCCGCCAGTTTGCTGTGCTGCCACCACGCCAAAGAACACGTCTTCGGTTTCGGTGGTGCTAATTGCAACGTTGCTGTTTTCATCAATAGCGCAATTGTTAAATGTAATTGTTCCACCAATGTTGTTTGCAAACACGCCAAACGATTTTGCATGAATTTGAGTTTCAAATTTTAATTTAACATTTTGCACCGTTGCACTGCCGTCCGAAATGTCCGAAACCTTACCAACAATGCCGCCCAAATTAACGCCATCATATGAATAAATGGTAATAGTATTTTCCCTTGCGTCAACTGTGCCGCCATCAATTTCACCAACAATGCCGCCCGCAGTTGTTACGCCATTGCCAAAGTTAACAGAAAGCGAAGTGGTGTTAGATGTTGCGGTTAAAGTTATTGTGCCCGAACTTAAATTGCCCGCTATTAAACCAACCAAAGATGAATCTTTCAAAGTTACCGTGCTGGTATTTATTTTTGCAAATAGGTTAGAAATGCTAACATTGTTGTTTGAAACCTTGCCAAACAATGCTGCAATATAGTTATTTTCCGCGGTGGAGCCAGAAATTGTGCTGTTATCAAAGTAAATTTGGTTAACTGATACACTGCCCCTGTTTGCACCGTCATTTTCGCCAACAACATCAACACCCAGTGCGCCACTATTGGTTAAGTTAGTAAAATTGCCAAATCTTAAATATTCAAAGTGCGCTTTGTTAATGTTGGTAAATAAGCCGTTGCCATTTAAATTTTTAATGATAACCAAACTTTCTCGGTTAGATAATGGAGTGTTTAAATCTCCCGTGCCATAAACCCTGCTGTTGTAATTGTATAATTTGTTGCTAAACACATATCCGTTAAATTGATGATTTTCTTCTGCGCCAATTGCATCCCAATTTATGTTGGTGTTTTCGTCAATTTGCCCATCAATATCATAAATGAACATGTAATTTAAATTTGTGTGTGTGCCGTTAATGTTTGCCAAATATTCAACTGCTTTTAACACACCCAAATGAGGTATTTTAAATGCGTTGGCAGCATAAATGTTGCTTTCGTTTGTTAGGCCGCTAGCTTTAATTTTATAGTTGCCATTTTCATCAATATTATTATAGTTAATAACATCATCTATTGTTTGAATAATGTTTTTGTCTGTGCCCGTGCCGGTGTAAGTTAAATATAATTGATAGTTAAATTCTTCTATATTTTCGCTTTTGCGCCTGTTAAAGTTGTAAACTGGGTACAAATAGTTGTATCCAAAGTTATGTGATTCTACATCAATTGAGTAGTTGCTCTCACTCTTTTTTATTGAAGTAAACCAGTTGCCCTTTAAGCTTACGCCAGCTAATAAATCAATGCTATCCACCACATTTAATTGTGCAGTATTAACACCTTCTATGTTCTCTTCGTTATTTGCATATTTATCAATAAAGTTGTTTTTGCCTTGCAGGCTGTTTAAATCTCCAACAAAGCTGTTGCCCGTTTGTGCAATGTTGTTAACCACGCCTGCAACATAATTGTTGAATAAATAGCCTTTGTTATTTTCAATTTCGTTATACATAACAATTCCTGCCGATTGGCTTGTAGAATTAATGTAACCCGTAAAGTAGCTTGACATTATTGTGCCCGAGTTAGAATATGTTATGCCTGCAATGGTGCTGTTGGCAGACACAATTTCGCTTGAATTTGCGCAATAAGAAATTAAGCCATAATTGTTGTAAGCCAGCATTCCGCTAGGGCCGTGCGCCGTTATGTTTGTGCCCGAAATTGAGCTGTTGAATATTACGCCATGGTTATTTTGTGCAATTGTTGAATTGGCGTTAAATTCCCCATTTAATTTAAAATGTAAGTTAGAAACAGCAGAGCCTGCAGAAATGTCGTTTATAAACCTGCTGGCAATTGAATATTCGCACTCTCCACCAATTAACACGCCATTTAAAATGTTTATGTTAAAGTTTAAGTTTTGCAAGTTAGAGCTTAACAAATAATAGTTAGTTTCACTCTCTTTAATATCGTTTGCCCCCGAAACCACAATTGGTGCCAAAGGAGAGCCTTCTAAATATCTATTGTTGGTTAAAAGTGAAATTCTTTCCAGCTGCGTTTTTAAATTTATTAAATATGGCATGCCAGAAGATAACTTATTGTGCGTGCTGGATGCCCACAAATTAAAGTTGGCAAACATTTGTGCATTAAACATGCTTTGTGCCGGAATGTTGTATGCCTGAGCGTTCTTTTCTGGTTGCAATGCAAAGTCGGAAGAATAGAACACATTGGTTAAATCCCCCTCCAAGGCGGAGTAAACGCCAATTAGGGCTTGAATGTTAACCGAAACATCTAACACGTCATAAACGCTTGGGTTAAGCCCGCCTGAAACTATGCTTGCAATTGAAATTGACTGATCTATTTTTAAGTTTGTGCCAATTTCACCCACCATGCCGCCAATTGAAATGTGCGTTGCAAGGCTATCTCTATATCCATCACTTGCTGGCACAATTTTGCCCGAAGCAAGCGCGTTGGAAATAGCAACATCTTTATCTGCGTAAGCAACAATTTCGCCAACATATAACATTGATGTTGAATTGTCTCCAACTGCAATGTCGGTTGAAGTTGTTAACTCGTTAATAACAACATCACTGCCCTGCTTGTTTGCCACGGCAGCGGAAGCGCGAATTGTTGCCACTTGGCTTGATGTGGTTAAAATTTTGCCTGCAAAAACATTTTGATTTATTTTTATTGTTGTGCCCGCAACAATTGTGGCAATGCCTGTGCTTAAATTTGCCGCCGTAAACACTGCCTCACTGGTTTGATTGCCAACATTTATTTCTGCCCAAGTGGTGTTGTTTTCAATTTGGGTGTAAATGTTTGTGTTTAAGTTATAATATCCTATTAAGCCTGCCACATTTACAACTGGCCTGTTTTCGGCTGCATCGCTTAATGCGGTTATTTTTGCAAACACATTGTTGCCAGAAATTACACTGCCCGTTGCCGAGCCCACCAAACCAGAAATGTAACTTTCTGAATTGCCTATTAATTTTGCGGTTGCCTCGAACGTGATGTTAGAATTTTGCCCAACATTGCAGTTTTGAATTGCGGTGGACTGTGCATTGCCCACAACTGCACCAAGGTTAACTGCGCCGGTGGAAGTTATGTTAAATATTGCTTTATCTCGTTCGTTTATGCCTAAAACTGCGCCTTGAATTGAAGTGGAATCGTTGCCAACGGATAGTGCCTGCCCAACAATGCCGCCAATGTTCTTTGTTGTGGAACTGCCAAAGTTGGCTTCCACCTTGCTAGAGAAAGTGTTGTTTGTTAGCGAGCTTGCTGTTGCCTTGCCCACAATGCCACCAAAGTTGGAAATGCTGCCTTGCACGGTTACTTTTATCATGCTGCCATCCATTGGAATAACACTGTTATATGCGTCCAATTGTCCGCTGTGCACGGTTACATTGGTGAATGTGGAGCCGTTATCTTCAGCGGAAAGGCCGCCAAATGAAGAAATGTTGTTGTTAATTGTTACTGCCGCGCCGCTATTATTGGTATCGTTCCACACAAATTCCAAATTAGATATTCTTGCGCCGGTGGTTTTTCTAAACAAGCCGGATGTGTCGTCCGTTGTGGTGAATAATTGTAAATTGTATATTTTTGGTGTAGCTTTGCTATCTCCCATTTCGCCACGAAGTGAGCCGGTAAATTCAACATCAAATATCCAGTTGTTTTCGGCAATCCACCCCGCCATATCAATGTTATCTTTAACAACGTAGTTCCAATCTGGGTGCAATTTTAGTTGGTCAAAGCTGTTTTCCCCGTGTGTAGAAGAAATTGTATGCTCATCCAACGTGTTATCCGCAGTTAAAATTGGGTAAAACCTTAATCTGTTAAAGGTCCAATAATCTTCCATCCAGCTAGAGAAAACATTGTTAAACACAACTTGTTGGTTAGGGGCTGAAGAGTCTAGCAATTCCACAAGTTGTATTATTTTAATGTTGTTAGATTCACTAAACGCGCCAATAATGTCATGTTCGCCAACATAAACTTGAGAAAGCACGCTTTGATCCACATTATTGTTGCTTGAAAGTGCCACATATTTGTTGCCGCACAAATAATCGATGTTGGCGATGTTTTCGTTTTTATCGTTATCTACAAACACGGTTGAGAAAGTGTAAGAAATTTGGTTAAATTTATCTGCATTATACAATTTGGAATTTAGGCGGATGTAGTCTTCAAAATGTTCATATGCATTAACTAGGTCCGCTTCAACTTTGGCTTTTGTAGAATTTATTGCTGCACCAATTAAGCCGCCTATTTTTGCGCCATCGGTTATTGCTTTGGATGCAACATATGGCACGGCGTAAGAGTAGGTTATTGAATTGCCAACAGCTAGGCCAACTAGGCCGCCAATTATGTTGCCCGAACTGAACGATGCCTTGCTGTAGCAGTTATCTATAATTGCCCCAATGCCAACGCCAATTAAGCCGCCGGCATAATAGCAACTGTCAGTATCCACATTGCCAAGCAGTTCTAGGTTGCCATAAGTTTTGCTTTCGCCAATGGTTTGCATGTTGCTTAGGGCATCTTCTTTGGTTATGTTTGCATCCTCTTTTTGCTGAATAATAAAGTTTGCAAATGCACTATCAATTGCGTGTTGGCCGGTTGGGTCGGATGAAGAGGTTGCAACGTTGCCCTCTTCTTTTGTAACCTGACAAGCGGTAATGTGGCCCTTGCAAATTGCGTAAAGCCCGCCAACAACTTTGCCGCGGATTTTATCGCTATTGGCAATATAATATTTAACTTTAAACGATTTTGTGTTTGTGCCTGCATAGCCGGCAACGCCGCCCGCAAATTCACCCGAAATGCTGCCGTCACTTTCTGCTGAATAATCACTGCCGTAAACATCAACATAAGAGATGTTGTAGTTCTGGCTTAGTTGCTCGTTAATATCTATAACACCGGCAATGCCGCCCGCATAAGAAAGGTTTGCAAGATAGGTGTTGTTATAATTTCTTATTAATTGTTCCCTATTATAAGCGGTTGCATTGTTAATGGTTAAATATTCTTCCAAGCTTAAATAGTTATAAATTGTGTTAGGCTCCGATTGCACTGTGGTTACATTAATATTTGCATCTATGCCATAAAGCATGCTGTTGCCCGTTATCATGCCCGCCAAAGCGCCGGCGAAATTATAACCAACAATGCTGGAGTTGGTGTTTGCCTTTGTTAAAATTACATTTATAATTGTGCTGTTGTTTATTTTGCCTGCCAAGCCGCCGCTGTATCTTACACGCACGTTAATTAACGAATTTGAAACTGAATCTATAACCAAATTTAAGTTTTTAACATAAGCAAATTCAATTTCTGAAAATAAACCAATTTTTGTATCTCCCGCGCCGGCCTCTAGTGGATTTAAGAAAATGCCACTAATAGTCATGCCGTTGCCTTCTATGCTGGTTATTCTGTTTTGATTTGCATCTCCAAGCACGAAATTTAGGCGGGTGGTAATTCTATCGTTATTTGTGCCAAGGGTTTCAAAATCTATGTTATTAATAAACCTTACATAGCCGGCAAACGAGTGATGGTTGCTTGATGTCATAACATTGTTAAATTCGGCTGCGCTGCGAATGATGTATGGGTTGTTTACACTGCCCTGCATGTAAGAAGGTGAATAAACAAAGTTAGATTCAGCATCGGTTGTGGATGCTTCTATGCGGTGAGAATATGCAATTGTGTTAGCGCCAATAAGTTCTGGCAAAGCGCGAAGTTCGTTATTTTCGTTATAATACGACCAAACGCCCTGCTGCCTTTGTGTGCGGCTGCCAGATTCAATAAACACAAAGCCCGTTAAAGCATCTGCGTTTTGGAAGTTTGCCTTGCTTAAAGCGGCTGGTGCATTAATGCCTAAATCTTGCGAAGGCACGCCCGTTCCGTTTGGCGAATAATAATAAGTGTTAATTAATTGAGCATTGGCGGAAAGGTTGTGCAATCCGTTTCGCTCGTTAATGCCAATAAATGGCTGTTCGGAGTTATCGTTATTTGTTTTGTTGTTTAAAGTGCAGGCTGCATATGCCTCACTTATTATGCCGGCATTGTTGTAAACAAAACCTGCCATAAAGTCACTATCCGAAAGCAAAACTGTGTTTGCAAAAGCGTTTGTTATGCTTGCGCTTGATGTGTTGTAGAACACAAAGCCCGCCACAATGCCGTTAGATTTAGATTCTATTTTTGCGCCGGTTGCAAGTGGAGTATCTAAAGTTAAATTATTTTCTTTTGCACGCACATAGCTAAATGCAATAGAGCCATTGTTTTCTGCAACAAAGCCCGCCACCTTAGAGTTATATGCACTTTCTGGGTTGGATGCGTCTATGCTGGTTGAATAGTTAATCAAGCTTGAATTTGCAAAATAGCAATTAGAAATTGTTCCACTGTTTGTGCCAACAAAACCACCGGCTATGCTTACAAAGTTGTTGGTAATAGAATTTTCGCTGCCCAAAACAAATGTTAAGCCAGAAGCCTGTTTGTTTAACACCGAT
Source organism: uncultured Clostridia bacterium (assembly GCA_947589025.1). GTDB lineage: Bacteria > Bacillota > Clostridia > Christensenellales > UBA1242 > Onthoplasma. Next base: position 29,804 of record CANQAY010000005.1, read on the forward strand.
TCTACCCCATTAGAATAGGTTATTTCTTTAAACGCGGCATTGCCCGCCTTGCCCACGCGAGAGTTGGTTATAACACCCGTGTTTTGTGCAACTAGGCCGCCAAAATATAATGTTTTGCCACTGTTAGAAATTATTGTTATTGTGCGTTCGCTAGCAGATAAATTAATAACATCACAGTTGTAAATTAATCCGCCATTATTTTGTGCAACTAGGCCACCAAAATATATTGTTGAACTTTCGGCGTCAACCAAATTAATTATGCCTTGGCCACGGTTTGCCTCACCATATTCGCTATAATCTACCACAACATTTTTTAAAATTGTGTCGCTAGAAAGGGTTGCAAACAGGCCGTAACTTGATTTATTTGCCGTTATGTTAAAGCTTTTTATTTTAATAACACGGTTGTTGCCATCCAAACTTGCAATGTTGGTGGTTATTGGTTCAAAATTTTCAACCGTTATGTTGTTAACCAAAATATAGTCTACCCCCGGTTGCAAATTGTTTAAATCTTCCGGCTTGGAAATGGCAATTAAGTTGCCGTTTTCCGATGTGTTGGAAAGCACATTTAATGTAAACGAATATGCGCTTTCTGGTACAACAAACAAGCCGGTGCTATCATCTTCTTTATAAAATTTAATTTTATACAGCCCGTTTTCGTCAAGCTCATATTTATAGCCAAATTTTAAATAAATTTGCCTGTTTAATGCACCCGCGCTGCTTACAATAATTCTGTTGTTTACAACCCTTGCGCTAAAGTCAAGCTGCTCGTCATTTAAATAAACGCGGTTGCCATCTTCGGTTAAATAATAGAACATAGAAAGTGGGTCAAAGCCCGGCTGATTTAACATTGCCTGCCAAATTTCTGCCGTTAAATTTAGGTTGCTGAAAGTGCTAAAGGTTAAGTCTAGCGGAGTATCCTGATTAATGTAAGTGGTTAAAACGCCGTTAGCAACATCGTTAACAATTGCCGAATTAATAATGTAATCTACCGGGTGCAAAATAATGCTTGCGTAGTTGCTTGTTATGGTTTCGTTTTCGGTGGTTAAAGATAGTGTTGCATTAACCCTAACGCTTGCCAAAATGTTGGTGTGCAAGTTAAAGTAATATTTAATTGAATGGCTGTTGCCTTCGGTTGTTACATTGGCATCGGCATAATATGTTATATATCCGTCTGTAACATCATATTGTACGTCTTGTACGTCATTTTTTGTAATAAATCTATCGTCATAAATTTTTAATTGAGGTTTTTCTTCGTTTGTTAATTCGTTATAAAATGCTTGCAAATCTTCAAAACTTTCCACCCTATAATCTCGGCCGTTAAATTTAAATGAATTGTAAATTTGAATATATTTGCCATCTTTTAACAAATAAATTTTGTTAATGTTGTTTTCATATAACCGTCTGTTTTCGCTGCTATCTATAATGCTGTCGCCTATGTCAAACTGACTATCTGTTTCAACATAACTATAAATAGAATTATCTGTTAAATACCATGCAAACGATAAACTTGGGTTGGAATTATATTGATATCCGTCCACCTTTAAAACAATTTCGTTTTCGGTTTCCATTTGAAGGGCGTAGCCGCCGTCATCTTCAATTGTTTTGCCAGCATAGTCAAATGAAACGCCCGGCAAATATTGAGTAAGCAGTGTTTTTTGCTCGTTAACCGATTTCCCGTTGGTGGTGTTAACTTGAAGGTTGGCGGTAATTTCCCCCATATAGCCCGAGAATCTGCCCGTTAAACGGGTGTGCACATAAATGGTTCCATCGTAATATTTTGCGCCGTTTTCGTCATAACCGGTAATAAGTTCTAGCGCAATGCCGCCATTGTTTGGCAGTTGTTGTTGACCGGTTGGGCTGTAATAAGTTTGGTAACTTGAAGTTGCTTTGTTGTAAACCAACTGCGTAAAATAGAAATAAACTGGTGCACCGTTGTTGTAAGTTGGTGGGTAAATTGGCTCTTTGGTGGATAATATTGCCGAACTTACATTTGCATAACTTGGCTCTAGGTGTAAAATCATAACCCCGCCGTAGCCTGATGGTGAAATTATTGACGAAGTTTTTGTGCTATTTTCAATTAAGTTAACATAAGGGGTGGAAGTTGTTCTGCTTGTGGCGGAATAGTTATCTATTCTAACCGAAGCAAGCTCGCTGCCATAGAAGGTAACTTTTGCCTCGCCCGTTGCCCTGCTGTTGCTGGTTGCAATAACGTTAATTAAAACAGTAAATTCGCTGCTTGGATTTTCGCTATTAACTTCAATGTATCTATAATTAAATTCATTTTTTAGGCTTGCGCTTATTGTATATTTAAAGCCCACAATTTTGCCTTCTTCATAAAGCACGGCTCTATCCACAACAAAATCAAACAATTCGGTTATGTAAGTTTTTTTGGTTTGCTTTAAAATATAATCTAGCGCTGGCTCGCTTTCGGTTGCCTTAACAACTTCCAACTTAATGCTATCCGCACCTGAAATTGCTAGGCAATAATATCCGTCATCATCAACATATCCGTTAATATCAAAACTATCAGTTGGGTTTGTGCCAACATAGCCGGTGTATTGGTCGGCAGTAAAGGTTATGGTGTGTTCGGTGCTGTATCTATATGGGCCACCGGTAACCACAATTTTGCTTGTTGAACTATAAATGTTAAAGGTAATTTCAGTTTCTTTAACCACCAAATATTTTTGGCCGTCAATTTCCACAACTTTGTTTGCCAACAATTTAACATTTTCAACAACGTCGTCACCAAAATATGAAAGATTTAAACACAACTGCACAGTAACATTTTCGGTTGCGTCGTTACCTATAAGGTCGTCAACTTCAAAAGTTAATTCTTGCTTGGTTGTGCTAAAGCTTAAAATGTTGGTTGAACTATTGTTAACCACATTTAATTTTAATGGCAAATTTAGGCTGGTGTTGTTAAATATGTTTAAGAAATTTTGTCCACTATAAATATTTTCTGCCCCAACGGTTAATGTTGTTTTGCTATTGTTGTTTAAATAGTTAACATCAACCGCAAAGCCATCGTCCGAACGGGTTACGCCGCTGCCAGCAACTGTTAAATTAGACGCCAAAGGCTGGGTGTAAAACACAACATATTCCACTGCTGACGAATTGAAAATTGAAGAGCATTTAACAACAATTGGTTGTTTTCCGCTTGGGCCGTTTCTAAAGCTTATTTGCTGATTGTTTAAAATGGTTGCAAATTCGTTGCCCTCAATAATTTCAAACAAAATGCCGCCTTGCGAACTTATTTCATTTTCTTCATTTGGCGAAATTGACAAATTAACAAGCCCATCTTGCTGATTGGTTTTTTGAATGTTGTGAATGTTGTAAGCGGAGTTGTTGGTGTTAGCTTCGCTTTCAAAATAGTTAACAATCATCACTTTGGTTAGGCTATCCAAGGTTGAAATGCTAAAATTATCCACAACAATAGAGTTGGTTTTTAATGTGTAAGCTTCATCAAAACTTGCGGCAATGCTTTGTGGGTAAATAACCATTATTGGCTGATTATCTTTAATTAAATATGGCAAATAATAATCAAAGCCGTCCACATTAACACTGTTTAAGCCTTGTGTTAGGCGCCAAGTTGGGTCGGTTAACAAATTAACGCCGTCAAACCACCCTTCAACATCCGTTTGCCAAGTTGCGCCCATATCAATGCGCTCATAATATTTTTTGTTAATGTCAAACTGGGCGGTGTTTTTAACATATTGCCCGTTTTCTAACACATAAAGCTCGCTTACATCAATTGATGCCGCTTTAAAGTAGTCATTATTTGGGTTAAAAGGTGCCCCATTAACTAGTGTTAAATTGCCATCGCTATTTTTAGCCCTATAATACATATCGTAGTTTATAAACGCCCATTGGTCGGCAGTTAACACAAAATAATCATCAGGCAAATCGTATTCATCTTGTGGGTTAATAAGTGTAAAGCCAGATGTAATACTCCCAGTTAAATAGTAATTGTTAATGTCAAAATCTGTAGACTCACCGCCATCAATCATTAAGCCATAAATTTGCTGATTTGCGTTAACATAAGAATCCACCAAATTGTAACTTTTGCTTGCCGTGTTATATTGCTCTAATGCGCTTTCCCCATGAGATACATACACTTGGTTGTTATCATAAACAAAGGCGTAGCCATGAGGTGTGTTTTTAACGGAAATTTTGCTAAGCAAAGTTTCCACATTTTTTATTGAACCAATAAAGTATAAATCGGTTGCATTGTCAGTTTTATCAACAGTTAAATATGCGTTTTGCAAACTTTCGGTGTTAACGTTGGCATTAATAAACGAGGTTGCAATTGTGCTATTGTTAATGCTGTAAATTAAGCCTGCAACATTTGGTGCGTTAAATGTGTAAAAGGTTGCGCCGTTTAACGATGTTATAAAGTTTTCAACCGTTGCAAGTTCAATTGTGTCATCATTAGAATATACCACAATGCCCGCAGCAACATCTTTTGCCTCAATTTTACCATAGTTTGTAAGGCTGTTGTATGTCATTTGTGCGGAAATAAACCTAACATCGCTTATTGTTGCGCCCTCACTTCGCGCCACAATGCCCGCAGTTGCAATGCTTGTGTTGTTTTCAATATCCAGCGCAAGCACTGCCAGTTTGGTTATGCCGTCGGCATCTGCCATTTTGCCTGCCACACCGCCAATGCCACTCTCTTCATCTGCCAACAGTTTAGAATATTCATCGGTTAAACTAATTCTGCCGCCAACAATAAGGTTGGTTAGGTTGCCCGCGTTTTCACCCGCAACGCCACCAATGTTAAATGTTGCATCCGTGCTTGTGTTTGTGTAGGCAATTGCAAAATTATTTAAAACGGAATAACTAACAGCATTTAAACTTGCCTTGCCGTTATATCCGCCCGAAATTACGCCACTGTTTAAGCCTGCCACACCGCCAATTTTGTGTGTTGATGCGGCAGAAATTGTAAAGTTAACATTTGCATTGCAAACCGCACTGCTTAAAGTTAAACTTATGTTGCCCGCGTTGTGCCCGGCAATTATGCCAAAGTTTAAATTGCCCGAAGTTATTGTAATTGTGCCAGATAAAACAACAACATTAACGTTGCTTATTTGCCCATTGTTAACCGCTGCCAAGCCGCCCAAAAACAAGGTGGTGCCGTCGGCCAATTGTGCATTAGCAGTGATGTTAAAAGCAACTTCTAAATCAAAATTTAACAAGTTTGCATAACTAGATGCCCCAATTTCTGCAAACAGGCCGGCATATCGGTTTGTTGTTTGCCCTTGAGAAATTTGTGCTATTGAACTATCGGTTATTGTTAAGCTAATTTTGTGCCTTGTGGTGGAAACGTATTGGTTATTTCCGTCCACATTAACTGTTGTGCCACTTAGGCTGCCGGTAAATGGAAACACACTTTCACCAACCACGCCAATTGGTGTAAAGTTGGTTAAATTAATATCTTCGCCCAAAACATAGTGGGCGGAAAGGTTGGATTCGTCAGTGTTAATTAAATTAAAGTTTTGGTTGTTTAAAACATATCGGTTTTGCGTTGTGCCGTCACTAATCCGCACCATTAAAGGCACATTGGTTAAATAGTTGCCCAAATCATCTTGGCTATCTTTTGCCGAAATTACAAGTTGGAAAAGTCCGCCCGCATTAACGCCCTTTGTGGCGGAAATTGTTATAACATTATCTGCATTAACGCTAACCAAAAATTTATTGTTATCTGCTGTGCCTAAAACAATTTTGCCATCAACAAGTCGTGGGTCGCCATTGGCGTCTAGTTCAACCGGATAAATGTTATAAACCAATTCTGGAAAGCGCCTTAGGTTAGATTGCTCGGTTGCATATTGCACAATTGCCTTAAATTGGGCAGAAACACTTGTGTTAACTGCCGCACCCAAAAACGACAAATAAATTGAATAACTATCAATTGTTGTTTGCACAATTGTGTTTTGCCCCGGCAGATTATCCAGTTCAATTTTTTCAACCGGCTCGTAATCTGCAACTGCAATTGTTTCGCTATTTCTAACCGCGGTTTGCAAGCCAAAATGCCATGCCGTAAACCTAATTGTTATGTTTTTAAAATTGGTTTTGCTGTTTAATTGCACCTTAATTTTGCCCGAAAGCACATTGGCGCCATTGTTATCTTTTAAAATGTCTCCACTGTTTAGTTTAATTTGCCCATTTGCCGTAAGCAAATAAACCGAATAGCTAGCATCGGTTGTAAATTCAATTTTAAGTTGAGAAACATTATTATACTCCTCCCCAACAATGCCGCCCGTGAAGTTAGAGTTGGTGTTAAATGTAACAATTTTTGTGCGGGCATCAACATAATCGTCGTTAACATAAGTTAGCCTACTTTCGCCATAAGTGTCGCTATTTAAAACCAAATTAATGTCGGTTATGTTGTTGTAAACCAAAATTTTAATTGTTTTTCTTGTGCTGGATAGCGTAATTAAATTTTGAGCTGAATCTAAAATATAATAAGAAATTGTTATTTGAAATTCACCAAATTTGCCACTGCTGTAGCCATATAAACTAAATGATTTTGATGTTTTGCTAATATCAAAATTTACGCCAGTTGTTGTTAAGTTTAAAGCAACATCTTCAACAACCTCGTTGGTGTAATTTGAACTTGTTGTGCCCTTGCCAAGCACATCAAAAGTTATTTCGGTGTTAGATTTTATTGCAAATGTGTTTTCTTCTTCCAATTTAATTGCATCGGCATAAACGCCATCAACAAACCCGTGCGGCAAAATGGAAAAATCTTCTTCATTTTCAACGCCAACAATGTTAACGCTGTTTGCCACAAACTGCAAGTTAATGCCAAGCTCGGCATCGTTATGGTCGGCATCTACTGCCGCAATGTTTATGTTTGCCGTTTCGTTAGCGCGGGTTGCTTTAAGTGTTATGGCATAAATGCTGTAAGTTTTGCCCGTTTCGTCTGTAATGCCTAAGGCGGTTGGCACGGCATCGGTTAAATAAATGGATTGTTTGCCATCAAAAGTTATTGCGCTGTTAGATGATGTTAATTTAATGGTGTTTTCTGCCAATGTGCTGCCATCGTGATAAACTTTTAAATAAAATGTTTGGGCAATTGAATTTGAAACAAAATATGTGTTTAAAATTTCGTTATATAACGTGTTGCCCTCGTATTTAGAAAACATTTCAAACTTGTTTGCCGAAATGCTTTTGTTTACTGTTACAGTAATAGTATCTCGCTCTTCAGCCACTTCAACACCTTCAAAGCTTGATGGAGTGGTGCGTGTGCTAAAAATTAATTTTTGGCTAGGTGTGTTGCCCACAAATTTTACATAAATTGTTGTGCCGTTTGTTAAAATGTAGCCATCGCCAAATTGTTCACGCTGCATGCTGCCCGTTGCCACGGTAAATTCAAAATTTTCAAAACTTGCATTGCTGGTTAAATAAATTTGGCTGTTTTCAGTATCGGCAGTTGAAGGGTCAACCTCCACAGTTAATTTAGCGCCAAGATAGTCGGCATTATCTATTTGATAGGCTTTTATGTTAAAATCTTCAAAATTGCTGTTAACCATAACTTGTTCCACTAACTGTTGCTTGGTAATTGTTATGGTTTTTTCGTAATTTAAATTATTTTCTGCGCCAATAAGTTCCCCTTCTTCATTTGTGTAGCACAATTGCATAAAAAAGGTTAGTTTTTGGCTGCTTAAATTTGTTTGGCTTGCCGATATTGAATAGATGTTGCTGCCCCTGTTTTCAATTTTAAGGCCGTTAACTTCAACAGAACTGCCGGCGTCAATTAGATATGCTTGATCGTCAACTTTAACTGCCAACTTATATTGCACATTAAAGTTGCCCACCTGTTGAGGCTGGGTAAATTGGCTTGTAAAATCCGTTACATCCACCTTTAAAGTGGTGGTGGAATAATCTTTGGTAACTAAATCGGTGGTAGGCCTTCTTAAATATAAATCAACAACATTCGAATCGTCAATTTTAATGCCGTTATTAAATGAAATTGTTGGAGCAAAACTTTCGCTGCCCGATTCAATTTTATCTACAATTAAAATGTCAACATCGCCAGTTGTTTCGGTGGAAATATCTTCATGATAAACCGAAGTTGCCCTAACTTTTAAAACATATTCACCCGGGCTAATTTTAAAATTTTCACGCAAATTTAAAAATCTAAAATCCACAATTTCAGCAATGTTATCAACCGGCGTTGCGGAAGGCACAAATTCGCCGCCTTCATATTTGCCAATTGCAACCAATGTGTATGTAACTTGGGTTTGATTGGTAAGAGTAGCGTCTGGGGTAAAAATTAAATTGTTAAAAGAGGTTAAATCCACATTTTGTTGGCCTTCAACAATGGTTGCTGGGGCTATGGTGTTGTTTGCAGAAATTGCCGTTAAGCTTTGGTGCACAGTAAAATCTATTTGCTTTTGCTTGTTTGAATTAATTTCGGTAAATTTTAATTTTGTTGTGGCATTGCCGTTAATAGGAATTTCAAACGCAACATCGGCAGAAGCAATTTTGTTGTTAAAGCTAAGCCCACCCGTGTTGGAAACGTAAATTTGCCCAATGTCTTTTTCGTTAACATTTTTAATTTGCACCCTAACAAAAACTTTGCCCGAGCCGTTTGTTAGCTGCAGTTTATCATCTTCACGGCCGTAGTTTAAAAATATGCCGTTGTTACCATCTAACCACTCGGCATCATTTTCGCTGTAGGCATATTGAATGTTAAACTCTAAATTTTGATATTTATCCCCGCAGGCAGAAAACACAAAGCCTGCCATTAACAGGAATATGGACACTAAAACACTAAATACTTTCCTTTTCATAACCCCTCAATTTAATTTGCGCTAAAATTATAGATTTAAACGCCAAAAGAAAATTAATAATTAATTTTTGCCGGCAATAAACTAAAATTTAATTTTGCAAATTTTTTTAATATTTTTATTATAAATAAAAATAAATTAAAAGTCAAAAAAAATAGTGTAAATTGTAGAAATTTGTAAAAATAATTATTTAAAATTTTTTTGTTTTAGTTTCACCCTTCTTTGGGCTAAAAAAATTTTTAAAAGCAAACAAATTTATAAAACCCTACTCACGCTTTTAAAAACAAGCAAAAAATTTTTAAAAAATTAAAAAATTGCACAAAAAATTAAAAAAATAATTAATTTTTAATATATTTTTTAAAAATAAAATAATTTTTTGTTAATTTTTAAAAAATGTTAATAATAAAAATTTAATTTATTTTGTCGATATTTTTACAAAATTGTAATATTTTAAAACTTTTTAAACTATGTTAGATTATCAAGGAGAAACACTATGATTGATGATGATTTAACATATAGGCCAATAATTTTGGCTAATTACATTTTAGAAAAAAATACCACAATAAGGGCAACAGCAAAATATTTTAATATTCCTAAAAGCACTGTGCACCATGATTTATCGGTAAAATTAAAATATTTAGATTTTTTACTATATAAAAAAGTAAAAAAATTATTAATTGAAAATTTTAACATAAAACACATTCACGGAGGGGAAAGCACAAAGCACAAATATGAGCAACTAAAAAAAGAAATAAACAAAAATGAAGAGACGGAAGGTCTGCTTGGATTATAAATAAAAAATAATAATAAAAAAATTTAATAATTTTTTAAAAAACACTAATTTTTTAGTGTTTTTATTTATTTTTTTAATTATTTTTTAATTTTTTGCACAATTTTTTATTTTTTTAAAAAATATTTTTAAAAAACACCCAGTTAGGGTGTTATCTTAATTTAATGTGAAGTTCTCTTAGTTGCATTTCGTCCGCCTCAATTGGGCCGCCCATTAAAAGGTCTTGCGCTTTGCTGTTCATAGGGAAAGGCACAACATCACGTATGTTTGTAATGCCCAGCATTAACATCATAAGGCGCTCAAACCCAGGGGCAACGCCTGCGTGAGGTGGTGCGCCATAACTAAATGCGGTGTAAAGCGCGCCAAAGCGTTTTTCAACTTCTTGTTCGCCATAGCCAACAATTTCAAAAAGTTTAACCATTGTGGCGTCGTCAGTGTTACGCACTGCACCCGAAGCACATTCATAGCCATTGGCAACAAGATCGTACTGATAAGCCACAACATCAAGTGGGTTCATTTCGGTTAGTGCCTTCATGCCGCCCTTTGGCATATTAAATGGGTTGTGGCAGAATTCAATTTTGCCCTCGTCACTAAGTTCAAACATAGGGAAATCCACAATCCAGCAAAATTCAATGCGAGATTTATCTATTATATTAAGCTTTTCGCCCACTTCGGTGCGAAGCAGTCCGGCTAATTTATAGCATTTTTTCTTATTTGCATCGGCAATAACAAAAATGTCGTATCCAACCTTGGCGCCGGTTGCTTTTTTAAGGTTTTCACACTCAGTTTCTGTTAAAAATTTAACAATTGGGCCTTTTAGTGTGCCATCTTCTTGCACTCTCACCCAAGCCAAGCCCTCGGCGCCTTGCTCTACTAAAAATTGTTGCAATTTATCATAAAAACTGCGTGGTTGCGCGCCCGCATTTATAGAAAAGCCCTCAATTGTTTTATCTTTAAAGCCAACAAAGGTGGTAGCCTTAAACACTTCCGCCAAATCACACATAACAATTGGGTTGCGCAAATCTGGTTTATCACTGCCATATTTAATCATTGCCTCTTTAAAAGGAATGCATTTAAATGGCCCTTTATTAAATGGAAATTTAGAAAATTTAGAAAACAATCTATCAATAAGTGTTTCCACAACCTTGTGCACATCTTCTTGTGTGGCAAAGCTCATTTCACAGTCAATTTGGTAAAAGTCACCAGCCAAACGGTCAGCGCGTGGGTCTTCATCCCTAAAACAAGGGGCAATTTGGAAATATTTATCCACCCCGCCGCACATTAAAAGCTGTTTAAACTGCTGAGGCGCTTGTGGCAGTGCATAAAATTTGCCCTTATGCACACGAGATGGCACAAGATAGTCCCTCGCACCCTCTGGGCTTGGCACAGTTAAAATTGGGGTGTTAACCTCAACAAAGCCCATTTCACGCATGCAAGTGCGGGTTTCGTACGCCATATCAGCACGCAACTTTAAAATTTGTTGCATGGTTGGGTTGCGCAAATCCAAATAACGGTGTTTAAGCCTTAGTTCTTCATTAACTTTCATGCTATCTTCCACTTCAAAAGGCAAAATGTTCCTTGCCTTGGAAAGCACTGTTAACTTTTCAATTTCCACTTCCACTTTGCCGGATTTCATTTTAGGGTTAATGTTATATTCGTCCCTTAGCACCACTTTGCCGGAAACGGAAATAACGCTTTCCCTAGTAAGGGAAGAAAGCAGGCTATCGTCATGCGTGGTAAGTTGCACCAAGCCATATTTATCTCTTAAATCAATAAACACAATTCCGCCATGGTCCCTCATTGTGTTAACCCAACCGGCAAGTTCAACCTGTTTGCCAACCAAACGCTCGTCAACCTCGCCCAAGTTCATTGTTCTATACATAAAATTCTCCTATTACGCTAATTATTATAATAAATTTTTACATTTTTGCAATATATTTTAAACATTTTATTTCGTAAGTTCTTTAATTTTTGCCATAACATCGCCCGCGTTGGCTTTGCCGCGCGTTTCCTTCATAACTTGGCCCACCAAAAAGTTTAAAATTTTAGGGTCTTGTTCGGCTTTAAATTGTGCCACCACGCCCGCGTTGTTTAAAACAACTTTGTTTACAATTTCGTCAAGCGCATTGGTGTCAATATCAATAATTAAATTGCGCGCTTTTGCCTCTTGCTCGGCAGATTTTTCGGTTCCCCAAACGGCAGAAAGCACATCTTTTGCGTTAAGGCGGTTAATTTTTTTGTTGTCCACATTTTTCATTAACCACACCAAATTTTGTTTGCTAATTAAAATTGGCCCGGCGCCCGTTTCGGTTTTAATGCGTGCCATAATTTCGGTGGTTATCCAGTTGCAAACGGTTTTTGGTTGGTTATATTCCGCCACGCACTCGTTAAAGAAATCGCTAACATTTTTAAATTGCAACAGCACGTCAGCATCATATTCACTAAGCCCAAACTCGCCCATATATTTTGCCTTTAACTGATCAGGAAGTGGCGGCATGGTTTTTCTTATGTTTTCAATTTCAGCTTCACTAATGTTAACTGCCAACAGGTCAGGATCTGGGAAATAGCGATAATCCTCACTATTCTCTTTTGTTCTTAAAGTAAAACTCATGCCTTTATCGTCATCCCATTTGCGGGTTTCTTGCTCTATTACCCCGCCATCGTCCAAAATATCCTTTTGGCGGGCAATTTCATATTCAATTGCGCGGTGCACCGATTTAAAGCCCATAATGTTTTTCATTTCCACCTTAGTGCCGTAAGTTTTGCTGCCCTTTGGCTTTAACGAAACATTAACATCCGCCCGCATTTGCCCCTTTTCAATAATGCAATCTGCCACACCGGCGTAAATGTAAACCTGCCTTAGTTTTTCAAGGAATGCAATTGCCTCGTCCGCACTTTCAATGTGAGGCTCTTCCAACGCCTCGGTAACAAGTTCAATAAGTGGCACGCCGCCGCGGTTATAGTCCACCAGCGTGCTGCCATCGTTAGAGTGAACAAGTTTGCCGGCATCCTCTTCCAAATGGATGCGGTTAATTGGCAATTTTTTATTTCCAACTTGCAAATATCCTCGCACACAAATTGGCTTAACAAGTTGGCTTATTTGATAGGCTTTTGCCAAATCTGGGTAAAAATAATTTTTGCGCTCAAACACGGCCGTGCGGTTAATATTAAAGCCAAGCGCAAGCCCGGCGCGGATGGTTTGCTCCACCGCCTTTTTATTTAAAACGGGCAATGCACCCGGCAAGCCAACACACACTGGGCAACAGTTGGTGTTTGGCTCTTGCCCGGCCGAATTAACACAGGCGCAAAAGCATTTGGTGTTGGTTTTAAGTTCGGCATGAACTTCAAGCCCAATAACAACGTCGTATTCCATCTATTTGCCCTCCTTATGTTTTTCCACAAAATCCGCCACCCTATAAAGCCTGCCTTCTTCAAAATGTGGGGCCAAAAATTGCATGCCAACTGGCATATTGTTTTTGCCCATGCAAAATGGCACACTAATTGCTGGCACACCCGTTATATTTGCGCTAACGGTAAACATATCTTCCATATAGGCGTCAACCGGGTTAACCTTTGCCCCAATTTTAAATGCCTCACCTTTTGTGGATGGCATTAAAATAACATCGCAATTATTAAACGCTTTAAGCATATCTGCCCTAAGTTTTGCTTGCAAGCTGCGTGCCTTGTTGTAATATGCATCAAAATATCCGCTAGAAAGCACATAGTTGCCAAGCATAATGCGGCGTTTAACTTCTTTGCCAAATCCTTGGGTGCGGCTCTTTCTATAAATTTCTTCCAAATTGCGGGCGTCTTTGTCCCTAAAAGTGTATTTAACGCCGTCATATCTTGCCAAATTGCTGGCAGCCTCGGCAGGTGCAATAATGTAATAAACCGGCAATGCCAACTCCATATTCTCCACCTCAACGGGCACAAGTTGGGCACCATGCTTAGTTAAAAATTGCTTCATTTTATTGTAATAGGCTTCACAATCCAGCCCTTTCATCATCTTTTCAACCGAACTAATTACGCCAATTTTCATGCCGCGTATATCTTTATTTAAAAATGCGGTGTAGTTGGCAACTGGGGTGATATCGCTAGTTTCGTCATTTTCGTCTCTGCCGGAAAGCACTTCCAACAGAATTGCGTTATCTTCAACCGACTTGGTTATTGGGCCAACTTGGTCTAACGAACTTGCAAAGGCAATAACCCCATAGCGGGAAACCCTGCCGTAGGTTGGCTTAATGCCCACCGCCCCGCAGTAGGATGCCGGCTGACGGATTGACCCGCCCGTATCCGTGCCCAAAGCGGCGGCGCACAAATTGCCACCCACACTTGCCGCACTGCCACCCGAACTGCCGCCCGGCGAACGGGTTATATCAAACGGATTGAATGTTTTGCCATAATAACTTGTTTCCGTGCCGCTGCCCATAGCAAATTCGTCCATATTGGCGCGGGCAAACAAAACTGCCCCCTCGTTTAGCATTTTTTGTGCCACGGTGGAAGTGTACTCAGCAATATAATTTTCTAACATACGGCTGCCCGCACTTGCGTGTTTGCCTTTAACTAAAATATTATCCTTAATAATAATTGGCACGCCGGCAAGTTTACCGCTAAAACCCGATGCAATTTTTTTATCCATCTCACGCGCTTTAGTTAGTGCGTCAGCAAAAACTTCAACAACCGCGTTTAGTTTGCTGTTTTTTATTTCGTCAATATACGCTTTGGTTATTTGCTCGCTAGTAAGCTCGTGTTTTAAAATTTTTTCTCTAATCTCTTTAATGCCCAACTCTAACATAATTACTCCATAATTCTAGGCACAGAAAAGCAGCCCTTATTTTTGCTTGGTGCGTTAGATATAACTTCGGCTTGAGTTAGCCCCGGCTTGGCAACATCTTCACGCAAGTTTGCCATATTTATAGATTGAATAAAACTTTTATCTTCCCCACTAACTTTTGCATTGTTAATTTGAGATGCAAACGCCACAATGCCGTCAAACTCGGTTAAAAAATTTTGGCGCTCTTGCTCAGTAAATTCAAGTTTAGATAGATCTTCTAAATGTTTAATTTCTTTAAGCGTAATCATAAAACTCCTTTAAATAAAAATCAAGGCGTGCGCCTTGAAACTTAAAAAGCAAAAGGCACACTAAAAATAGTGTTAAATGTTGTTATTATCATTAACCTTTATTTTCATAATTTAATTATAAATTAAATTTAACAATTTGTCAATAAAATGCTGCAAATATGTTAGCGGGTTGCTTTTATTTTTAAAAGATGCATAAGCAAAACAAACAAAATTAACACAATTATTTTAGAAAAATTAAACAAAATTTTAAAATTTTTGTTAAAAACAAAGCACATTTTGCCCAAAATTGCGTTAAATTTAACAATTTGTTTGTTTTTGGCGTTATCTCCAACGCAAATGTAAATGTTATCGTCTTTAACTTCCACAATGCGGTGGGTTATTATGCTGCCGCCTAAATTATACGCCACCACATCGCCCACATTATATTGCTTAGCGGGTTTAATAAGCAAAACATCCCCCACATTTATTGTGGGGGACATGCTTTGCGATTGCACGCTTAAAATTTTAAAATTGTTAACTTTAAAAAATATTACAAAAACAATTAAAATAATACAAATTATGGCCAGCAAAATGGAAAACACATTTTTTAAATTAAATTTATTTTTTATGTTTTCCATACGCCATTTACCCATTTAAATAATTTAATTCAACTTGGCAGTTGCCATCCTTATTGCCAACCGCACCAAGGTTAACTTTTGTGCCAGAAATTGATGTTTGTTCTGCCACATTTTGAATGTTTGTTGTGCAAGCGGTAACCGTGCTGTTGTTGGTTAACTTGCCGGCAACCACACCTAAATATATATTATTTAAATTTAGCAAATTAAATTCAAAATTAACGTTGCATTTTGTGTTGGAAATTGTAACATTATTGCCAATTGCCACCATTCCGCCAACATTAAGCTCTCGCCCGCTGCGGCTTTCGGAAATTTTGCCCGTAACGGTGCAGCTTTCTATTGTCAATTTTTCCGCATTTGCCACAATGCCGCCCAAGTTTATTGGGTTAATGCCTTCAAAATTGATGGTAACTTCGCAATTTTTAATGCCGTAGCTGTTGTTATCCGCCTTAAAGTGCGCAACTGCGCCGGCAACCGAATTAATTCTGCTTGAGCTGGTGCTTGTTAACACAAAATTAACCGTGCTGTTTTTAGTGCTAGAACTATCCACATTATAAAGCGTTATGTTGCTGTTAATTGCCTCACCAATTAGGCCGGCAATGTAAGATGTGCCAATTGTACTTAAGCCGTAATTAACCGTAAAGCCAACATAATCTGCACTGCCCACCAAGGCGCCTTCAATGGTAACATTTTCTGCTTTGCCGGCAATTGCGCCAAGGTAAATGCTTGGGGCTTCTTGCGTGCTGCCAGCAAGGTTAATAACAACATTGTTAATGTTAACGTTTTTAATTGTGGCATTGTTAATTTGGGCTGCCAAAACGCCATAAAACATGTTTCCCGTTAAATTGTTTGCGTTAATGGTTATATTTGTTGGTTGGCTGTTTTCTCCAATTGTTAAATCGCAAACTGTGGCTTGGCTTAACAACTTGTTAAATAAGCCAAATGAATTTACATCGTTTATTTCCATGCTTGGCAACAAAATTGCGTTGTTGTTGCCATAAAGCGTGCCCGAAAATTCGTTAGCAATTAAATATCCGTTTGCAATGCGGCTAATAATCTCTTCTTGCAAAGAGGCAAAATTTATGGTTTCAATTAATTTAAACTTCATGTTTGGCTTTAACGAAACATTTAAAAGCTCTTGTGCGGTTTTAATTAAGTATGGCTCACTATCCGTGCCCTCGCCCGCGCTAAACATGTTAATTGTTTGGCTGGCGCTAAATGTTTTAATGCTAGAATACACCCCGCCGCGCACAACTTTAACCGAAACGCTTGTGTAAATGCCCATTGTTGTAGGTTCAAAATAATAATAGTTGTTATATGTTTTATAACTTGTGGTTTCGCTAACCAGCGCGCTTTCGGTTACAATATCGCCACCCTGCAATTTAAATTTTTGAACGGTGTAACTTATAATAAAGCTATCGCCATCTTGGGCGTCGGTTGGCGCCGTCCAATAATACACTGAGTGTGCGGCGTCATAATAAATTTCGCCAATTGGTTGTGGGCGAACAATTTCGTTTTCAAATTCTGCCTCGTTGCCGTTAAACACAAAGCCTTCTTCGTAGCCCACTGCCCTAATTTTTATTGTAAACGCGCCAGAAAGATTATCTGGCAAAACAAGTTGGTTTTCGGTAACGGTTTCAATGTGATTTATTTCGCCGCCATCTGGCCCGGTGTAAACCAAATTAACTTTATAGCCTTGCGCGCTGTTAACATCCTGCCAAGTTATGCTGTTGCCCTGAACGGAAACCGATTTAACAACATCCAACTTAACAAATTGCCTTGTTGCCAAACTTCTTGCCGAGGTTAAAACAGAATCGTTGCCATTTGCGGTTATATACACATAATAGTTGCCAACTGGCAAGTCGATATCGTCAAAACTAAATTCCGCTTTGTCGGACAAATAAGTTTTGTTGTCCGCACCCTGAATTTCAATTGTGTAATTTTTGGCATTATCAACCGCGGCCCAAGTTAAAACGCCGTTGTATGATACAATGCTGGAATTTTCAATTCGGTTAAGCCTTATTACCTTAACTGCGTTAGAATAATCACTGCTTACCAAATTTACACTGTTGCCGCGCACCATAATTTGCACCAACAAAGTTTGGCTGCCGTCCAACGTAATTTGTTCACGCGAGCCAACAACCGAATAAGTATCCAACAATTTATAGCTGCTTTCGTTAGATAGTGGCACTAAAATGGTGTAAATTTGCCCAACGGTATCTTGTGCAGTAATTTTTAATGTAATGTTAGGGTTTTCGGTTGTGTTAACCCAACTTAAGGCGCCATCTTTAACGGTTATTGCTGCGCCCTCTTGCTCGCTTAAGCCGTCAATTTTTTGAAAGTTTAAAACAAAATCTTCATCTGCCGTTTTATAATAATCGCCATTAATTAAGTTGGCGTTATCGCCACCCATGGCGCGCACTTTTACGCTGTAACTTGCATTAGGTTGCAAGTTAAACCCTGCTGCCGGATTTTTTGGCACAATATAATAAAATTTGTTGCCTTCCACCCTAACATTTGGGTTAGATTTATCGTTTATATTAATAACGTATTTTGCAAAGGCTGCATCGCCACTTTCCAATGTAATTTCATAATAATTTGCATAGTTTGTGCGCCTGTTGTTGGTGTAAGCAACATTTGCGGCAAGCTCGCCATTTTCAAGGGCAAAAATAACATCGCCCAACTTATAGCAAGTGTATTCGGTTGTTGGGTCTTTAGCGTCAAGCAAATAGTTTGCCTCTTCCGCGCTGCTGCCCGTGCCATAGCCCGCCAAGGTTTTAATTCTTATAACATTATCGCCAACATCCAAATAACGAGAAATATCGTAAATTATATAATCGCTAATTTCTTTATTTGTAATTTCCAAATATAAATTGTTTGTGTTGCCCGTTATCTTTTTAGCCTCTTCCTCTTTGCCGCTATAATACAAATAAATTATGGTTGGGTTGGACATAACCCCGTTTTTATAAATTCGCAATTCGTAAACTGGGTAATCTATAACTCCGCCATCTCTGGTTGGTTGCAAATTTCTAAATTTAAGTAAGCCACTTTCCCCCGTGGCGGTAATTTCTTCATAGCGGGTAAAGTTTTCTGCGTTGGAATAATCGGACGTTAAATAGCCCAAATTTTCAACCGAATCTCCACCCAAAACGCTTGCCGCCAAACTTATTGTGCCGCCCTGCGCAACCGGTATGGTTGCATAGTTTGAAGAGCTGTAAGTGTAGCTGCCCGTTTCTTTATTTAATGTGCAATTTATTGGGTAATAGAACACGCTATCACTATTTAAATTAATTGTGTTGTTTTCAAAAATGTTAAAGAATATTGAACTATCCCCAATTTTGTAAATAAATTTGCCATAAAGGCCGTCAAATTCGTTTAGCACATAATTTTCATTTGCTTTTAACAGGCTATTAGGCTTATCAATTTCGCTTTTAAATGCGTAATAATCTAGCGCATAAATTTCATAGTCGTTTTTAGTGTGAGTTGTTGTGTTGGTTATGCTAACAACAATTTTATAAAAAGGTGCATGATTTAAAAATTCGTTAGTTTCGCCTTTAAAATTATAGTTTAAATCCAACGTGGTGGTTATTGGCGAATTTATGTTTATATCGTTAGTGTTAATTAAAAATTTAAATTGACCTTTGCCAACCTGCGTTAGGCTGGTTTTTAACTTTGTTGCGGTTAGGCTAGAAAGGTTTGTGGCTTGGCTTGAAGATATTATTGGCAAGTTGGCGTTATTGTTGCCGCGCAACCTAACGTTAACCGAATAATTGCCACCCTGCAAAAGTGAAAGCACTGCGCTGTCGTTAATGGTTATAATATATTTTCTTGTTGCGGTTAAAATTGCAATTTCTTTTTCCGTTGCGCTTTTAAATGAAGCTATAGATGAAAGGGTTGTCATTTGGCTATCGGCAAACTCGGTGTTGTTATATTCAAATTTTGTAATGCGGTTATTTGCGTCCACAAATTCCAATTCGGCATAGTTAAAGAACTTGTTTGCTTCAATAACAATAGAGCCATCGTCAATTAAAACAGCGTTGGCAGTTTGCATGCGGTAAACATACAGTTTTTCAGTTGTTCGGCTGTTTAAAACGTTAGATTTTGTGCTTATTGCTTGCACTGTTACTGCATAAAGCCCATCGGTAAAATCTGGGTTAGAAAAGTCAAACAAAGTGGTTTCGGCAGCAAGTGAATATCGGTTAATTATGCTGGTAAAATCGTGGTTATAAACGGTAACTTTATAGCTTGTGGCATTGGCCTGGCCATCCCACGCCAAACTGCCCTTAACAACATAAACATTAGGCTCGTTTAAAATGGTAAATTCATAGCTGTAAGAATAAACTGAGCAAAGCAAGTTAACATCGGTTCTTGCGCTTGGCACCGACCTTACTGCAAACGAATACGCCCCCGCTTTAAACACCACTTCGCTATCGTCCACCCTGCCGTTGCCGTCGGCATCGTAGCCATAAGGGAATTTTATTGAATTGTTGGCAATTATTAAATTGTAAGAATAATAATTTTCGCCTTCCTTATATTTTAATTTGTCATCGTAAGAATAATAAGTTTCTTCATCGTAAGTTAGCTTAAACACATAGCCGCTGTTAACATCTTCTTCATTAAGTTTGTTTTGTTCGTTTGGCTGCCAATTAATGCTATCCAAACTTTCGTCATCCTCGGTTGGGGAAGATTGCTTGTTTAAATTTAAAGGTGCAAACACGCCATATGCTTCATATGCTAGCTCGTTAGAATTTATGAAATAGCTAGAAGTTTCTTCCGCTGGCTCAATTTGAATTGCAAAAGTAAATTGTTCGCGGCTTAATTGCCCGGCCAAATCGTTATAATTTAACACGCTGGATGGGTCAATTATGTAACTTTCATAATGAGTTTTTTCTCTTAAACTTTCGCTAGTTAATGCCAATTTAAAAGTTTTATTTGTGGTTACATTTTTAACAATAATATAGCAATTTGCATTGTCATCTTTTAAAAGCGCTTGCACATCGGCTGGCAAATAAACAACAATTTCACCATTTTCCGTTTTAACATCTGGCTTGCCAATTTTTGTTATGTTAATTGGGGAAGATAAATTAGAATTTGTGTATTTAACTGCACCCGCGCTGCCAACGGCAACTGCGCGCACCACAACATTAAAACTGCCCACTTCGTTTTGCAAATCGAATTCGTTAGTTAAAATAAGTTCTTTGTTAATTTTTTCATACTGCCCCGATTCCAACTGCTTATAAACATCATAGCCGGCAACAAATTCGCTTGCAATGCTAAATGTTAAATTATTTCCGTCCACGCCAACATTGTTGCAAGTTATAAGTTTTTCTAGTTCAACTTCGTCACTAACAAGGCTATCAAACAATTGCACATCTTCAAAACTTGCGCTAGACAAAAGCTTAAGTGTAAAGTAAATTATACCTTCATAATCGTTGGCGTCGGTTATGTCGTCCACCCTTATGCTGTTGCTGGCGGTTGTAAATTGCATCGATTTAATTTCGTTTGTGCTATCCGCCTGTTTTTGATATGCGGTTAAAATATATTTAATGTCCGCCTCAATGCCGTCAAGTTGGGCAGAATAAGATAAAACAACCGAATTGTCTTCCCCTCCGTTATTTTTGCTGGCAACAAGTTCGGTTTTTGGCAAGCGCCTAAATTTAAACTCGCCAGACATATTTGCAATGGTTAATTTGCCATTTGGCTCTGGGTTTAAAATTATGGCTTGCAAGCTGTTTTCTTCTAACAAATTGGTTAAGTTATCTATATTAATGCGGATGTAATCGTTGTTAGCAACGCCCTCAAAACTATCCAAAACTTCGCCGTTTAGCAAAAGTTTGTAATTTTCAATTTTGCGGGTTTCAAGGTTAGAAATTAAAATTTCTTGGTTTTCCCTTAAAACATTAGGGGCGGAAATTAAGCTAATTTCTTGCTCGGCATCAAAATTGCTAAATGCCACAATGTCGTTGCCGGTGGAGTTGGTTTTATACATAACTTGCACGGTAAAATTGTTGGTTATTGGCAAAATGTTTTTATAATTATTTTGCAAGGTTACAACATAGCTGTTGCCGTCATAGCTAAATGGCAACGATATGCCATCCGCCACCAAATTGTTTGCGCTTTGCTCAAAATTATAATCCTTGCCATCAATTTTAATTTTTAATGCCAAAATGTATTGTGCGGTGTGATTAAACGGCGTTATTTTTAATTTATAACTATCCTCAATTTCGTAGTTAGATTTTTCATAAATTTTGTTAATAATAATTGTCTGTTCGTCAGAATTTAAATAAAAATTGTAGCCCTCACCAACTTTGGCGTTGGTTATAACGGTTATTGTGTTTTCTCCCGTTCTTTCGTTGGCAATTAAATTTAAGGTAGAGTTAAAATCAACCTCATTGCCGTTTAGTTTAACCGTGTAAGGCTTAGAAGACAAAACGCCCGCTTCTGCATTTGGGTTGTTGGCGGTTAGTTTGCTTTGCTCGCTGTTATATTTAATTGTGGCACTTTTTAGTTTGCTAACCGAAATTGCCTCAGACATTTTAGAGTTAAAATAATCCACTCCATCGCCCACCGTTCTGGCTGCAAAATTTAAAGTTTGCCCCTCATAAATTTCAATGTTAAAATAGTTGTTGGTAAAATTGTTTTTAAATTCGCCACCGTTTAGGGTGATGTTATAGCCATAAGCGTTACTAATTGCATCAAAGTTAACTTGCATTGTTGCCGCATCCAAAACTTTTAAAGTTGGGCAATCAAGCACGGTAAATTCGCGCTTTGCCATGGCATCGTTAAACACCGAAAAAGTGTGCACGCCATCGCCTTCCACCTTAACGCAAATTGAATAGGTTTTGGTTTGGTAAAATTCATCGTCAGTGTCAATATACACGCTATCGCCATCGTAGGTTTTTGTGTTTTCGCCATCCGAAACAACAAAACTTATTTGTGCCGATTGATTAACCAAAGTTTTTTCAACCGACGCAGTTTGCTCAGCCATGTTAATGTTTAAAATTTCTTCAAGTTGGGTAAAGGCTATGCCGCTTGGCTCACTATCAAAACACGCTTGGCCTTCGCCCATTGGTTTGCCCAAATGTTTAACATAAATTGTGTGCCTGCCCGAAGCAATGTAAAAATCTTTAAACGTTTTAAAATTTACGCTAAATTTATTTTCTTTATTTTCACCCGAAGTTATGGTGTGTGCAATGTCGTCTATATAAACTAAATATTCATCTTCTGCTTCGCTATCAAAAGTTAGCACATGGTCTTTTAAATTTGCATAAGTTAGGCTAACTTCTGCCTGCTTTGTAATTTCAATTTGCGCATTGTCCGATGCTAGGTAATAAATGCCATTATCCTGCCCTGCCATTGCGCTAACGGTTACAACATATTGCCCACTTTCTTTGCCGTCAAACTTAATTTGATTGGCGCTAGAAACAGTGGTTGTGGTTTTGCCGTTATGTTGCTCGTTAATTTCATAGTTGTCAGTTCCGTCCCACAAAATTGTGTTGTTTAGCGTGCTTAAAACTGGGGCGGCTTTTTTGCTAAATTCAACTTCAATTTTTGTTTCGGTTGTGGCGGTGTTAAAAACAAATTCGTCAACAACTGGCTCAACTAAAACGGTGTAAACAGCCTCGGCTTCAATTAAATTAAATTTGGTTAAATTGGTTAAATTAAAGCTGTTATTTTCTGCCGTGGCGGTTTCAAAAACGCTGCCCAAATTTTTTATTGTTATGTTAAAGTTAACATCCGCATCCGCCCAACTAATTACATTGCCCGAAAATTGTGCACTAAACGCAGGCAACACATTTAGCGGCAAATTAATGCTGTTGCCAAAATAAGTTACGCCCTCGCTTTTGGTTTTAAATTCGCCCGCAATTTTAACATTAACATTTTTGCCGGCAAATTTAGGGTCAAGTGCGGTTAAATCCACCCCGTCTTGCAGGGTTAAAGTTGGCAAAGTTTCGTCATCTAAACTTATAATGTAATTAACATCATCTCGCACATCAAAACTAAGTTTGCCCGCTTTAATGCTTGCGTTGGAAATTGCAAAAACACAATATTCGCCCGACCAATCCGAACTTTCAAACACTTTGCTGCCCGCCGCCGCATTTGCTTTAACTTTTAAGGTTAAAAGGTCGGCAGAAAATCTATTTACCAAACCTTGCAAATCTATTTGAGTTTCTGCAACATTAAATTCATTTTCGTTAACCACTAAAGTGTAATCGTTAGCGTAAGGCACTGGGCTTATGTAAATTTGTTGTGTTGCCTCGTTAAAACTTAAGCTTGGGGTTTTAATTTTGCTAGGCTCGTTTAAAACGGTTACATTAATTGCACTTTCAATTGCTTCATTTTGGGTTGCCCTAACTTTAATTAGCGCATTGCCCTGACTTATTGCCTCAATTTCTTTGCCATTAATTTTAACAATGTTTTCGTCGGAAGAAATTAAATAATAATCAGACGAATAGGTTGGGTAAACTTCCACTGTGGGAGTAAAGCGCTCACCAACAAGCAAATTAATTTCGTCATCTAAAAAATTAATATCTTCAACAATGGGTTTTTGTTCGCACCCAAAAAACATCAGGCCCGCCAAGGCCAAAATTATAAACACAAAAATTTTAGCTTTTGTTTTAGACATACAATTTCCCCCTTAAAACTGCAATCCAATTTAAATTTATTTAAAAATAGTTTATCACAATAAAAATTTTTTATCAAATAATTAACACACTTTTTTATAATTTATATTATAAAAATAATAAGCAAATTTGCTGTTTAAAAATTTAAAAAATTTAAGTTTTGGCGCGTTAAAATTGTTAAAATTTTTAATTTATTTTTATATTTTTGCATTTTGTTGACAAAATTTAATAATTGCCCTATAATAAAACAAATAAAAGGATGTTTATGGAACTTAAAATTTACAATTCGCTTACAAGAAAAAAACAGGCGTTAAAGCCAATTAACAACACGGTTAATTATTATTTTTGCGGCCCAACCGTTTATTGGTTTCAGCACATTGGCAACATGCGCGCATTTTTTGTTATGGATAGCGTTAGGCGTGCCGTTAAATATTTGGGTTACAACATCAATCAGGTTATGAACATTACCGACGTTGGGCATATGACAAGCGACGCGGATGAGGGCGAAGATAAAATGGAGCTTGCCAGCAAGCGCGAACATAAAACGCCTGAGCAAGTTGCCGCTTTTTATTGGAATGTTTGCTTTAACGATATGAAAGAGCTTAATATTGAAACGCCCGAACACATTTGCCCTGCCACAAGCGTAATTAGTGAAATTATTGCCTTTGTTAAGAAAATTCTAGATAACGGCTATGGCTATATTACTGAAAACGGCGTGTATTATGACACAAGCAAATGCCCAAATTATGGTGCACTTGGCGGCATGAATCAAAATGAAAAACAGTTTGGCGCCCGCATTGAAGTGGATAGCTTTAAGCGCAACCCGGCAGATTTTGTGCTGTGGGTTAAGGCAAGGGATAATCACATCCAGCGTTGGGATAGCCCTTGGGGTGTTGGTTACCCCGGCTGGCATATAGAATGCAGCGCAATTGGCAACAAATTTTTGGGTGAACATATTGATATTCACGGCGGCGGGGTTGAACACAAAACCGTGCATCACGAAAATGAAATTGCCCAAAATTATGCCATGTGCGGGCATCAAGTTGTAGATGTTTGGTTCCATTTGGAGCATTTAATGTTCAATGGCGGCAAAATGAGTAAATCGTCTGGCGGCATTTACACTTTGGCACAAATTAAAGAAAAGGGCTTTAGTCCAATGGATTTGCGCATGTTTTATTTAACTGCGCACTATTCAAAGCCACAAAATTTCACTTTTGAAGCGCTAAACAATGCAAAAGAAAGTTTAAATAATCTAAAAAAATTGTTAATTAAACACAAAAATGGGCAAAATAAAATAGAAAAAGCCCAAATTGCCGCATTAAAAGAAAAATTTAGTTCGTTCGTTGCGGATGATGTTAATAGCCCTCTTGCCCTATCTGTTGTGTGGGATGCATTAAAAAATTATAAAGATAGCAAAGATATTTACAATTTGGTGCTGGATTTTGACCGCTTTTTAGGCCTTAAATTAAATGAGGTAAGGGAAGAAGAAAAACTAGCCATTCCGCAAACAATAATAGATATCGCCGAACAGCGCAAACTGGCAAGGCTAAATAAAGACTACGCTTTAAGTGACAAATTGCGCGATGAAATTGCCGCACTTGGCTACACAATTTTAGATAAACCTAAAAATGAATATGAAATAATTAAGAGCAAATAACTGCTCTTTTTTATTCTAGTTTAAAAAAAATAATCATATATTAATTATGAATTATAACGATTTTCCTATTTTAAATGAAAATGAATATAAATTTTTAGAAAATAAATATAATAATAAAAAATATTTTAATAGAGAAGAAAATATTTACATTATTTTTTCCATGCTAAACGACTGCATAAACGCCGCACCCTTTTTGTTGTTGGAAGTGAATGCGCCAATTAAAGATTGCTTGATTGACGTTAAGGCGCAACTAGAAAAAATAAATGAAAATTTAACCGCAATTTTTAATTTTAAAGAAAATAAAAAAGAAATTAAAAAAATAAATTTATTTAATTTTTTAAAAAATATTGCAATTTTACAAAAAAATATAATAAATTGGCATAAAAATGAACAAAAAGAATATTTTAAGCAATTTAGTTATGGATTAATTGAAACATTAAACGATATATTTTTAAGGCTAACAACCCAGTTAGAAATCGCTAATTTTAGGCTGTTTAAGTTTATGTAACGGCTTTTTATTTATTAAAAGCAAAAAAATAAATAAAAATAATTTAATTAAATTAAAAAATTTTTATTTTTTTAACTATAAATTAAAAATTAACTTAATTTTTTGTTTTTTAAATAAATTTTTAATATATTTAATTAAATTTTCTTTCAATTTATTAATATTGTCAATTTTTTGTTTGCTGCTTAGTGTGGTTTGCTTATCGTTTTCTTCTGCCAAACTAAGGTTAACAAAATTGAAATGGAATGCCACTGAATTTATTTTATTGTTTTTAACAAAATTTAATAAAAATAATAAATTATTTTTTAAAATATTTAAAAAATTAATAAAATTAACATCATTTTTTATATTTTTATTATTAAAAATAATTAAATTAAAATATTTTTTATTATAAATTATTTTTGCAATATATTTACAATTTAAATTATATGCGGGTGTAATGTATGGCTCATCAAAATTTAGCCTGCCGGCGTTTGCCCTAAAAAGTTTAAGCAAATTTGCCTTAAACTCCAGCCCCGCTTTTAAAATTATTTCATTATCTATGTTAAAATTTGCAAGCTCGTCAATGTTTTCAAACAAGGTGTTAGATATAATTACAACTAAATCCGCATTTAAATTTAAAATATTGTTGCAAAAGGCAATGTTGTTTTTAAATTTTAAATTGTTAATGTCAATTTCGTTTATTTTGTTAACTTTACTTAAAAATTTGTTTTGCGCAACAAGCAATTTATCTTCCACGCTCTCTTCTGCCCGCATCAAAAATAGGGCGCGAAACAAATTATCTTTTTCTTGTTCGGTTAAATTGGCATTTATTGGCATTTCCGCATCCTTAATTAATAAAAGCAACAAATCTTGTTTTAATTCATTCAATTCGCTTAACATATTAAAATTATACAACAAAATGATAATTTTTACAAATTTTTAACATTAATTTGCAACTTTTAATATTAAAATATATGGAAAACAAAATTTGTGTTTACGCAATTTGCAAAAATGAAATTAAGTTTGCCGAGCGCTTTTTTGCCTCGGTTAAAGAGGCGGATTACGTTTGCGTGTTGGATACTGGCAGCACGGACGGAACTTACGAAAAATTTAAAGAACTTGGTGCAATATGCAAACAAAAAAAATATAAAAACTTTCGCTTTGACGTTGCCCGAAACGATAGCATGGCACTTATTCCGCCCGACGCCGACATTTGCGTTTGCGTTGATATAGACGAATATTTTAACCCGGGCTGGAGCAAAATTTTAAAAGAAAACTGGCGCGCCGGCGTTGGGCGGGCAAGATACAGATACACTTGGAATTTTAACCCGGATGGCAGCGAAGGTGTGGTTTTTATGGCGGATAAAATTCACAAGCGGGGCGCATATAAATGGGTTTACCCCGTGCACGAGGTTTTATCCCCCACCACAAAAGAAAATTTAAAATTTATTGACCTGCCAACCATTCAACTTAACCACAAGGCGGACGACACGAAATCTCGCAAAAGCTATTTGCCACTATTAGAACTCAGCGTTAAAGAAAACCCAAATGACGACCGCAACATGCACTATTTAGGGCGCGAATATATGTTTAACAAACAATACGATTTGGCAATTGAAACGCTAATCCGCCACCTAAACATGCCATCCTCCCGCTGGGATATAGAGCGTTGCGCCAGCCTTAGATACATTGCCAACTGCTATAAGCACAAGGGCGATTTTGAAAATGAAGAAAGCCACTTGCTTTTAGCCTCACTTGAATGCAACTATGTGCGCGAGCCATATTTTGAACTTGGCGCGTTTTACTTTGAACACAAGCAATATTTAAAAGCCGCCTTTATGTTTAGCGAAATGTTAAAGATAACCAACCGCTATCTTAATTATATGAGTTCGCCCGCCTGCTGGGGCAGCCTGCCTTACGATTACCTCTCCATTTGCTATTACGAACTTGGCAACTTAAAATTGGCAATAAAAAATGTGGAAATTGCCATAAGTTTAAGCGCGGACGAACGCCTAAAACAAAACAAGCAAATTTTTGTTAACAAGTTAAATGAAAATAAAAAATAGGGCTTAAAACCCTATTTTTTGTTTGTGCTGCCAAAACCACCTGTGCGCACAACATCTTTGCGCGTTTCGGCATCGTCATCCGTAACCAAAAATTTAAAAAAGAAAATTTGCCCAATTTTATCCCCCGCCTTAATTTCGTAAGGGGTTTTGTTTAAATTATGCAACAAAAAGCCAATGTTGCCGTCATTCGTTTCGTTATCCGCATAGTCACTTTCAATAATGCCAATGCCGTTTGCCAAAATAATGCCCCGTTTGCCCAGCCCGCTGGTGGATGCCAAAATGTAGCCCTCGTCCCTATTGCAATAGGCTTTAAAGTTAATAAACACCAATTTTGTTTGTTCGGGCGGAACGGTAACATCAATTGGAGAAAAGCAATCGTAACAAACGGCATATTTTGTTGCCCTATAAGGCTTTTTTAGTGTTTTGGGGTCCACCCCATATTGCATAAACTGTGGTTTAACCAATTCAAACTTTCTCATAACTCACTCCTTAATTTATTATAGCAAATTGGCACAAAAAACTCAAGCGCAATGCAACAAAAAAACAGCAAAAGCTGTTTATTCTGTATAACAAACATTTTCGGTAAACAAATCGGCAAACTTTGCTTGTTTTTCGCTGTTTGGGTTAACAACGTTGCTTGTGTCGTAAATTTCCATAAACATGCCGTTTGTTAAACGAATGAACATTGTGGGTTTGCTTTTATCTTTAGGGGTGCCAAAAAGTTTGCTAAACTTAACTTCGTTTTGTGGCACAATTTCCCCCACATAATATGTGGCAACTTTTTCAAACATTTTAAGCCTGTGCTTGCCAACTTTGTTAAAGTTGCGGTCCCCATAGCCAACAACAAATTTATAGCAATTTTGCAGTGTAATTTGCTCGGCAGTTAGGTTGCACAAATCCACCAATTCACTTCTTCCGGGGGATAATTTATAAAATTCAATTAATCTTCTCATATTATATATATTATCACAAACGCAAAATTTGTCAATATTTAGCAAAAATTTTGGGTTAATAAAGCCCAAATTTTTTAGAATCCACATGCCCAGTTTTGTCAATGTCGCTAGGCGAAATAATAATGTCCCCTTCGCTGGCAAAACTTAAGCGAGAGGAAGGCGTTGTGTAAGTTATTGTTCCATTAATGGCATTGGGGTTGTTGCCCAAAAGATAAGTTCTAACATTTTGCGGCATGGATAAAATGAATGTGTTTTTGCCTTCAACTTTTGCGGTTATATAATAGCAATAAAAGGTTTGCACTTTTTCATTTGCCTTGTTAAAAACCACATCTTTAATGCTGTCGGAAGAAATTTCTTGCAAATCACTCACTGCATCTAACTCAGGGTGCGAATATTTAAAGTTGCGCTGATAAAATTTTGTTTTTATTGGCTGAGCCTCGGCTGAAAATTCTGGCAAGGTTATATGATTAAGCTTTTTAATAATGCTATCAAAAACCGCACTTCTATCTTCAGATAAAATTTTATAATGTTTTAAGCCCAGCGGTGCAGAAAAAAGTTCGACATTTTTGCCATTTATTTGCACCTGCTCATACATTCTGTAATAAATATCAAAAGATTGCGCGCCCTTGTGCAAGCGCAATTTTTGCATGTTTAAATGTTCTTCAAAAATGTTAGTTTTATCATCATAATAAATTTTTACGCATCTAACAACCTTCATACTCACCTCTAATTTAATTATAGCATTAAAAAGCCAAATAGTCAATATAAAACAATAAAAATGGCATGCGCGCCATTTTTATTTTTCTTGATAATTTAATTTTACGCTTGGGCCCATGGTGGTTGCAAGATAAACCGATTTTAAATAGGTGCCCTTTGCAGCTGCTGGTTTAGCTTTAATAATGGCATCCATAACGGTGGTTAGGTTTGTTAAAAGCCTATCTGCACCAAAGCTTACTTTGCCAATGCGCACATGAATGATGTTTTGTTTATCTAGCCTATATTCAACTTTACCAGCTTTAACATCTTTAACGGCCTTGGTAACATCCATGGTAACCGTTCCGCTTTTAGGGTTTGGCATTAAGCCCTTAGGGCCTAATATACGCGCACATCTACCCAAAGCGCCCATCATATCTGGGGTGGTGATGCACACGTCAAAGTCTAGCCAGTTGCCAGACATAATTTTTGCAATAATTTCATCATCGCCAACAATATCTGCGCCTGCTTTTCTGGCCTCTTCAGCCTTATCACCTTTAGCAATAACTAACACGCGCACTGTTTTACCCGTGCCTTCAGGCAAAACCACAACGCCACGCACTTGTTGATCGGCATTACGGCCATCAACACCAAGTTTAACGTGAAGTTCAACTGTTTCATCAAACTTTGCCTTGCTGGTGGAAATAACTGTGTTAACTGCTTCTTTGCTATCGTATTGTTTGGTTTTATCCACAAGTTTAGAAGCCTCTACATAATTTTTACTTCTTTTCATTTTTCCAGCCCTCCACAACAACACCCATGCTTCTGCATGTGCCAGCAATCATGCTCATAGCAGCGTCTAAACTGCTTGCATTTAAATCTGGCATTTTGGTTTCTGCAATCTTTTTAAGTTGATCAACAGTAATTTTACCAACTTTATTACGGGATTTATCCGTACCTTTTTGCAAGCCTGCTTCTTTTAAAATTAAATCCACTGCAGGTGGTTGCTTTAAGATAAAAGTAAAACTTCTATCTTCAAAAATTGTGATAACACAAGGGATTGTGTATCCAACCATTTTTGCTGTTCTATCGTTAAATTCTTTAACAAAGCCTGCAATGTTAATGCCATGTGGGCCTAATGAACTACCAACTGGTGGGCCCGGAGTGGCTTTAGCGGCAGGAAGTTGAATGTTAACAACAGCCTTAACTTTTTTTGCCATTTTATCCTCCTTATTATAATGGTGTGGTTATAGAGTAAACCTCTCCCACAAAAGTTTGCTAACTAAGTTAGCGCAATAAAAAAACCTTTTAAATTTTTTTACTGCTGTAAGTTTAGCATAAAGAAATTGGTTTGTCAATAGATTTTTATAAATATTTAACAATAATATTGTGCATTTTGATAGTTTAAATAGTTATATAATGCGTTTTTATAACCCTTTCCGCAAATTTCAAGCATGGTTTTTCTAAAGTGTTTTGTTAGCAATTTTAAATTAACTTTTGCGTTTAATTTTTTGTTAATCATCAGTTCAAAATCGTTTTTTAGCACAAGTTCAAATTCGTCCAACTCGTGTGCCAAATTAAAAGTGCTCGTTTTATTTACAAACCTAAAAATGCGCACATCAAAGGCGTCCACCACCACGTAAACATCGTAATTTGCATAAATGGTTTTAAAAACATTTGCCACTTTAAGCAAATTGTCCACCGTGCCAAAAGAGTTCATAATAATATGTATGAAAAAAGATTTAGTTAAGCTAAATCTCATCATTTGCCAAAAAATTAAGCCATGCAGTTTCCTCTTCATTATCTTTAACAAAAGCTGCCAATTCGTCGTCGTAAGCCTTGCCTAAATTGTTAGATAAAAAGGTTTGCCAGTCTTTAGTTATTTTATCTTTAACATCGTCAGCCAAATTTGAAGAGCACTCAAACATATTGAATGATAGTTGAAACATTTCACCATAAAAGCCAACATTAACCTCGTTTGGGGCCAAAATTGTTATTTTAACTTGCTGGCAGTTGGGGCTTAAGAAAACTAAGCCAATGTGGGCCTGCACAATGTCGGCGTAAAACTTGCTAAACTTATTTGCCGAAATGCTTGCCAATTCCTCCGCAAGTTCCGCATCTTTATTATATAAATTAACAATTTGCTTTTTCATTAGTTGTTGCTTACCCTAATTTGATTAAAGCCCAGTTCAACTTCACTAACTCGGCCAAACATTTCCACCATAACGGTAACTTTTTGTTCGTTTTCGTTAACGGCTTTAACGGTGCCAACAAAGCTGTTTAGCGAGCCTTCAATAATTTCAACCATATCTCCCACTTTAATGTTAAGTTCGGTTTTAATTTGGTTAGATTTTATTCCGTTTAAGCCCATTCTGCGCTCTTCATCATCGCTTAAACAAATTGGCCTGCCGGCTGGGCCAACAAAGCTGGAAATGTACATTGTTCGCGTAACGGCGTGCCAAATATCATCACCATAAATCATTTTAACAAAAATGTAGCCCGGCATGGTTTTTTTAGGCACAAGCACCTTTTTGCCACGCTTTTCTTCCAGCACATCTTCCATAGGAATAACAATATCAAAAATGCGCTGTTCAAGGCCATATTTTTCAATGGTATTTTCCAAGTTTTGTTTTGCAACATTTTCGTAGCCGGAATAAACTTTAAGTGCATACCATTTTGGTTCGGTATCAATATTTTTATCTACAATTGCCATAAATTCTCCTTACAATAAATTAAAACAAAAATCCGGTTAGCCAAGCGCACAACCTATCCAAGCCAAAAATTACCAAGGTAAAAACCAAAACAACAACCAAAACTATGCCGGTTTGTTTAACCACATCTTTAAATTTTGGCCAAGTAACTTTTTTTAGCTCGCCGCCAGTGTCTTTAAGTGATTTTACAAACTTGTTTGGTTTTTTTGTTTTTTCTTTTTTCTTTTTAACGTCCTTTGCCTTAACTTCAACAACCTTGTTTTTTTCTTTTTTGTCAACTTTAGAACTGTTTTCAGCCTGAGGTTGTGTTTGTTCTGCCGCTAAATTAGGCTCAACTTTTGCCTCTGCTTCAACATTGTTTTCATCTGTAATTGCGGGGGCAACCGCTTGTTTTTTTGCAGATTTGTTTTTCTTTTTAGACATATTCACTCCTATTTAGTTTCTTTATGGGTGGTTGTTTTTTTGCAAGTTGGGCAGTATTTTTTTAGTTCCATCCTGTCAGGGTCGTTAGCCTTGTTTTTGGTGGAAGTGTAATTTCTGTTCTTGCATTCGGTGCATTCAAAAATAACCTTATCTCTTTTAGATTTTTTAGCCTTTGCCATAATATCTCCTTTTATTAACTAGGTATTAAAAAAACACCCGTTTTTAAGTGCAATAGTATATTAACACAAAAACGAGTGGTTGTCAACACAATTTTAAAAATTTTTAAAAATTTTAATTTTCGCTTTGTTCGTCGTCAGTTTTTGGCAAAAAGTTGGCTTCGTCATTTGGCGCATAATCTTCTGCGGTTAAAATAACGGGTGCTTCAACTGGCTCTTCTTTAACATTTTCAAAAAGTGATTGCTCGTATGCTTTAGAAGGTTTATCTTGCAAGCTGCCGTTAGAAAGCTCTTTGTTCGTTTTAGGTTTAACCCTTTTTTCTTTTTTAGTGTTAAATGCAGCCTCGCCAAAATCTAACTTTTTGCCGTTGCGCTCTAGCACCCACCTAACAACAACATAAACAAAGGCAAACAGTGCCAAAACTGTAACCACGCTTTGATAAACCAAAACGCCTTTATCCAAAACAACATCTACCAGCACTTCACCAATAAAGAACAAAACAAATTCAAGCACCAAAAATGCTGCGGTTATTATGTAAATGTCTAAAACGCGTTTTCTAATAGATTTATCTTTAAAAAACACATAGCTAATAACCGAAAACAGGCCAAGCATTAACACAAACGCAACGCCCACGCCATAAAATAGGCAAAACGACCTAAACGCAAGCGAAATGCCCAAAAGGCACATGCTTAAAATAAAAGTTAATTTTAAATTCTTTTCCATAAAAACTCCTATTTATATTATATCAATAAAAAATGAATTTGGCAATAAAAATTTTGCCCTTTTGCCGCTTAAAGCGTTAAAAATTGCGCAAAAAGGCTAAAAATTGTCATAATTTGGATAAATTTTTGTGTTTGCCTTTACAATTAAAGTAGGAGAATGCTATGAACGAATTATTAGATTTAGCCTTAAAGCGCATTGCCGAACTTGAAAAAAAATTGGAGCGCTATTACAAGATGTTGGACATTACAAATGAGTTAGATTTCATTTTAAATGGCAACTACATTTTAAACGAAAATTTATCCGATATTTTAAGCGGAAATTACACTTTGGGAGGTAAAAATGCAAAATATAGAAACACTAAAACAAGAGTTAATTAATCAAAAGGCGGAAATTGAGGCAAAAGGCGGCTCGGTTGAAGTTGCCGGGCTTAACCCTAGCCCAGCCGAAATAACCGAAGGCATTAAAACCATTATTGGGGCGGATTTATCCGATGCCACGGCAAAAATTTCCGATGTGCTTTCGGGCAAAACATTTTATGCGGGCGGCAGAACAAAAAAGATGGGCACCCTAACCCGGGCAGACACCCAAACGGCAACCGCTAAGGCAGACGATGTTGCCGCGGGCAAAACCTTCTTTGCCGGTAACGACACCATTAAAACAGGCAACTATATTAAGCCCGATTATAACCTAACCACCGCCGAAGAGAGCGATGTTATTGAAGGAAAAACTTTTTACTCTAAAAACAATCAGCTTAAAACGGGCAGCCTAATTAAACTAGATGTTTCGGTTGCCAACGCTTTAGAGGGTGATGTTTTGGCGGGCAAAACCTTTTTTGCCGGTGACGAAACATTAAAAACCGGCAGTTTAACAAAAGCGGATACTGCCAGTGCCAACGCAACCGAAAAAGATGTTGCGGCGGGCAAAACTTTCTTTGCAGGAAATGACGAATTAAAAACGGGCAAGTTGGAAGTAATAGACCCATCCAACGCCACAGCAACCGAACGAGATGTTAAAAAGGGCAAAACATTTTATGCGGGCAACAACACACTAAAAACTGGCACGCTGGAAGAAGGCGGCTCGGGCGGAGGCAGCGAAGAAGGCGTTCCTATCGAACTTTTTAAAGATTTGTTCTTTTATGAATATAACAAACCACCAGAAAATGTGCACAGCTATAAAATAACCATACCCGACTATATTAACAATGTTAAGGCCTATCAATTTTACAAGGTGCGCCATGAGCTTGAAGTGGATTTGCACGACCACATAAACGTTTTAGGAGATTTTTGTTTTAGCGATGGCTATAGCACCAAAGTTAACAATGTGGAAAACAGCAATGTTAAAACGTTGCAACAATATTGTTTTAAAACCGTTGATATGGATGTAAATTCTTTGCCAGACACGGTAACAAAATTTGGAGATTTCTGCATGCTTAACTGCATAGTAAAACGCAACACAAATGTTATTAACATGCCAAATAGAGATGGCGTTACTTATGGGGCTGGGGTTTACAAATGCAACTCGCAAGTTTATGTGGATACATTAAATTTTACCTCTTATTGGAAATATAACTATCTGCCACAATCATTTTTTGAAAGAATACATTTTAACTGCGACTTTGTTGTGCCAGAAAATGTAACAACCGTTCAGCAAAGCTTTAACAGTTATGGCAGCTTTAACCATGTAACCATAACAAAAAATGTTACAAGCTTGGGAGTATTTGCTTTTGGCGGCCCGGCTATTGGCTATGAAGAGTGCATAGACTTTACATTTTTGGGTGATGTTCCACCAACATTTGACCTTGGATGCCTGCCTGTTAATAGGGCGGAAATGGGGCTTAAAATTTATGTGCCAGATAACTCGCTAGATATTTACACCAAAAACTTAAAAACTGTGGCAAATTTTACAGTTTTGCCATTAAGTCAAAAACCATAGGCGTAAAGCTTTCTGCTTTACGTTTTTTTGTGCCAAAAACTTTAACTGCGTTTTGCATTTTATATTTATCCGTGCGCAGCAAGGTTTTTTTAACAAGTTTGCCGTTAACATATTTTTCACGGTAAGATTTCACTTCCATGCCCCTAACGCCCTTTTTTAAATAAAAGCTTTCGTCTTCATAAATAACTTTATCTTTATATTCACCGTTTGTGTCGTAAACAACATCCTCCCCCGGTTCGGTTAGGCTAACAATTTCGTTGGTAAGTTTATATTCCGCATCCGGCGCCGCACCAAAAATGCGTATTCTAATTTTATTGGCGCTATAGTTTGTTATAATTGTTAACTTTTCGTTAGTGTTGTTTTTAAATTTAAGGTCGGAGCTGCCAAAATTAACCATGGCGTCAAACCCATATTTAACATAGCCCACCTGTTTGCTGTGCTTGTTGGCCTCCACAATGTTTAGCCCCGCCAAAAGGGCGGAATTATATAGCGTGGTGCTAACTTGGCACACCCCTCCGCCAACGCCATCCACAAATTGATCGTTTACAATAATTTTTGCCTGCCTATATCCGTTTTCTTTGGTGCGCCTGCCCACCGTTTTGTTAAACGAAAAAACCTCACCGGGCAAAATTTCTAGCTTGTTTAAACTGTTAAGCGCGTTTTTAATGTTGTGCTTTCTGTCAGCAGAAGAGGTTGCAATGTCGGTTGAAAAATCCGCGCGCAAATTTGTGCTGGTTAAAAAATTTTGCTTTAAAATTTGCGGCGTTAGTTTTGTTATGGGCAAATTAAAAATTAATTCTTTATCGTTTAAAAAATTGGTTATAATGTTTTTATAAAGTTTGGGCTTGTTTAACTTTTGGCCAACCAGCTCGGGGGTTATAAAAAACACTTGCTCGGTTGCCGAATTTATTCTAATTTTTGCATTTTGTGGGGCTAAATACACATTTTTTTCAATTTTTTCCACAAATTTATTGATATTTGGAAAAATATAATCCAACGCAACATATTCATCAAAGCCCAAATTTAACATTTTTTTTAAAAGGTTTTTGCGCTCCTCTGCTGTGCCAAAGCGGTTATATTTATTTATTTCATAATTTAAGTCAAAGCGAGGATGCGCTTTTTTGTTTTTGTTAAAGTTATAGTTAAACACTCGGTCGTTATAACAAAAAACAATGTCGTTTTGCGCGCTTGCCGCACTTAAAACTAAAGTTTTGTTGCCCACAAAGGCAAAAAGGCAAAACAGCAAAACAAAAATTACACATATAGGCATTAAAATAACCCTTTTCATACCCGTATTATGTGTAATTTTGTAAAATTTTATAATTATTTAGCTGTTTTTGTCTTTATCGTCATCCAAATTAAATTCAATGCCAACAATGTCGCTAACGTTATCCAACTTTTTGGCAATTTTTTGGCTAGATTTTGTTGCCTGCTCAAGCTCGTTTGTGGCCTCACCCAATTTGGATTGTGATTTTGTTAAAAGTGCCATAAATTTTTCAAATTCTTGCTTTAGGGTGGATAAAAACTGCCAAATTTCACTGCTGCGCTTTTGAATATACAACGTTTTAAAGCCCAGTTGCAGGCTGTTTAACAGCGCGGTTAAAGTTGTTGGCCCGCACAC
The DNA here is from genome assembly GCA_947589025.1 of uncultured Clostridia bacterium. Taxonomy (GTDB): domain Bacteria; phylum Bacillota; class Clostridia; order Christensenellales; family UBA1242; genus Onthoplasma. Next base: position 67,149 of record CANQAY010000005.1, read on the forward strand.
AATAACGCGGTATTGGTTGGTAAGTTCGTCAAACAATTCCACGTTCCTAACCACCTCGGCGTAAAGGCCTTCAATTGGCAAAAACATTATGGCAAACTCGGTGGTGTTAGGCACCAAGATATATTTTTCTCTAATAGATTTTGCCTCTTCCTTAATGCGCTTAAACAGTTGCTTTTGGCACTTTTCAATAAGGTCTTTATTTAAACTGTCGCTCGCTTCAACAAGGCGGGTGTAATCTTCAAGCGGAAATTTGCTATCTATTGGCAAATAAACTTCGTGCCCGTCCTTGCCCGGCAGGGTTACAACAAAATCCACCCGCTCTTTGCTGTTGGGCTTAATTTGCACTTGCGCCATAAACTGATTTGGCGCTAAAATTTGCTCTAACAGTGAGGAAAGCATAACTTCACCCCAGCCGCCGCGAATTTTAACATTGCTAAGCACCTTTTTTAAATCTCCAACTCCGGTGGCAAGGCTGCGCATTTCACCAAGGCCAAGGTTAACACTTTCCAAACTCTGTTGAATTTTGCTAAAGCTCTCGTTAAGCCGCTCGGAAAGTGAGGTGTTTAATTTTTCATCCACCGTTTCACGCATTTTTTCAAGCGATTTTTCATTTTCCTGCCTAATGTTGGTTAAGGTTTGGTTAACCTGAAGGGTAAGTTTTTCAATTTTATCTTCATTTCTAAAGGTAAGTTCGTTAACGCGTTTAGAAATAATTTCAAACTCCTGCTTTTGCAAAACGCTTAAGTTGTTAATGGTGTTTTGGGTGGCAATTTCGCTGTTTTTAACTGCCTGCATAAGCATGTTGTTAAGCATTTGATTTTGCTCCTTTTGGGCAGTTAAAAAATCTTTAATTTTGCTTTCGTCCATCGGGGCGGTGCCCTTCTTTTTATAAACCACAACAAAAATTGCGGCAGAAACTAGCCACACAACGCCAAAAATTACACTTGCAATAATAATTTCCATAAAATAATATTACAAAAAAATTATAATTTTGTCAATAAAATGCAAAATTTTAAAAAAATATAGAATAAAAAAGCCAAAATTTTGTTAGTATGTTAAAAAAATTTGCGTTTTTTTTAAAATTGGATATAATAAATATATGCTTAACTTAATTGTTGCACCATATAGCTATTGCGAAAATGCGGAAAAGTTCACCAAGCGCATTGTGGCTTTTTTAAAGCAAGCCAAGGAAGAATATGCCGTGTTTTTTTCCTCTTCTATTGACGAGGTTGCCAGCAACACCAAGCAACTTGTTGCTGAAGGCGAAAATGAATTTGTTGTGGTGGGGGACGATGTTATTTTAAGCACCTTTATTAACTCAATAAAGGATGTTTCTAAAATTAAATTTGGAATTGTGCCAATTAAAAAGTGTGACGATTTTGCAACATTTTTGGGCTTAAGTTTTAACCCAATTCAGGCAATTAAAGATATTTTAGAAAAAAATGTGGATAGTGTGGACTATCTTATTGCTAACGACATTAAAGTTTTAAACAACATAACAATTGGCGCCAGTGCGGAAATTTTTGATGTTATTAACCAATATAAAACCAAAAACGCCATTGCAAAAAAGTTTATTGCCAAGCAAAATTTAAATAAATTTGATGGGGTGGAAATTACTTATTATAGCCGCAACAAAGCCCCGCAGACTGACACATTTTTTGAAATTAACATTGCCAATGGCGGCCTAAGCCGAGGCAAAAGCGTTAACCCACTAAGCAATGTTAAGGACGGCCTATTTAACTTTAACTACGCCACAATTATGGATAAGCGGGAACAAAAAAAATATTTATCCATGCAAAGAAGCGGGCAACAAATTTATGATGACAAAACCAAACAACATTGGCTTAACAATTTAAAGCTTTTTAGCCCAAACAAAAAAATTAAGGCAATAATTGATGGCAAACTTGTAACGCTGGAAGATTTATCAATTACAATTGTGGAAAATGGGCTAAAAATTTATAAAAATAAATAAAATTTAAAAAAATTAACAAAAAAAGGCCGTGTGGGGCCCTTTTTTATGTTCTTAAATTAATATTTTGCATTGCAAATGTTTTTATAAAGCGGGCAGAAAATTTTTCAATGTCCTCACTTGTTAAGGTTTTATCTTTTGGCGTTATGGTAACGTTTATGGTGTAACTTGTTTTGTTTAAAAGTTGCTGGTCGTTTTTATACACATCTTTAAGTGAATATTCAAAAATGTAGGCGCATTTAAAGTTTTTAAGCACATTTTCAAGTTCGGCATAAGGGCGGGTGCTATCCATAACAAAGTTAAAATCCAAACTAACGGGCTGGAACTTGCTTGATGGCACAATTTTTGTTTGAAGTTTTGGCATATTTAATAGTGCGTTCACATCAAGCTCAAGGCTAGCAAAATGTTTGCGCTTATCTATTTTGTTTTTTACACTTGGGTGCAACACGCCAAACTGCCCGGCACTAACCCCTGCCCCAACCACTTCACACGAGTTAACTGGGTGCAGCCAAGCCTGGCAATTTGTGTTGGGCTTAAATTCAATGGCAATATTAAATATGTTTTCTGCCAAAAATTCTACAATCTGTTTAAGTTTAAAGTAAAGCGCTTTGTCCGTTTCCGTTTCGCTGGCAAGCACAATGCTAAGTTTTTTCTTTTCCTTAACCAAATTGTTTTGGTCAAGTTCGTCAAAGGTGCGGCCAATTTCAAAAATGGAAATTTCACTAAACTTATTTTTATTTTCGTCCGCAAATTTAAGCAAGGTTGGCGTTAAATTTATGCGCAAGCCTGCCTGCCCGCTTTTGCTTGAATCCATCAAATGCAGCACGCTGTTTTGCGTTATGCCAATTTGTTTATTAAAATCCAAATAATTCCACACATAACTGTGCACTTCGTTCAAGTTAAAGCGGCTAGATAGCGCGTGTTTAATTTCATATTCCACCTCATGCGTGGCAATTTTATCCACTGGCGTTAGCGGCATGCTCATAGGTGCGCTTTTAATGTTGTCGTAGCCGTACATCCTAAACACTTCTTCCACCAAATCTTCCCTAATTGAAACATCCTTTGTTGCGCGGAAAGTTGGCACTTCCACCGTTAAGTCGCCGTTTTTGTTTGCAACTTTAAAGTTAAGGCGGGTTAAAATGTTTGTAATTTCATCTACGGTTAAATTTACGCCGCCGCGCCTAGATATAAACTCCGCCGTGGTGTTAATTTTTATTTTAGGGTATTTAAAATTGTAAACATCGGTAAAACTGGATGTAACTTTAACCCCGCCATCAATCCGCTTTAAAATATACAATAAGCGCGCGCTGGCGGTAAGGCAAAGTTCTGGGTCAAGCGATTTTTCGTACCTCAAACTTGCGTCCGTAATAAGGCCAATTTTGCGGCTGGTTTTTCTAATGGTGGCGCTATCAAAACAAGCGCTTTCAAGCAGCAGGCTTGTGGTGTTAGATGAAATGCTATCTTTAAGCCCACCCTTAATGCCGGCAATGGCAATTGGCTCGGCTTTATCATCGCAAATAACAATGCTGTTTGGCGCAATTTCGTGCTTTTCCCCCTCAAGCGTAAGCATTTCAATTGGCTGCTTGTTTTCAATAACCTTAATGCCCTTAACAATGGCGTTATCAAACGCGTGCATTGGCTGGCCAAGTTCCAACATAATGTAATTTGTTAAATCGGCAAGCATGTTAATATCCCGCATTCCGCAATAGTTAAGGCGCAACTTTATAAGCGGGGTGGAAACTTTGCGCGCAATGTTTTTAACTGCAATGCCGGTGTAGCGGAAGCAGTTTTTTGTTTCCACTTTAATGTTTAATTTTTTAAGGTTGTTGTAAGCGGACAAATCGTCCAATTCAAGCGGCTTTAATTTTCTGTTAAAAATTGCGGCAAACTCACGCGCTATGCCATAATGCCCCCACAAATCCGGACGGTTGGTTAGCGATTTATTGTCAATTTCAATTAGCACATCATCCACTGGCAACATATCGTGAATATCCGTGCCAACAACGGCATCGTCATCCAGTTCCACAATGCCAGAAGTGTCCGCCTCAATGCCAAGTTCGTTGCCGCCACAGCACATTCCGTTGCTCTCCACGCCCACCATTTTAACCGGCTTAATTTTCATATCCTTAACCTGACCACCCACGCGGCAGAAAAAGGTTTTTAACCCGACTCTCACATTTGGCGCACCGCACACAACTTGCACGGGCGCGCCGCTGCCGTCATCCACCTTTAAAATGTGCAAATGGTTGCTCTGCGGGTGATTTTCTACACTTAGAATTTTAGCAACCACAATGTTTTTAAGGTTGTCCCCTACGCGAGTTACAGTTTCAATTTCGGCAGTGGAAAGGCCAAAGCGTTTGGTGAGTTCGTCCACCTCAATGCCGCTTAGGTCCACAAAATCTTTAATCCAATTTAGTGATATAATCATTTATTCATTCTCCTATTTTTATAAAGTTGAGATTGCCACGCAATGTTCATGGTGAACATTGCTCGCAATGACTGTTCGACCAAGCAAGTTAATAATTTCGCTGGGCAAAAGTATTTGCCCTCGCGTGGGTTTCGCTTGCAGTCTGCGCTCCCCACTGCGACTCACCCCATTTCGAAAGATTTTCTTATGGGGACCCCGAGCAAGTTCTTGTGGGGTCCCCATAAAATTGTCATTGCGAAGAATTTTGGGTATCAAAATTCTGTGGCAATCTCTACCTTTTATTTAATTTTAAATTGCTTTAATAGTTTTAAATTTCCGCTATTAAGTTCGCGTATATCGTTAAGGTTGGTGGAAAGCATTGTCATCCTATCCAGCCCCAAGCCAAACGCGCAGCCGCTGTAAACTTCGGGGTCTATGCCGCCGTTTTTTAGCACCTGTGGGTGAATCATTCCGCACGGGCAAAGTTCAATCCAACCGCCATTTTTGCAGGTTGGGCAGCCCTTTCCGTCACAAAATGGGCATTTAACGTCCATTTCAAAACTTGGCTCGGTAAACGGGAAAAAGCCCGGGCGCAACCTAACTTCAACCGGCTTGTTGAATATTTTACTTAGCATTTCCTTCATAAAATATATAAGGTTGCCCACTGAAACATCTTTATCCACAATCACGCCCTCTAGTTGGAAAAAGGTGTTTTCGTGGCTGGCGTCCACATCCTCATTTCTAAAGCATCTGCCCGGGAAAATGGCGCGTATTGGCGGAGCATATTTTTTAAGTATGCGGTTTTGGGAGGCCGATGTGTGCGTCTTTAAAACCTGGCCGTTATCAAGCCAAAAAGTGTCCTGCATATCGCGCGCGGGGTGGTTTTCCGGCACGTTAACTGCGGTAAAGTTGTTGTACTCCGTTTCAACCTCGTTGCCGTCCTCCACCACAAAGCCCATAGAGGTAAAAACCTCTTCAATTTCGCGCTGAATTATGGTGCGTGGGTGCAAACTTCCCGTGCATTTTTCTGCGGGCAGGGTTATATCAATTTTTTCTGCCGAATTAATTTGTTTGTTTAACTCCTCCTCGCCCATTTTGCGCTCGTTTTCCACAATAAGATTTTCAATTTCCTGCTTGGCGTTGTTCAAAATTTGGCCCACCTTGCCCTTTTCCTCAGCGGGGACATCGCGCATAAGTTTAAATAACTCGGTAAATTTGCCCGATTTGCCAAACATTTCAACCCTAAGAGTTTGCCAGTCTTTTAAATCCTTAATCTGCTTAATTTTGCCTAAAACATATTGTTTAATTTCATTAATTTTATTTTGCATAATTCCTCCTTAAATAAAAAATTCGCCCAAAGTAAAATTTACTTATAGGGCGATTTGATTCGCTGTACCACCTAAGATTCGCAGTCTGCGCCATTGCTCATTTGCTAAAATGCGCAAACCACCTCATTACATTTTCACAGTTTTGTCTGGCACAAGTTCGCTTGTGCAACTCGGATGCTGAAATTCATTTGCCCGCTGAACATAAGTGTTTTACAGCCACGAACACTTTTCTCTATCTGAAACGGACAAACTACTGCACACATCGTCACAGTTTTTATTTAGTTAATTTTATTTTAGCTCAAAAAATGAATATTGTCAACAATATTTAGCAAATTTTTATTAAAATAAGGTTTTATGGGCAAATAAAATTAATATTCGTTTGTAACTTTAACATCAAAAGTAAACTTAACGCCCGACAAAAACTCATCCACTGTGGTGGTGCGCATATATTCTTCAAACTTATTAGGCGTTAGTTTGCTAAAATGCTTGTAGGCTTGCAGCATATCAATTTTATTTTGTCTGCAAAAATCCACGCAGGCTTGCATATCCTCAATCACTTTTTGCTTAACCTTTTCAATAACGGCGGGGGTTAAAAAATCGTTGTTGCGTTTTAGCATATTTTTTTGCGGCTCCTTTTCCAGCACTTGTTCAACAAACACCACCAACTCAATGTTGCTTTTAAACACCGGGGTGTTGCCCTCAAAAGATACTGAAATTTTGTTCTTTTTCCTTACAATATCCATAACCACATTGGCGTGGTTGTAAATTGAATCGGTAACATCCTGCACTTCAATTGTACCTTGCTGGCTGTTGTTAACAAAATAGTTAATTTTTTTAACCTGTTCGGGGGAAACATCCAGCACGCGTTTGCCCTTTTTAAAAATTGAAACCGAGCCATCGTTAATAAAATATTTTTTTTCTTGGGTACCGGAGTTTTGCTCACTTCCGCTGCCACTTGTCTGCCCGCTGGCTGCCACCTCAATGGCGTTATCCTCCTCGCTATTTTTTATGCTAACCTTGGGCATAATGCCAAGCGAAGTGTCGTTAAAATAGCCAATGTAAAAACTTTCAATGTTGCCCTCTTTGGAAAGGATATAGCGTTTGTCGAAATTCATAATAAGTTCCAGTTTTAAAGATTTTTCTTTATTTAAATTGCTAAGTGCCTCGGAGAAATCGTTAATATCCCCGCCAAAGCAAATTAAAAACGCGTTTCTGCCCACTTTTTTTGTGCGCGTCATAAAATCCAGCGTGTCCATAATGCCTTCATCACAAAGATTTTCGCCAAAAGCCATAACCTCGCACTGGGCAAAGCCCATCTCCTTGCCAATTGCAAGCGAAGTGGCCTCCACCGCATCACCCAATGTGTTGCCCGCGCCCGTGAACACCTGATAATTTGCAATATTATCCGGCCCCGGGGAAAGCACGGTGGCGCTCATAACAATTTTATCTTCCTGTTTGTCCATGCAAAGCATGGTAACAATTGCCTCGGTGTCGCTCATGGCGGGGGCGTTAAGTTTGGGCACGGTTATGCCCAACACCAAAAGCAGAATAACCACAACAATTTTGCGCGGGCTAAAAAACGATTTTAACTTTTGCATTTTGCCCCCTTTTTGCGCTTAACATTGTTAACCGCATAGCCAATGTAAATTATAATTGGCAAAATATATTGCACCAAAATTGTTATTATTGAAGAAAACGCGCTTAAAAACACCACTTCCAGTCGCACGGTGTTTTCCCCAATAAAACTCCATGTAAAAATGTAAATTAGCACAAAAAGTATAGGAAAAACATCATTTTTAATGTTAAAAGTGTATTTTATTGCCTGCATCATGCAAAAACTGAACAGCGCCAACTGCACCGCCTGCGCGGTAACCCAAAGCGATACAACCAGCCAAGAAAGTTCGTCAATTGAAGAGTGCCCGCTAGAAAATTGGCTAATATCACTCAAACAAAAACTGTGGGTTGGGCTGGTTACATCAAACAGGCCGTAAAACACCACGTGCATAAGCATTGTTAGCGCAATGGCAAGAAAAATGTATTTTAGCATGGTGTATTTTTTGCCGTTTGAAAAATCCACCTTGCCAAACAGCATAAACATAAACCCGGAAGAGCCAAACCAACTTAAATGGTTAAACCCGCTTGAAAAAAGCGGTGCCACCCCATCTTTAAAAAATGGCAAAAAGTTAAATAAATCCACCCCGGAAATGGATTTTAACGCAATGTAAATGCAACCAAACAGCACCGGCCAAACAATAATTTCGTTAACGCGGGCAATGTTTCTTATGCCCTTATAAACCATAAAGTTGGTTAGCAAAATTAGCGGCAGCACAAACACCAGCCATTTTAAATCGTTATAAAAATTTTCCACCACAAAAAACTCAAGCCCCTTGGAGATGTTTGCCACCACAAGCGCATATTTAACAACCAAAACTGCCATAAATGCGCGCGCAAGCACCGGGCCCAAACAATAGCACAAAAATTCAAAAATGTTTTTTTGCCCGCACTTTTTCATTAAATCCAAAATTAAAAACACATAAATTCCGTCCACAATCATAAGCACAAGGGTAACAAGCCAACTCATGTTTGCGCTGTCCACATACATAAGCCCGGGCAGTGCCAAAAATTTAAGCGCAATAAAGCTCATAAACACCAAAATGGATAGTTGCCTATAATTAATTTTCATCATCATCCTCCCTGCCGCGCCTAGTTAAATTGTGCTTGTTGTTGGCAATAGATTTTGGCCGCTTTTTCATCTCTTTAATGTTAACCCGCTTAAATAAATCTTGCTGGTCGTTGTCAATATATGGTGCGGTGGGTGCAAGATATGCAGTTTTGTAACTATCAAAACTGGATAGATATGAAAGTATAAACACGCAAAAAATTAACATGCCATAAAGCCCCAAGCATGCGCCAATAACCACCGCACACAGCCTTAGCACGCTAAACTGCGCCGCCTGGCTAGGTATAATGTAAAACGTTATGCCAGATAGTGCCACAATCATAACCGCGGGCGGGCTAACTAGCCCAGCGTTAACGGTGGTTTCACCCAAAATAAGCGCACCCACAATGCTCATTGCCATACCAAAATATTGCGGCATCCTAAGGTTTGCTTCATACAAAATTTCAAACAGCACCACCAAAAACAAAATTTCCACAAATGGAGAAAATGGTATGCCCTGCGTGGTGTTCATAATGGTAACTAAAAATTCGGTTGGCAAAATTTTATAATGGTAAATTTCCAGCGCCACATACACCCCGGGCAGCACCACCGCCATAATAACGCCCAACAGGCGCAAAATTCTAACCAGCATAACGCGTATGGGCTGGCTGTAATAATCGTCACTGTTTTGCAAATCTTCAATAAGCACAAATGGCACGGTAAGCACAATGGGGCTGCCATCCACCAAAATGCCAATTCTGCCCTCCAACATTTTGCCCACTAAAATATCTGGCTTTTCCGCATCGCCAATCTGCTTAAAAAGGGATTTTGGCTTTTTTTGTAAATATGAAATAAGGTAGTGTGCATCCAGCACGCCATCAATTTTTATGGCTTTAAGCCGCTTGGTTATCTCTTTAACAATGCTTTTATCCGCCACCGAATCAAAATAAACAACGCCCACCTGTGTTTTGGTTAGCTCACCAATTTCCATAAGTTGCACAACCAAATCGGGCGTTCTAACACGCTTTCTTATTAGTGCAAGGTTGTTTTTAATGCTCTCGTTAAACCCCTCACGCGGGCCCTTAATAACCACGCTGGTGGGCGGCTCCATAACCGGGCGGGTGGTAATAAGTTCAAGGTCGCAACCCAAAATTTTGTTTGCCTTATCCAGCAAAATAATTGTTTTGCCGGTAAGCACGCCGCTAATTGCCTCATCCACCGTTAAATATTCAATAACCTCTTGGTTTAACAGCACTTTTTGTTTAAGCAGGGTTATTTTATCTTTATTTTTGCTTTCGTCCGTTTCAAGCGGAAAATTCATAAGCGGAAAAATTAACGTTTGGTTAAAAAGCACGTTGTCAGTAATATCGGCAATGTACATAATAACACAATTGCTGCCAAAAAACTGCACCGAGCGAGATTTTAAATCGCTGCTGTTGTGCAGTTTGGATTCTATTTGCAATTTTAATTTTTCTGCATCAACTAACATAGTGTTAGTTTAGCTTGGTTTATAAAATTTATTCAAAATTAGCTTATTTCACCCAAAGTTAGGCTATCGCTGTTGGCATAATTTAAATAAACATCTGCCACGGCGTAAACGCTAACGGTGTAAGTTTTGCCATCTAAATATTGCGCTAGGTTAATAACAGTGCTGGTAAACACCTTGTTAATTTTGGTTTGCACCCCGCCCAAGGTTAGCGTTACAACATAGCCAATTGCGTTATCGGTGCCCGTAAACGAAATGGTTTTGTTTTTAACCCCTTGCCCATCTTCAACTGTTGGGGCGTTTAATTTAATTGGGCTAATTGAATTAAGCGTTACTGTTTTTGGCATTTTGTTGGCATCAATGGCGGTAACTTTAACAAAACTTATGCCATGCAAATTTGGCAATGTAAAACTATTTTTTTCGGTTACAAAAACATAATTGTCCGTTTCAACAAAATAGCTTGTGCCAACGCTGTTAATTGCAAACTGATTGCCCTGCTGCAAAATTTTAAAACTTTCCACCTCGCCTTCGCATGCTGGGTTAACAACAATGTTGGAAATTGCCCCGCCGCACTCGGCACACACCATGCTAAAGTTAATTGGCAGCGGATAGTTAAATTCATTTTTGCCGGTTATGGTTAAATTTTTTGTTTCAATTTTTCCATCGTTAGCAACATATAATGTTAAGTTTTCAATTTCGTTGTTGCTGGCAATGTTTAAAATGCAATTTGCTGGGTTTAAAGTTAAATTAATTTTGTGGTTTGTTAAACTGCTTTCAATTTTTTTAGTGTTAGAAAATTGAGAATCTAAATAGGCGCTGTTAGCCCCAATGCTGTTTGCTTGCACGCTTATGCTTGCGCCCGCCAAATTAACGGCATTGCCAAAAAATTTTGTAAGGTTAACATCAAGCAAATTATCTTGTTTTGTAAGCCAATCTGCCGCTGCATTAATTTGCTTTTGAACGCTAAACTCGTTTGCATTAATGGTTAAATAGTTGGCGTTTTCGTCCACCACCACATAAATGTGATAGGCGGTGTCGGGCTCGCAAATCTTGTGCACGTCGGAAACAATTGGTGTTGCAAGTGTAAGTTTATAAATAAGGCTAGCATCGGCAAAAGCGCTTGCGAAATAGCTGTTATCTTCCGTTGCGGCGCGCACGGCAATTTTATAGCTGCCCGCCATGGTTAAAGCGCCCTCTTCAAGCAAATTAAAGTTGTTGCCAACGGCAATAAATGTGGCGGTGGTGTTGTTTGGGTAGGTTATTTTAATTTCGTATTGATTTGCATTTTCCACCAACGCCCAACTTACAACATTGTTTTCTATTTTTAAATTTGAAGGCACGGCTAAAGTTTGTTTATGCTCATATTTTATGGTTGCAGAAAATTCGCTTGCGCGCTTATCTTTGGCGGCTGCCTGCACTTTAATTTCGTAGCTAATGCCCGGCACAAAAATGTTGTTAAAATTGCACTCTAAATAATGCTTGTTGTTTTTTTCCACCTGCGTAACAATGCTGTTGCCAGTAAAGTCCGCATCACGCACGTTTATTTTGTTATCGTTAAAACAAATTGTGTAATATTCCGCCCCGCTAACGCGCAAAAAAGTTATAACCCCCGCGCTAACGCTAACTTCACTGGGCGCAGTAAGCACAATTGTTTCCGCCTGCTCACACCCGCAAAAGGTTAAGGGAATTAAAAATATAAACAAAAGTAACAACTTTAATTTTTTCATGTTTACCCCTAGTAAAAATATTATACCCAAAAAAAACACATAAATCAAACAAAATTGACATTTTTTATTTTTAATTAACAATAAACGCAAACATATAAATTTTTGCGGCGAATATATTTTATTAAGAGGTAAAATTATGTTTTATTGTAACGAATTAAATGGGTTATCGGTTTTGTCGCTTTACGAAGGCGAGCTGCTTGGCGTGGTGGACAAACTTTATTTTGACAAAAAATTAAAAAAACTTATTGAAATTGAACTTGTTGGAGAAGATGGTGCCAAACTTATTTTGCCAAGCAAAAACATTTATCACGTGGGCAAAAACGCAATAACGGTTAAAAATAATCAGGCTGTAACCCTAAAGGTGGAAGAGCAAAATTTGCTTAGTTGCCCAATTTTAAGCAAGGCTTACACAATTAAGGGTGAATTTTTGGGCATTATTAAAGAAATTAGCTTAAACGATAAATTTTTAACCGAAAAATTTTCGCTAGACAACAACTCCACCCTAGATGTAAATTTGCTTGCGTCCTCATCAAAAAACACCACAATTTTTTATGAAAATAATGACAAAATTAACGTTAAAAAATTTACGCCAGCAAAAAGCCCAAAAATTTTTAAAACACAAAAACAAGTTAGCGTTAGCGCGCAGCCAATTTCACTGGCCCCAACGCCCGCTGCCGTGCCGGTGGACGAAGCGCCAAAGCCCAATCAAACCGCCGACTTTTTGCTTGGCAGGGTTTGCACAAAAGATATTTTTAACTTTAACAATGAAATTTTAATTAAGGCGCACGCGGTTATTAACAAAAAGAATTTAAAAGAGGTTAACAAATTTGGCAAATTGCGTGAGTTAATGCTTTATTCAAAATAAAAAACCGAGCAAAATCGGTTTTTTTAAATGGATAAAAATTGCACGCTATCTTTTAACTTTTTAAAAGTTTCTAGGTGCAGCTGTTCATCCAAAATTATGCGGTTAAAAAGCGCCTTTAAACTTTCGTTATCCACTCGACGCACCGCCTCGGTGTATGCGGCAATGGCGTGGCTTTCATCTGCAATGTTGTGCTCTAACATATCCTTTAATTTGGTGCTATAATTTAAATTTGCGGTGTTAAAATAGCCCGCTTCGGTTTCATATTTTGGTGTGCCGCCAAACATGGTTATTGCATGCATAATTAGGTTTAAATGCACCATTTCGGTTATTGCAATTTCTTCAAAAAGTTCGCCCAGTTCGGGCTCGGAAATGTCCGCAATGTTAGATTGAAAAATGTAAGTTAAAATGCCGCCAAGTTCCCCCATTTTGCCAAACGCCAAATTTTTTAAAATGCCAACTGTTTGCGGGCTAGAGTTGGCGTTTAAAATTTCTGGGTAGGGGTCGTTTAATTTTACTTTGTAATTAGATAAATCCATAAAAAACTCCTTAAATGTATATTGTTTTTATGGTTTTTTATTGTTTTTTGTTAAAAATAAAAAAAATTTAGTTGCGCAACAAATAACAATTTAATTGTAAAATAAAAAAAAGTGTGCTAAAATAAAATTAATTTTAAGGGGAAATATGAAAAACAATAAAAGCAAAATTACAACAAAAAAGCCAATATCCCACTTTAACCCAAAGCCAAATGAGGGGTTAAATTTAAAACAGGTGGAGCAGCGCATTAGCGAGGGCCTTGTTAACGTAAGCAAAATTAAAACAAGCAAAAGTTTGGGCAGCATTTTTGCCAAAAACATTTTAACATTTTTTAATTTAACCTGCTTAGTGGTTGCCATTGCGCTAATTTGCGTTGGCGCTTATAGTGATATGCTGTTTATGGTTATTGTGGTGCTTAACACAAGCATAGGCATTTTTCAAGAAATTCGCGCCAAAAAAACCATGGATAAATTAAGTTTAACCAACTCCAACTTCACCAAAGTTATGCGCGAGGGGGAGGAAGAAGAAATTTATAAAACCGAAGTGGTTATGGACGAAGTTTTGTGCCTTAACCCCGGCATGCAAATTGCGTGTGATAGCGTTGTGATTGACGGCCAAGTGGAAGTTAATGAAAGTTTGCTTACCGGTGAAAGCCAGCCCGTTAAAAAGAAAAAAGGTGATGCACTTTTGGGCGGCAGCTTTATATCTTCGGGCAGTTGCAAGGCGCGTGTAACCAAAATTGGGGATGATAACTACATTAGCCAACTAAGCCAAAAGGCAAAAACATTTAAACAGGCAAAAAGTGAACTTTTAACAAGCTTAAGGGCATTAATTAAAATAATTTCCATTTTTATGGTGCCAATTGCAATTGTTATGCTTTACAACAACTATAATTATTACATTGCCAACCCGCCAATGAACAACAGCGTAATTTACATGGTTATAACCAAAACGGCAGGCTGCATAATTGCCATGATACCGGCCGGCATGTTCTTATTAACTTCGGTTGCGCTGGCAGTAAGCGTTATGCGCCTTGCCAAAAAGCGCACGCTGGTGCAAGACCTTTACTGCATTGAAATGCTTGCGCGCACAAACGTGCTTTGTTTGGATAAAACCGGCACGCTAACAAGCGGCAGCATGAGTGTTAAAGACGTTGTGCTTTTGGGCAAAGAAACGCTAAAGGATGTTGACAAAATTGTATCCAGCATGGTAAATAGTTTTCACGATGCTAACCACACTGCCCTTGCGCTTAAAGCGTATTTTGGCAAGCCGGTGTATGCGGCGGATAAATCGGTGCCATTTTCAAGTGAAAGAAAGTTTATGGGCTGCAAATTTAAAAGCGTGGGGGCATATAAACTTGGCGCGTATGAGTATGTTATTGACAAGCCAACCGACGCAATAAAAAAGCAGGCGGAACATTATTCGTTTAGCGGCTATAGGGTGCTGTTGCTTGTTGAGTGTGACAGTAATTTTAGCAGTGTGGGTAGCAAGCCGGTTGCCATGATTTTGTTGCAAGACAATATTAGAAAAGACGCACCTAAAACCATAGAGTGGTTTAAAAATAATGGTGTGGACATTAAAATTATTTCGGGTGATAACCCAATTACGGTAAGCGAAGTGGCGCGCCGCGTTGGGGTGGAAAATTATGATAAATACATTAGCCTTCAGGGCCTAAGCCCAAATCAGGTTATGGAAGCGGCAGACAAATTTGCAATTTTTGGGCGCGTTAGCCCAGAGCAAAAAGCCATTTTGGTTAAGGCTCTTAAAACCCAAGGCAAAACAGTTGCCATGACGGGTGACGGCGTTAACGACATTTTGGCGCTTAAAGAGGCAGATTGTTCGGTTGCCATTGCCGCGGGAAGTGACGCCGCGCGCAGCGTTAGTCAACTTGTGCTACTTGATAGCAACTTTAGTTCAATGCCAAGCGTTGTGGCTGAGGGTAGGCGCGTGGTTAACAACATTCAAAAGTCCGCTTCACTGTTCCTTATGAAAACAATATTTGCCATTTCAATTGCAATATTTGTGCTTTGCATGAGAAGAACATATCCATTTAGCCCAATTCAATTTATTTTGCTTGAAATGTTGGTTATTGGCCTGCCATCGTTCTGCCTGGCGCTGCAGCCTAACATCAGCCCAATTAAAGGTAAATTTATTTTAAATTTGGCAAAAAATTCGCTGCCGGCGGGCATATGCATGGTGGGGGTTACAATAACAATGTACATCTATCAAATGTTCACCCACATTTCAACCGAGGTGCTGGTTACCCTTGCTTCAATTGCCATTCTTGCCGTGGGCTTTATTGCCCTATTTAGGCAGTGCAAGCCGTTTAACTGGTTTAAGGCCATGATGTACATTGCCTGCCTAACGTTAAGCATTTCGCTAATATTCACCCTGCCGGGGCTGTTTAAATATGTTGCATTTAGCTATGCCGATTTATTATTCTTAATTGTGGTTTGCCAGTGCGCTTATCCAGTTTATGTAATGTTAATGCGGATATTTAACATGCCATCTTCACATGAGGACGATGTTAGCAATTAGCCCATTTTCAACTTCAAACTTATAAATGCCCACAAGGGCATTTTTTTTAAAGCAAAATGCAAGGTTTTGTTCGGGGTAAAAATAATCAAACTCGTTAAAAAACTTGGCAATGTCTGGCGCATTTTTCTGCTTTAAATTTTCGGTAAGAAGGTTGTTACAATATTTATAATTTTGTGCTTTAAGGCAATCTAAAAATGTTAAAAAGCACATTTCGTCTTTTAGTTTAAGTTCGTTTTCGTCTAAATAGCTTAAATAACTTTCCCACTCTTCAGTTAGGTGATGCACTCTGCCATGATTTAACGCGTCGTTTAGCCTTGTCATTAAATAAATTTCGTTTTTATCCACATTAATTTCGTCATAATAATCGTGCGCCAAAACTTTATCGTCTTTAATTAACACAAAATAATTTCTTTGCCCGGTAAAAAACAAAATAATAAAATTGTTAAACGTTTTATAGTGGGAAAAACTAATATTGGCGCACGGGGTGTTTAAAAGCGTTTGCCCATCCTCCGTTATTGTTAAATTGTTAAAAACACATATGTTGTAGCATTTGTTGTTAATTTTTGCGCCATAAAAATTAAAGTTGGCGGCCTCATTAAAAAACAAAAAAATATAATCGTTGCCATTGTAACTAACTTTAACGGCGTTTTTGTGCTGCTTGCCAGCCAAAACGCTGTGCAAATTTATGTATGTGGGCGCATTAAAAGTAAAAAAGGTGTAAAACCTATTTTCTAACTCGCTAAGCTTATATTTAACATCGGGCAAAAGGCACAAATTAAGTTCGACAATTTCACACTTTTGCCGAGAAATTAAAAAAATCATATATATATTTATGAAAATAGCAAAAATTTAATTACTGTTACAAAAAAACATAAAATCACTCTCCTTTCGCCTAATAATTTAAAATTAAAAGGAAACAATAGCATTATGAAAGAAAAAAAAGATTGCAACATATATGTTCTTCCGCCCAAAATAACGGACGAAGATATAACCGCGCTGTTTAACGGCATTGTTAACATTGTAAGGCATAAGCTGGAGTTGGACACAAAAGCCCAAATTTTAAACCTTAACTTTACCAACGAAAAGTTAATTAAAGAGCTTAAAGCCAAAACAAACGAGTGCAATCGCCTTAAAAACGAAATTATATATTTAAAAAGCCAATTGGGCAAAAATTGATTAAATTTTATAAAAATTTTGCGTTTTTGGTGCCATTTTTAACTTTTTTAAAAAATTTTTTTAAAAAATATTTGCAATTTTAAAAAATTATTGCTATATTTTTAATAAATGGACGAAATGATTTTTTTCGATAATGCCAAGGATAGCATAACAAGTTTTTTTGATAAGGAATTTGCAAATTTTCCGCCGCTTGTTATGAGCCATTTTTTAAACAAATTTAACGATTTGTTAAATTATTCGGAAGAAGGCACAGTAATCCGCCCAAAATTAGTTTTTACCAGCAGCATTGAAACCATTGTTAAAACCCTGCCAAAAGCGCACGCCATTCCAATTTTTGTGGATAAAGATGCATCCGATTTTAACAAGAGGATGAAATCACTTTTTGCAATTGTTGAAAATGATTGGTGCGTGTTTATAGATATTAAGCCCACAGCAATAACTTATGGCTTGGCAATGTCGTTTAACAGCATTAAAGAAAAAAATTTTTTGCGCGCCCTAGAAGAAAACACCACCCTTAAAGATAAACAAGTTAGTTGCATTGTAACCCGCCCGCTTAACTTTTACACCATGCAGTTGCATTCGGTTTCGGGCAACAATTTGGTGGTTAACTTTTCGTTAGACAAAACAAAATATAGCCAATTTAGCAACGAAATTAAAGAGTTTGTTGATGCAACATTCTCCAAACTGCGCACCACACCGCGCAAGCTTTTAGATGTTAAAAACATGTATTATAACATTTTTGCCACCGTGCTTAACGATGTTAACGGTACCATTTGTGTGGTGGTGGATAAAGATTATAAAGATACTGGCATGTTTGAAGATGGCATTTGGCTTAAAGAACCCATTAGTTTTAGCAAACTTTTTGCGCAAAGCAAAAGTTATAACGAGCGCAAACTGAGGATTTATGCCGAACTATTTATTAAAATGGTTAACTTTGACGGCATTACAATTATGGATAATTCGGGCAGAATTTTGGCATATAACGTGTTTGTGGAGCCAAACAGCAAAAAGCTTGGCTACATTGTTGGCGGGGCAAGAAAGCGCGCCGCTTATCACATAATAAGCACCAAACGAAAAGGCATTGTGGGCGTGTTTTTCCTATCTCACGAAGGTGAAGTTTTTTATCACTCTTTGCACAGTAATAATGACGATGTAAAAAAGGCGGCGGCAAAAAAAGCGGAAGCTAAAAAGCTTGAAGTTAAAAAAGAAGAAATTAAAAAAGAGTTTACCCAAACGGTGCAAACAATTTCTAAGCGAATTGAAGATAATGTTATGCAACTATCCTTCAATGTGCTAGAAAACAATGTTATTGACGCCAATTTAATAGAAAAAAAGTTTGATAGTTAAAAAAATTCATCATTTTGTTGATGAATTTTTATTTTTAAACTTAATAACCACCCTAAAAATGGTTTTTTCTTGCGTGGAGCCCTCCACCACATAACAGTTGCCAAGCTTTTGCTTAAATATGTCAATTTTGTCACCTTCGTGGCTTTCGTTAACAAAATATATTTCATATTCTTTAATGTCCATGCTGTTAAGTTCGTTTGTGGTAAAGGCATCTAGCGCCATAAAGTTATATTTTAAATTGTTGGTGTGATAATTTAAATCAATATCCGTGGCGCGCACCGTTTTTGTGTAAACAAAATGTTTGCTTTCCATTTGCGGTTTTAAATTTGTAAAGGTTAGCTTGTTTTGTGCCTGCTCACACATTTCAAGCTGAGGGTAGCTAACCGAACTTGCCTTGCGTGGCTTGTGGGTTAAATAATCTAGGCAACACCACTCGCTTGTGCCCTTAACTTTTAGCTCCTTTTGGCTCTTTATTGTGCAGTTACGGTTAAAGCGAATAAGCCCGGGCGCTTCCGTCCAAGTTTTAACGCTAAGTTTTTCGCCCGATGTTATTGCGCCCTTAATTTGCAATTTAATTTTGCTAACCACCCAAAAGCAGTTAGATTTTTTTATCATGCTGGCATGGTCAAGCCCAATTAAATCGGAATGATTAAAGGCGGCAATTTCAAACAGACGCATAATTTCATTTATTGGCACAACCTCGCCAAAATTTATTTGTGTGTCGTTAATAACAAGTTTTTCAGTGTAAACATTTTTCATTATCTAATCCTCATTTTATGGCGCAGCACAAATATTAGCACAATAACGGTTGTAACAACTGCCACCACAACAACAATAATTATAATTGCCCAAACGTTTAATGGCTCGTTAAGGGTAACTTTATAATAAGTTAATGGCACGCCCGAGCTGGAGTAAAGCACAATTAAATAATCCCCCGTGCCGTATTCTGCTTGGCTAAAATATTGCTCCACAACCTCGGTTTGGCTGGCAGAAGTTTTATCTATTGTTGCCACAAGCACGTTGTTAATGTAAATGGCACTATCCCCCACTTGGTCATAAATTATGCTTGGGGTGTAACTTATGCTAAACCCAGAAGTGCTAGATTGCCCATATTCAAGAGAGCAATAAATTATAGGTTGTTCGTTATTTAAAGTTGCGGCAAAGGTAACTTCGCGCGGCTCGTAAATGTCGTTATCCACCAAATAGGTTATTTCAAACGTCTGTTTGCCCGAGCTTGTTCTAAATTCTTCACGGTGGGCAAGCAAAGTTTTATAATCTAACATCATGCCGTTTTGCATGTTAACCACCTGTTTAAAGCCGGCGGTTATATCTTGCCGCGTGCCGTTAACAAGCTTGCTAATTTTGGTAAAGGTAAAGTTGCCCAGTCGGGTTAGGTCTAACAGCTCGCTTGCCTCGTTAGGGTTAATAATGCTAAATTCAATTGTTTTTGTTAGCGGTGCGCCAAGTTGCTCAAACAAATCGGTTGCCGTAAAGCTAACCCTGTAGTTGCCATATTCGGTGAAAGTGTAGTTATAATTTTGTTGACCAAAGCCGGAATAATCTTGCCAATTTTTTTGCACTTTTATGTTAATAGAATTTCTTAAATAATAGTTGCCGCCACCCACAACGCTAATTGTAACTGGGGTTGAGTTTTCGGCGTATCTATCAAAGCTATATATTGCTCCATTAATTGGCGAATGCCCGTTAACGGTAATTGCCACTTCGCGCAAAATGGTTAGGTGCAAGCGGTTTTCGGTTTCCGAAAATTGGTGCACATTGCCGGCTAGGTCGGCAAACACAAATTCGTAATCTCCGCTGCCCAAAATAGAATATTCAAATGCGGCATTGCTGCCCAAAGCGGTTTGCAAATTAAAGCCGTTGTAAATAACTTGCGCGCTAACCACATTTTTCTTAACAAAATCGCATTCGGTTAACAAATTTTGTTTTGCCTTTAGGCTCATGTTGGTTTGTTGCGTGCCCACAAACGGATTAAAGTAGGTAGACTCGCTAACATCCAAACGTGTTGAATTTAATTCAAAATTGTCGCTATCCAAAACCTCGGTTGTTTTTGGCACATAAAGTGTGGCAATAAACTCTGGCTGTGGCGTGGTTGGAGAGGTTATTTTGTAAATAACAAGCTCGTAGTCGCCAATCTTTTTAGGCGCGTTGCGTGGGTAAGAAGTTATTTGCGCATGCAATTCCACTTCTGGCACAACGGTCATTGGTGTGTTGTAAATAAACAACTTCCAGCTGCCCTTAGCAAAATCAAAGTTGTTTTCAAGCCCAAGCACAGTTAACAGTTCAGCTCGGGTTATATTTAGCACTCCGTCGTTAAGCACATCCTCTTCAAAGTTAAATTGCGCATTGCTTTCCAAAATGTCGTTTCCGCCATGCACGGTGTAAAGGCGGCTAGATTGCTCGTTAACGGTAAAAGTGTAAACCTTATTGCCCAAATAGTGAGTTGCCCGCTCGTTAGGGGTTATTGCGTTTAAATCTGCAATGCCCTTTGCAAAAATTTCCACCACAAAACGATAAACGCCAACGCCGTCAATAGATGGGTTAATTTCCCTGTTGCCCAAGCCGTTAGAGTTAACCGAGCCGTTTAAATTTTTAATGCTGCCGTCTGGGCAAACAAGGCTGTAAGAATAGTCAAAATATGTGTTTTCGGTTCTGTTCCAGCCCAAATAGGTTGTTCCGCTTGTGTTGGCGCTAGATTGCGTGCCAAACACATCTGCATTAATGGCTGCCACGTCAAGCGCGGTGCTGTTGCCCATGCTGTTTTTAATGGTTACGCCCGAAGTGTAGCTATCCACCGTAACATAATAATAATCGGTAAATGGCTCTTGGTCGGTATCCGCATTTTTGGTTAGTTCCACCGTGGCGGTTAAAATTTCACCCGAAGCATTGCTCAAATATGGGTAAAGCGTAATTTTAATGTAATTATCTTCAATTGGGGTAACTTCAATTATTGTGTAATTGCCCATTTTAACCAATTCGGTATCGTTGCAATCAATTTTGTTGCTCATATCGCCAATGCGGTAGGTTAGGCTTGCCCTATAAATAGAAGTATCAAATTGAATGTTGGCTTGGTTAAAGGTGTAAAATCTGTTTGTGTTGTCCGGCACGGTTGGGTAAACGTTAGAGTTGCCATCTTCACCAAAAGTTATAAAGTAAAGTTCTTTTTCCGTGTTAAACTCATAAAAACTTTTTCTGTTTAAGGTGTCAACAACCATAATTTTATATGTGCCAGAAAGTCCGGTCATTCCGGTAGAAACTTGCCCGTTTTCGTCCACATAACGATAGCCGTTGTTTGGCTGGCAGGTGTAAGTGTGCGCTGTGCCGTTGTGAGTTATTGTTATTGTTTTTGCGTAAACAATAAGCGAGTTTTGTTCAATTGGCTTTTGGGTTAGTTGGGCGGCAAAACTTATTGATTGTTTATCTTCACTAACAAGCGACTTTGCCGCAATTTGTGTGCTTGCGTCATCAAGGCTGGCGCGGTCGTAATAATCTAGGTTATAGCTAATTGTGTTGCTGCGAGATTGCATAACAAGGCTGTAATTGCCCGGGTGGGCATTGGTTATCATGTTGGCAAGGTCACCAACAAGGCCCGCCGTGCCAAATTGGGTTGTAAAGTTTGTGTTAAGTTCATATTTTTCCCCACTGGCGCGGTTAACAAGTTCAAAGTGATAAAATTTATCAAGCGGACTGTTATTTGACTGTGGCTCTATGCCAAAAATTGTAAGCTGGCTAGCCGTAGGCTTAGATAAATCAAAGTTAACAGTTTCGCCCTCGTTTATTTTAAAGCCAAGCACTAAATTATCTGCCGGGCTGTTGGCGTATAAAACAACATATTGGGTTATGTTGCCCGCCTCATCAAGCTCCAACACTTCGTAATAGCCATCCATCTCATTTTCAAACAAATTGCCATAGGTTAAATTTGCGGCGTTGTTGTAATATGGCGTGTAATCGTCAAATGTGGCGGTAGGCATGCTTAAATTTGTGCCAGTATATTCGCGGTAATAAATTTGGCTGGTTTCGGCATGGTTTAAAATTGTGCTTGCATCCACTTTAAGCGCGTAAACTTCGCTTGCGTCAAGCGTGCCCCTTGTTGTGCGTTCGTCTTTAACATATGCGCCATATTCGTTAACAAAATATAGCTGACAATAAGAATAGGTTTTGCCGCCAATGTTAACATTGTTGGTGGTGGAATAAAAATCGTTTTTAAACATTGGGCCGTTGTAATATTTTATTAAATCGTCGTTGCCAACAAGCTCAACAACATTTGCGCTTGGGGCAAGGCGGTCTATTTTAATAACATAATTAACTTCAAAATATGTGTTTTTAACGCCGTTTACGTAATAATAATATGCGTTTTTATAATATTCGTTATTATTGTTATTTAAAAGTCTAAATCTTATTGTAATTTTATAGGTTAAATTTTCATTAATTGCGGCTGGGTTAATGTTACCGCGTTCGTCGCGCAAATCGGTTTGCAAATAAATTGTGCGCGCGGTAATTGCACCCGCATCGTAAGTGTTTTTAACAAAATCTGGGTCGTTAAGCGTGTGGCTTGCGCTGCCCTCGGTGTATTGATAATTTATGTAATATTCCCTATCATTTTTGGTAACAACAATATAGTTAATATCCACCCCTGCCATAACGCTATCGGTGGTGTAAGCTGGCAATTCAATTGCCACAAACTCTTCATTTGTGGTTAGGGTGTAGCTGCCGTCAGCATTTCTTTTTGCGCGCTTGCCGTTTGCAACGGTAAAGTCGTAAACTGGCAAATAGTTAGACCTTTCTTCGCTATAATTAGAAGGCACGGTGTAAACATCGGTGCTTGGCGCGTTAGGGCTTATTCTAAAGCCAAACACCAACTGATGCGTGCCGCCGTTTAGATGATTTAATGAACGCACATTATCCGACACAATAACAACATAGTCTCCCGGCAGACAAATCCAATTTGTGCCGTTATCCGCACTAACAAAGCGAGAGGCAAAGTCGGTGTTAATATAGTTAATATATCTTCTAAAATCTATGGTGTAATATCCGTTTTCGTTGCCCAAAGCCGTGCCAGTAAAAATTAAATATGCGTTGTTGTTAATGCCGCTAATGCCGTTTAACTGGCCCGCTCTATCCCTATAAATCACTTTAAAGTTAAGCGCCCCAGCGTGATAGCTTGACGAATGTGTGCCATTAAAATATTTTGCATAAGGAATGTTTAAAACTGCTGGCAATTTGTTGGTGGTGAAATAGATGTTATAGTTAATGCCATCCGCCCCGCCAACATAACTTTGCATGCCGTTATCGTTATATATAAGTGCGCCGGATGCGTCCCTATCAATAACGCCCGAAACAGTGTCCGATTCGGTATTAACGCGGGTGAACGAATTAAATAGTGTTTCGTCCTCTTTAAGGCCAACAGAAATGTTATCCCCCACGCCCGAAGTTTTAACATCGGTTCTATCCACAATTAAAAAGTAGTTAACGGTTTTATGGTCGTTGCCCGAAGCAACATCGTTTTTGTATGTGCGCGTAATTTTATATAGCCCCTCTTGTGTGGCGCCGTTTATAACGCGAAGGAAGGCAAAAGCTTTGTTGCCGCCATCCCCAAAGGCAAACGCGCCGTTAGAGTAGCTGTTGTTAGAATAAAGGCTAACATTTTCCGCGGTTGGGGTGTAATAATAGTTATCGTTAGTAAACACGCTGCCCAAAGCGTAAAAGCTGTAAGTTACACTTTCCACTTCAAAGTTGCCTGTAACATTATCCATTTTATTCCACACAATGCCAACAAAATTTTCGCTTGTGGCTTGCGCGTTAACAAATGGGTTGTTGTGGCTATCGTTATTGCCAAAAGTGGTGCCGGTGCGCAGCCTAATTATATAGCCGCTATCAAGCCCGTCAGTTGGAATGTTGCTTGGGTCGGAGTTGGTTGCAAATTGCACATTGCTATAATACGCCATTAGGCGGGAGTTATCCGTGTTAACTTCAATTGTTATAAAGCTGTTTGAACTTAGCGCAGAAATGTTGCGCTGGTTTGCGCCCACAATGTAAAGTTCACGATACACAGAAATTTCATTTTCCGCATGGTCAATTTTAACATAGCTGCCCCGTAAAATGTTGTTGTTAACTTGCAAGTTGTTAAGGCTGTTGTAAATTATGCTGCCATCGTAATTTTGGTTGCTATCGTATGGGTAAATGCGCTCGTTTCTAACGGTTATGTAATATTTATCATTAACTTTTTTAAACAAGGTGTAAAGCGCGTTAATGTTGGTTGGGTTGTAAATGCCGTTAAGCGTTTCGCCTGCATAATAGTTTGTTGGCACATTGCCCGATGCCAAACTTGTTATTGCATCCAGCATTTCACCGCTTGCGTCATTAATGTCAATTGCCTTGTGCGTGCTAAGTTCAACGCGGGTGTCGTCATCATAAATTTTGCTTGTGCGGGAGGCAAACTCCTCACCATTGTTAGAAACAATTTTAAAATATGCCTCGGTGTTATCCAGCACAAACATATAGTTACAGCTGTTGCCAGCCACATCGGTAAATGTAAACAGATAAATGCCTTGGCGAGAAAGCACATTATCCCCAGTTAAATAGTCGTCTAGGCTGTTTGGCTTGTAAATGTCGGTTAGGCGGCCGGTTGGGTTGCCAAGTTTGTAAGTTGTTCTAAACCAACATTCGTTATCGTTGGCAAACACTTGAAAATAACTTTTGGCATCGTCATAGCCGCTGTCGTCTTTTTCAAAAGGCAGGTAAATGTAGCTTGCGCTTATTTCTGCCCCGCTAAGTTTTTCGTTCCAAAACAGGGTTACCATGCCGTTATAAATGGCGTTATCCACCCTAACTGGGCTGCCATCGTTGGCGGTAAGCACGCGGTAATATGCCACCCCGTTGCTAATAAGGTTAGAGCCCACCGCATAAAGCCCAATGCCGGAAATTGCCGTGCGGTCTATTGTAAACGAGCGGAAGGTTTGCCCCTCACCCGCAAGTTCCACAACAATGGATGCGCCGTGCCCGATTGGAATGTCGTTAGTGCTGCCAATAACAGTTTGCCCGTTAATAATTGGCATGCGCCTTGCCTCAGCGATAAGTTGGCTGCTGGTGTAAGTGCCGGTTAAATATCTATCCAAAATATAATAGTAATAGCCCGCAATTTCACTTTCAAACATGGTTGGCTCTTTCCAACTAACGGTAACCGCCTTGTTGGTGTATTCATCATTGCCAAGTTGCCTTGAACTATCTTGCTCAATAATGTTGGCGTTAACCGTTTCGCTAGAATAATTAAACGCAAACACCTGGTAATATCCACTCGTTGTGCCCACGTTAATAAACACTAAGTAATAGCCCACCTCGTTAAATCGGGTTAAATTGTCGTAATCTTGTTTGCTGCTCTTTAACGTGGCTAAATTAATGTCAAAATATGAGCGGTTTACCTCATAACTTGTGGCTTTAACATATTTGTTTTGCTCGGCATCAAAAACGTAGTAGTTAGCATAATTTTTCTCACTCACGCTCGATGCCACTGTAAACAAATTTCTTACATAAAGCCTAAACGAGTTTGCGCCCCTATCCACATTGCCTTCCAAATAAATTGGTGGCTGGTTAATTTTTATAAAGTTAATTTGCCCAATTAAATTTTTAAGATCTTGGTCGTTATCTTCATTTTTCGTGCCCACAAACGAGTTGGCAAGTTCAATTAAATTTTCATCCCCAGTTAGCCCGTCAATGCCGTGGGTGGAGATGTTTGCATCAACTGTTTCCACCGTGCTGCCGGCAAGTTTTGTTTGGTTGGCTTGGCTTGCATCGTAATTAAATTTTGCGGTTAATTTTTGCAAGTTAAGTGCTGGGTTAAGGCTATTTAATTTTTCAATATCGCTTGGCGCAATAACCTCGGCATTTGTTGCCGCGTTGGCAAGGTTAATGTACCTTAATTGCGCCTCACGGTAATTATTTTTTGCGTATTTTAACTCAAACCCGTTAATGCTAAGGGCAAGCGGGTCAAGCGTTAAGTTCATTCCGCTGCTGGATAGTTCAATTGAATTTGCGCTGGTTTGATTTTCGTATAAATAGTTAAAGTTAAAGGTATAATCCCCCATTTCGGTTAGCACAAACACAACATAGTTTTGCCCGTTGTAGCTAAACTTTTGCATTGGGTAACTCACTTCCCCCACGCCTGAAATGTTTGCGTTAAGGGCAACTGAATAGCTGTTGCCATCCACCCTAATGTTGCTTGGCAAATAGGTGTAAGTTGTGCTGCTGCCGGCAAGTGTGTGCGTAAAACTCATGCTATATTTTGTGTAATCGTAAATAAGCACTGGGTAGTTAGCGTCCTTGCCTAGGTTATATGTGTAACTGCCGTTTTGCGCGTTAGGGTCTTGCGGGTTAAAAATGGTTGGCTGCGCGGTGTAAAAGCGGCTAAAGGCATCGTTTTCTACCATTTGTGTTTGCGTGTAAGAGGTTTTAAACAAAATGTTAAAACTAAAACTAAACTCTATTGGCCCGGGGTAGTTTTTATAAAAATAGTTAAATGTAAAATCATATCTCCCCTCATTGCCCGGTTGTTGCGGAATTATGTAGGCAAAATCGTTATACAAATTGTTGTTATATGCCCTTGGGTTGTTAAGTTTCAAAGTTTGTCCGTTGTGGCGCGCGGTAACAAGCAACTGCTCAATTTCCGCACCCGAATTAAAATCGGGCTGGCCAGCCAAATTTATGCTGCCATTGTTTAAATAATATTGCCCAAACGAAACCATAATTGCTTCCGCCATGTGCACTTGCTCGCCCGCATCATTAAAGGCAACCGGAATGTTTTGGTTGTAAAGCTCGTTGCCAATATTGTCGTTATTAAGCATAACATATTCGCCATTATTAACAACGTATTTGCTATCCGTGTTGGCGCTGGATAAATCCCCATAAAGGTCGGTATAATAATATGCTTGTGGGCTATCACTTGTCCCGCCATAAATCATTTTTTTAATGGGGTCACCATTTTGCTCAACAAGAAGCTTTGTGGTTGCATCACCGGAGGCGTTAATGCCCACCTTTTCCACCGACATAATTAAGCTGCCTTCGTTTGTTCTAAGGCTAAAATCATTATCTGCAATCCAAACGGCGTAAATGATGTTGCTGCCCGTCCCGTTAAAAGCAATGCAAACAGCGGCGGCAACTAGCGCCACCAAAATTATAATTGACCTATAAATATGTTTAACTTTCCCCTTCAAAATGCTTCCCCTTTTATTTTGCGTTTTTTCAACAAAAATATTATTAAGCCCACAAATTGCCGCAAATTATTTTTTATTATTACAAATTATAACATATGCAAAAAATAAACACAAATAAATTAAAATTTATTTTAATAAAAATTTAATAAATTTTTTATTTAAAATATAATTATATTTTTGCCCACATTTGCCCTAATTAAATTTGGCATTTTGCCTGCCGCAATTACGCTTGTTAAGTGGATGCGTTTTGTTAGTGTTGCTTTTTAATTTAACAAACGTTGCTTTTTACTTTTTGTTAATTTTTTTAAATAAAATTTTAAAATTAAATGCAAAAAATTAATTAAAATTAAAAAATAATTAAAAATTTAATAAAAATCTATTTTATAGGGCATTAAAAATGTTTTTTTAATAAAATTTTATTTTTTTATTAATTTCATATTGTGTTTTTATTATTTTTTTATTTTTTTATTTGTCATTTTTGTTTTGCTTTAATGCGGTTTTTGTTTGCGCCCAACAAATTTTAAATTTCCGCCCACTTAAAAAGCCAAAAAATTTAAACTTAAAAATTGTTTTGCAAAAAATAAAAAAATAATTAATTTTAATAATGATAAAAATAAAAAAATATTAAAAAAATTATTAAAAATAATTAAAATTTAATAAAAAATGTTAAAAAAATTAAAAAATACGCATTTTTTGCGCATTTTTTAAAAATTAAATTAATTTTTGCACGTCTTTAATTTTAACCAATTTCATTGTTTTTGCAATTTGATTGGTGTTGGCGTCAATGTAATAATAATACATTCCGTCTATGCGTTCGGTTATAAATTCGTAGCAAGAAATTTCTTTGCCGCTATCCAGCTTAATTATTGCCTTGCTAACTTTTAGCACGTTGTAGTCAAAGCCCAAGGTCTTTTCCGCCTCGTCTGTTGTTATGTTAAACTCGGGCGCCCTTTCAACATGGTTTAGCGCGTAGTTAACCGCCTCAAAGCCAATAATGTCCTGCCCGGTTAAATCCACCTTAACTTTAACAAGGTCGGGGTAATTTATAACGCCGCCCTTAACGGGTGCCAAATTTACATACGCCACATTTTGGTTAACTTCAAGCCAAACCGCATCCATGCTATCAAAACCAATGTTGTTTGCAAAAGTTTTTGCCATAACGGTGGCTTGTTCGCCCTTCATAATGGGGTCTCCACCCTCGGCGTAGCTGGAAAGTGTTATCAGCAACCCACCGCGCTTGCTAACTTGCGCAAAATAGTGCTTGCCCTCAATGGTAATTTTAAAATCGTAAGTAGAAATATCCCCCTCGGTAATTTTGTCGAAATTTATTTCCGCCTTCCTATTTTTATAAACGGTGTTAGCTAAATAATTTTGTGCATCCGCCTCGCTAATTTCATTTTCGCCAAGGCCTTTAACCACTCTAGTTTCAAGCGCGGTGGAAAATGGTCCATCAAAAATCATGGCTGGGTATTCAATTGCCTCTGCACTAACATCGCCAAGGCTAGTTGAAAGCTCGTTCATGCCCGTGTTGTCAAAAATAGCGGCGTCAACAAAATTAAAGTTGGTGTCGTACATGCCGGCGTTTTGCTTGTTAAATTTTTCTTTAATTTCGCCCAGCACAATGCCAATTTTGTCGAAAATAAGCTCTTGATCTTGCGATAAATCTTCATTTTTATTAAGTTGTGCGGAATATGCCTCGCACACGCCATTAATTTGGTTAAAAAATTTGGTGGCAGCCACCACGTTTTGTTCGTTAATTGGCAACACGCTTAGCCCGGCAACAATATAGCTGCAATCGGTCATCATATCGTTAAGCGTATTCAACTTGCTCTGCTTGGTGGAAAGGGTGGAATATTTTGCAATATCCACCGCCAAATTATTAACGTTATCCACCATAGAATAATAGCTAGAAGTATAAACGCCTTCCAAAATGTTTGCACTCTGTTTGCCCGATTTATACACCTGATAATAAGCAATTAGCACGCATGTTAAAATAACCAAAAGGGTTATAATAACCACAATCATAACGGGCATTGCCTTTTGTGCGTTGCTCTTTTGCTTGGTTTGTTTATCTTTATTAACTTTAGATGTTTTGTTTTGCTTTTCTTGTTCGTAATCTTCACTTACAATTTCGTTTTTCATAACTCTCCTTTTACACTGCAAACACGTGTTTGCCAATTTGGGTAACTTTGGTTGTGGTCCAAATCCACTTGCTGGTGGCAGTGGCTGGGTTGTAATAATAAACTGCGCCGTAGGTTGGGTCCCACCCATTTAGGGCATCGTCCGCCGCCTGATAGGCCGTTTGGTTAGGCTCTAGATTAATTTGGCCATCGTTAACGGCGGTAAACGCCCACGGCTGATAAATTACCCCAGCAACCGTGTTAGGGAAGCGGCTATCCCGCACCCGGTTTAGCACCACCGCGCCAATTGCCACCTGCCCGGTGTAACTTTCCCCGCGCGCCTCGGCGTAAATAACCTTTGCCAAAAGGTAGCGGTCGTTAGAATTGTAGCTAGACGAACTTTTGCCCGAGCTGACGCTAATGCCCATTTTTGCTGCGGTAAGCGGGCCCACAATGCCATCCTGCGTTAGGCCATATTTCTTTTGAAATTTTTTAACGGCTGCAATGGTTAACGGCCCGTTAATGCCATCCACTTTGCCGGTGTAATACCCCCACTTTTTAAGCCGGGTTTGCACTTCGGTTATGTTGGCAGTTGCGGCGTCAACATCTTCAATTTCTGCCACGGTGGGCAGGGTGGGTTTTGTGCTGGGCTTGCTAACAACAAGCGCGTTTAACGAAAACACACTTATTACCCCCAACACGCCAATTAACATAAAAATAAAAAGGTGCTTAATTTTCATACATTTCTCCTATAAGCCAAAAATTGCTTTAAACCACTCCACAATTTTGGATTTATATTTAATTTGTATATCATTTTCATTTTTATTCACAAAACACAAAGGTGGGTACATAACGCACCACCAATTATCCCCCACTGCCTCGCCCAGCTCAACAATAACGGCATCGTAATAGCCGCTTTCTAGCGTGGTGTTGGCATATGTGCGGGTGGGAAAATATTCGTTGGCAATTTTAATGTTAACCGAATAACTAAAGCCGTTTAACCTTAACGTGTTTTTGCAAATGTTAATTAAATTGTTGTTTTGCGCGGTAATAATTTCAATTGCCTGCTGCTTGCTTAAAACGTTACACAAATATGGCGTTAAATATTCCACAATTTTATCTTTAATTTCATATTTAACATTTTGGTCCACCGCGCTGTTGCTGTTGGCACGGATATGTATGCGCAAATAGTCATAATCTTCCCCTTTTGGTAAAACAAGCGCCACCGCCCCCACAACAACAACTAACAAAAACAATGCAACAAATTTTTTCATAACCAAATTTTTGCCCGCCCAATGCAAAAAAAACAAAAAAAATGTGGAATTTTTTAATTTCCATAAATTTTTTTGTCATTATTTAAACGCCAAGGCTTAAAAAGTTATTTTTCAATTGTTTCGTCAATGTAGCTTGCTTCCAAATCGCTTATGTGGGTTAGCACGGCAATTGGATAGCGCGCATACGCATCAGATAAATCGCTGCTGCCCTGCACGCGCAAATCAAACCCGCCCATGTGCCAGTTAATTGCAATGGCCTCCTCTCTTGTTAGGCGCATAAAGCCAGAAATTATATACACGCTCTTTTCCCCGTGGCCGTAAGGCAGGGTGTTATAATATGAATAATATGGCTTTTGCACCCAGTTGTTGTTTTCTTTAACATTGCGGTAATCCACCGTGTAGGTGTTAACTTTGCAAATGTCGTGCAACAGGCCAATTATAGCAATGCTTTCGTTAGAAATTTTGCTTAAATAATCCGCGCCGTATTCAAGTTCCACATTCTTTTTAAGGCGCTTATAAACATTAAGCGAATGCACGGTAAGCCCGCCTTCAAAATTGCTGTGGCGCTTGCCCGATGCGGGCGCGGTGAAGAAGTCACTTTGATTTTGCAAATAATCAAGCAACTTATCCGCCCCTTCGCGCTTAATGTTGGCTTTAAAAATTTTAATAAATTCGTCTTTTGCTTCCATATGCTCCTACCCTAACTTTTTAATTTGTTTCTTTTGCAAATAGTCTTTATACAAAATAGAATAGTCCGCCACCGACACAATTTTATCATAAAAACTTTTCATATTTTTAGGCTTTAAATAAAGTGAAACATTATATTCTTTTTTAAGTTTGTTTTTGGCTTTAAACACATCCACAATGTTATCGTCCGGTTCGTAAATTAGCGCAAGCTGTTTTGTTAAATTTGTTAGCAAATTGTTTTCGTTAATAAGCATGCAAACCGGCTCAAAGCCAAGACCAAAGCCCACGGCTGGGCAATCTGTGCCCGAAAATTTGCCAAGCATTTTATCATATCTTCCGCCGCCGCCAATTGCCCCCGCAAAGCCAGATGTGTAAACTTCAAACACTGCGCCCGTGTAATAACCCTGCCCGCGCACAATAGAAATATCAAACATAATATTATATTTATTTAAGGTTATTTTTTTAAGGCTGTCAATTAAAAAGTTAAAGTCGTTAAACACGGCATCACTCACGCCATATTTTTTTGTTGCGCCAAGGCCGTTTTTCTTAATGTCTTCAATGGCGCTAATTAAAGATGCAATTTTTGTTTTGCCGTACCCCTTTTCTTCAAGCTCTGCCATCACGCCAGAGGTGGAAATTTTATCAATTTTATCAAGGCTAACGCACACAGATGAAATGTCTTCTTTGCTAAACCCGGCGTTAAGCACAATGGCGTTTAAAATTTGCCTGTGGTTTATTTTTAATGTTAAATTTGTTAGCCCCACTGCGGAGTACGCCTCCAAAACGGTGGAAAGCAATTCAAGTTCGGCATTAATTGAAGGGTCGCCAAAAATATCTATATCGCACTGAGTAAACTGTCTATCCCTGCCACGCTGTGGGCGTTCGGCACGAAAAGAATAGTCCACCTGAACGGATTTAAACGGGCAAGGCAACTTCTCTTTATTGTTGGCATAAAAACGGGTAAGTGGCACGGTTAAATCGTATCTTAACCCCTCTTCCACAATATCTGCCTCGCACAAATTTGGCTTGGTTAAATCAAGCGCATCGCGGCGCTTAACCGTTTTAAACATAAGGCGCAAATTGTCACCGCCATCGCTAGAATTTAAAAGTTCCAAATGCTCCAAAATTGGGGTGGAAATTAAATTAAAGCCGTTTTTAGTGTAACAATCCATAATAATGCGCTTAACTCTGTCTCTCGTTATGGCCACCCTAGGCAGATAGTCGTTAGTGCCGCGGATTGGGTTAAAGTTTTTCATAAATTCTCCTAGTTTTATTATAAAAAAACCGCTTAAAATTGTCAATAAAATTGCTTGGCTTGTGTTTAAAAAGCCCTTTTTAGGCAAAATTTAATAAATTTGGCGGCAAAATTTTTAAAAAATGCTAAAAATTTTTGAAAAATAGTAGACAAAATTTGTTTTGATAATTATAATATTGTAAGCAATTGAAATTCAGTTGTAAAAGGAGTTTTTTATGCCAAGAAAAGCAAAACCAGTTTGGATCCTTTGCCCAAGGTGCGAACTTAATTATATTAAAAAGGCAGATAAATATTGCAATGTGTGCAAAAAAGAAATGAAACTTATTGAAGCCAGTGAGGATGATATTGGTGACCTTGAGCTGTGCCCAATTTGCAAAATTAACTTTGTGCAGAGTGATCAAGAAATTTGTGATAGCTGCAAGCAAGAGCTTGGCATCACTAACGACGACGATGGCGAAGCAAAAGATTTGGAAGATTGGCACCGCTATATTGACGACGATGATGAGGATGAAGATGAGGATGACGAACCTGAAGTTGACACCTCGGACGATTTGTATGATGACGAATTAGAGGATACTTCCGGCCTTGACGACGAAGGCTTTGATTTTGGCGACGACGATAAAGATGCCGACGATGACGATGATGACGATGAAGACGACGATGACGACGATGAAGATTATGACGACGAAGATTATGATGACGATTTTGACGATGACGATGATGAGGATGAGGATGAAGACGATGAATAATCGCCTTTATTTTTTGTCGAGTTTTGTTGGGTGTGATTAAAAATAAAAATGTTAAAAAAAATAAGTGTAGGGGGAAAATATGAAAAAGATGCCCAACACTGTGGAAAACATAAAGAAAAAGATTTTGGAACTTAAAGGAAAGGAAGTGGATTTATATATAAACAGAGGCAGGCGCAAAGTTGCAAGCATGCGCGCCCGCATAGAAAATTGTTATGCCAGCGTGTTCACCGTTAAAACGCTTGAACAGGCGGTTGCCACCTATTCATATAACGACATTTTGTGCGGCGAAGTAAAAATTTCCATCGTTTAAAAAAGACATATATTTATATATATGTTTTTTTCATGTCATTCCGAGCGAACGAAGTGAGCGTGGGAATCTCTTCCTCATGTCATTGCGAGCGTTGTTCATGTCATTGCGAGACACAAAGTGTCGTGGCAATCTCAGAGATTGCCACGTCGCTATCGCTCCTCGCAATGACATAATATGTGTTCGTTCGCTCAGAATGACATAATATGTGTTCGTTCACTCAGAATGACATAATATGTGTTCGTTCACTCAGAATGACATGGGGCCCCCGTTAAGAACTTGCTTCTTAATGGGGCTAAGAGCACAAGAAAAAACAAGGTTGGTTTTAAACCATAATGCCTGTTTTTTTTATGCCCCTTCAATTAGCATTTTGTCGGCAACAAGCGCAATAAATTCTCCGTTGGTTGGTTTTTCGTTGCTAGAATAAACTTTTATGCCAAAAAGGTTGTTAATGTTTTCAATTTTGCCCCTGTTCCAAGCCACTTCAATGGCGTGGCGGATGGCGCGCTCCACCTTGCTGGCGCTTGTGTCGTATTTAAGCGCAATGGTTGGATACAATTTTTTGGTTATAGAATTAATAATTTCTGGTTCGGCAATGGCAAGCTTAATTGCTTCGCGCAAAAATTGATAACCCTTAATGTGGGCAGGTATGCCAACGGTTATAAAAATGTTTGTAATTTTTTCTTCAAGTTGGTTGGGTGTTTTTGCATTAAAAAAAACATTTGCTTGCGGTTTAACCGAAATTATATCATTAATGCGGTCTTTTAAAGTGGCAATGTCAAACGGCTTTATGCAATAATATTTTGCGCCAAGCGAAATTGCCTTGTTAATAAATCCGTCTATAGAAAGTGAAGATTGAATTATTATGTTGGTTTTTTCATCTTTCACCGATTCAAGCACTTTAAAGCCATCGCACTTTTTAAGCACAATATCCATAATTACAACATCGGGTTTTAAATTTTTAATTAAATCAATAAGCTGTTCACCATCACTTGTTGTGGCTAAAATTTCATAATTGTCTGAAGTAAAGTTTTTGTTCATCTCGTCCAAATTGTTTTGGTCCTCATCTGCAAGTACAAGTGTGATTTTTTTCATAATATCCCCTTTTTTAGTGTAATTTTTACACATAAAAATAGTAACAAAAAAAATAATAAAAATAATACAAAATTAATATATAAATTTGATTATATTTTGTTTTTTTTCATATTTTACTAATATATTTGTCGAAACTTATTTTTTAATTTAATTAAAAATAAAATTTTAACTAAATAAAAATAAAAATCCGTTAAAAATAAGTTAAATTGTGCATTTTAAAATAATATGTAAAAACAAAAAATTTTTTTAATTCAATCATAAATTGCGTTTTTAATTTATACATTAAAGAGAGGAGATTGTATGGAAGAAAATATTTTTATAACCTACGCAAAAAATTTAACAAAACAAAATTTTAGCACCATGGTTAGCGTGCCAATAGATAATAATGTTAACATTAAAACTATTTTAAATTTAGATAGTTATCTTTTTGACGTTAAGCTGGAAAACGGCAACGGCAAAGCCATTATGACGGGCAAACTTGGCGTTAAGGTTTTGTATATTGATGTGGATAACATTTTAAACACAATAACCGACAGCACCAACTTTAGCCAAACTTTTTTAGATGACGCCATTACAAGCGATTGCACCCTAAACGTGTGCGACACCACACTTGTTAACAACATCATTTCTAGCGATGGCGTGCTAAAAATTAATGTGGAAATT
This sequence comes from uncultured Clostridia bacterium, assembly GCA_947589025.1. Lineage (GTDB taxonomy): Bacteria > Bacillota > Clostridia > Christensenellales > UBA1242 > Onthoplasma. The sequence goes on from CANQAY010000005.1 coordinate 102,559, forward strand.
AGCGTTAGCCCAACCCTATATTTAAATGTGGGGCTAAACAAAAAATCTAATTACGAAAATATGTTTGTTAAAAAAACCGAAATAGACACCAGCACAATTTCCAACGTTGTGGATGCGGCGTTTGAGCACACCATTAACATGCAAACTAAGGATAACGTTGCCAAAATTTTAAGTTACAACGCATATTTTAATGCAGAAAATGTAACCGCGGCGGACGAGTGCGCACTGGTGGAAGGCAAGTTGTTTTGCAACCTTGTTTACGAAACGAATAAGGAAGACGGCTTTGAAATTAACGAAATTAAAGATTGCTTTAATGTTAAAACCGAAATTCCTATTGCTGGGCTAACGGGCGATGCTGTGTTGGATTTATCGTTTGTTGTGAATAAATCTAAAAACAACATTTCCACCGAGCTTGAAGACGGCAATTGCGAAATAACCATTTTAAACAACATAAAAGTTTTTGGCGTTGCGGTAAGAAAAATTTCAATTGACCTTATTAACGATATGTTTAGCGTGGATAACGAAATTGAATTAACCAAAGTTAGCCGCGACTATAATTCAAACATAACTTGCCAGCAGTTAACCGAAACTATAACGGGTGAAGTTAGCCTTGCCGAAAACGAAACGGCAATTGAAAAGCTTCTTTGCAACCTTAACATAGAGCCAGAAATTACAAACACTTACATTAAGGATAACACGCTTTACATTGAAGGCATTGTAACCTCGCACATCAGTTATTTGGACGAAAACAAAACCTGCCAGCACAAGCAAACCGAACTGCCATTTGTTATAAACACAAAAATTGAATTGACATCCATAGATTGCGTGCACCCAACCGTAAATGTGTGCGATTGCAAAGTTCACGTTAGGCGCGGCACAATTATTGAACTTGAATATCTGCTTAATTTAACGCTTGCAATCTATCAAAAATCTAGCTGCGAAATGGTGGATAATTTAACCATTGGCAAGGCGGTGGATTTTAGCGATTACGACTATCAAATTTACATTGGCAAGCCAGACGAAAGCTTGTGGGAACTATCAAAACGCATAAAAATTGCGCCAGACGACCTTGTAAAATATAACAAAGATTTGCCATCCACCCTAGAGGGCGGCGAAAAGATAATAATAAAAAGATAGGGCAGCCCGCCCCGTCTTTTTTGTTTATAAATTTATTGCTTCGGTTATTTTTTGGCTTAAATATTTGCCCGCACTCTCAAGCGGAATTTTGCCCGTGGTAATTTCGCACACCGCCTCGGTTATTGGCATTTTAATTTGCAATTCTTCATTAACGCGGGCGTTAAATTCGTCCTTTTTTCTAACAAGGGCTTGCGCGGTCATAATGCCTTCAACCGACTGAATGTTATAATGCAAAAAGTTGCCAAAAAGCGCATTATTTTCCACAATTGCCTTGCCGTAGGTTAAATTTTTGCTGTTGTGGTCAAAAAGTGTGGCCTGAAAATCCCCCAAAAAGGCAAGCCCGTGTGCTGTGCTTGGGTGGCCGCCCAACGCACTTATAAACATGCCAATTTCCTTAACGCTGGCTGGCATAAGTGGGCCTTTTTTCTGCTCCATATTGCTGCCCTCAAGCACTCCCGCCGCAATGCCAATAACATTTTTTGCTGCCGCGCCAATTTCGGTGCCAATAATGTCGTTAGAATAGGCAATATCCAACACGTTTGATTTAGAAAAGTTTTTAATTAAAAATTGCGCGTACGCCTCGTGGTAGGCGGAAATTATCATGTTGGTTGGCTGCCCGGCGTAAATACTCTGCACATGCCCCGGCCCAACCCAAACGGCAATGTTTTCTTTTTTAACGCCGTTATCCAGCAAAATTTCACTAAGCCTTCTTCCGGTGGAAACTTCCACGCCCTTCATGTTAAGGCAATATTTTTTGTTTTGATATCCCTTAATTTGCTTAATGGATTGCATAAATTCATCCAACTTTTGGCTAAGAATAGAAATTACAATAACCTCGCCAAAATTAACCGCACGCTCTAAATCGTGCGTAAGTTCAATGCCCTTAGGCAGAACCATAAATTCATTTTGCCGGTTAACAAAAAGCGGATTTATTTCAACGCCATCAACGGGCGGCAAATCCCACATAAGCACATTGTGTTTGTTTCGGTTAAGGCAGAAAGCGATGCAACTAGCCCACCTGCCTGCCCCAAGAACGGTAACTTTCATAAAACTCCAATTATTCTTTATCCCCTTTATCCGTGTCCGGCTTCATAATAGGGAACAATATTGTATCTCTTAAACTTGGTAGGTCATAAATCATCATTATAAAGCGGTCAATTCCAAAGCCCAGCCCGGACATTGGTGGCATGCCGTGTTCCATAGCAAGCAAAAAGTCTTCATCCAAATCCATAGTTTCGTCATCGCCTTGCGCCTTGTCTTTAAGTTGATCCAAAAGTGCTTGGCGCTGCTGAATTGGGTTAACCAACTCGCTGTAGGCATTCAAAATTTCCGCCCCATTAACAACAACTTGGAAAACGTCTGTAATTCTATCATCTGCATCGTTGCGGCGTGCCAATGTTTTTAAGAAAGCTGGGTAGTTATATAAAATAGTAGGGCCTACAATTTTGCTTCTAATCAATTTTTTATAAACATAATCAATAACCGCGCGGGTAGATTTATATCCGTCCAACTCCGCCCTGCTCATAACTTTGTTGCGGTCAATTTTGTCAATAAGTTCGTTAACGTCGGTAATGTTTAAAAAGTCAAAGCCCAAAAGTTCGCGCATGCGCTCAACGTAATTAATGCGCTCCCAATTTTCGTTGCCAAAATCAATTTCGTTTCCTGCAACGGTAATTTTTGTTGTGCCAATTGTGTAAAGCATAAGCTCTTTAATAAACTTTTTAAAAAAGCGAATGTTATCTTCAAAATCCCAATATGCGGCGTACCACTCCACCTGCGTAAACTCCTGCAAATGGGTTGGGTCCATGCCCTCGTTTCTAAAATCTTTGCCCAGTTCAAACACCTTGTCAAAGCCGGCGGCAGCGGTCATTTTAAGCCAAGTTTCAAACGCAATGCGCAGGTTGCAATCCAAATCTAGCGCGTTGTGGTGGGTAAAGAATGGCTTAGCGCTCGCACCACTAACAGCCACTTGCAACACTGGGGTTTCCACTTCAATAAAGCCGTTTTGCTCTAAAAATCTTCGCACAAAGCTAACAGCCCGGCTGCGTGCCATAAACACTTTGCGGCTATCTTCGTTGGAAATTATGTCAAGATATCTCTGCCTATATCGACTGTCGGTGTCCTGCAGTCCGTGAAATTTTTCAGGCAGGCCCCTAAGCGCCTTAGAAAGCAACTCAAATGTTTCCACCTGCACGGTTAATTCGCCCGTTTGGGTGCGCACAAGTTCACCGCTAACGCCAATATGGTCGGCAATATCGCAAAAATCTTTAAAGAATTTTAACCTCTCTTCTCCCACAATGTTTTGGCTTAAACTAATTTGCACACTGGTGCGGATAGGCTGGGACAAATCGTAATCAAAATTATCCCCAATTGCATAAAGGCGCGCAAAAATAAGTTTGCCAAAGGTGCGCTTAAAAATCATGCGGCCGGCAACAGAAACGTGCGTGCCTAAATCATATTTTTCAAGGTCGTGAATTTCGTGCGTTTTGTTAAATTTGGCCTTGTAAGCCTTTTCTCCGCTGGCTTCCAGCCTTTTAACCTTTTCCACCTTAATTTCAAATTCGCTTTGTGCTTCGTTTTCCATATTTTCTCCTTAAAACAAAATAAAAATTCTAGTGATAGTATAACAAAACACTATCAAACAAGTCAACAAAAATGCTCTTAAAACTTATTTAAAAGTTTTAATGTGCCCAACAATTTCGCCAACCTGCTCATCGGTTAAAGAATTTACAAGTTTTTCTATCGCATATCTTTGACTTTTGCTCACCGCGCGCAAATCAACCAAATCAGCATCGTGCCCGATTAAAGTGTCCACGCTAACATTAAAAAAGTCAGCCAATCTGATAAGCGTTTCAATATTTGGCTCGGCATCTCCTCTTTCATATCTTGAAATCATTGTCCCTGCAACATTAATTTGCCTTCCCAATTCTCTTTGCGAAATATTCTTTAATTCTCTCAATTTTTTTAAATTCATATTTTTAGTATAAA
>CANQAY010000006.1 GCA_947589025.1 uncultured Clostridia bacterium
CTTTTGTTAAATGGTCTAACCTAATGCAAGGCAAAGTTTTAAACCCTAAAAGTTTTGCGGCCTCAACCCTGCCGTTTCCTTCTAACACCACATTGTTTTCACCTGCAATTCCAATCGGGTCGTTAAAGCCAAATTCTTCAATTGAATTTGCAATATGCCTAATCTGTTGTTTGGTGTGTATTTTTGAATTTTTATCATAATTATTTAATGTGTTGATGTCTATATATTCGATTTTTAAATCTTTCATTTCTTTCTCCTCATTTCTGGCGTAAGCGCAAATCTTTAAGAATTTTTTCTAAATGCTTATTGCAATCTTGCAATGATTCTCTTTAACCATAACTTTTGGAGTTTTCCCATCCGAACAAATTCCTGTTACAATGCGAATATATCTATCTGGCTTTTTGTTGTATTCTTTCCACGCCCTATCCCTCATAATTTTAATTTGACAATATTGCCATATAAGTTCGGCATCCGTTGAAGATAATCTATATTTTATGCTCCGTTTTAATGTCGCAACAATTTCGGCATATGCCGCCTTTTCTTCATCGGACAAAAATTCTGGGATTTGCAAAACTTCATCATTTATTCTCGCAGTTTCTTTCATTGCCTTTTTGTTTTGTTCTATCATTTGCTTTTCTAATAGGTCCATATACACTCCAAATAGCAAAAAGGTTCTTCGCTTAGCGAAAAACCTTTTTCTTTCAATAATATAATAACATACAAATTTTTGAATACTAGTTAATCATGTCAAAAATCAATAAAAATTTTTAAATTTTCTAACGAATAGTTAAAAAACTTCCACGAAAACGCCAAAACACATAAAAACACAAATTAAAACGAATAGATATTTTTAGGCACACAAGTTGCAAAAGTTTGCCTATTTTATAGGGGTTTTGTGCAGTAAAATAAAGCAACAAAAGGCACAAGAAAAAACAAGGTAAAATACCTTGTGAACAACTCAAAATCTTGTGATGGCAACATCATGTCGGTTCGACCCCGACCACCGGCACCACGTCACGAACGGCACCTTTGCTAAATTGCTCACAAGTTCGCAATTATAAGCCTAGGCTTGTTCGTTCCTTGCCCCTTCAAAACAAATAAATTGTTTTGTGGGGACCCCATTAAGCTCGCATGAACATTGTATCCATTTGCGCGCACAGATAGCGTAACTCACATTCATGCGTGGGCGATTTTGAAAGTGGGAATCCCCCTCCGCTATACCAAATTTTATCTTCTTTAAGGCATTCTTAGCTCTTCAGAAGTTCTAATAAAATTAATGAACAAAAAACAACCCAACCCTTAAACTAAGGGTTGGGTTTTAAAAGAGGTTTATAATTTTAAACTATCCGCCCAAGATTTTAATTCAGTTTTTGATGGGCGACCGTTAAGCAATTTGCCCGCAATTATTTTTGCACCTTTGCACGAGGCTTGCAAATCTTTAGCGGTGTTGCCAAGCCCACTTCCGCCAGAGGTTGCAAAAAGCACAATGGTTTTGTTTGCAAAATTATAACTTTCCAAAAATGTGTTTATAATGCGCGGTGCGGTGTACCACCAAATTGGGAAGCCTAAAAACACCACATCATATTCTGCCATATTTTTAAGTTCGTTTTTAATTTGTGGGCGAGCGTTTTTATCTGCCATCTCCAAAGTTGAACGGCTCTTTTTATCCATCCAATTTAAGTCCGCACTCGTGTAAATTTGCTTAGGAACAATTTCAAACACATCCGCCCCTATTGCTGCCCCTAAATTTTTTGCAACTTGTTTTGTTGTGCCGCTGGCACTAAAGAAAGCAACTAAATTTTTCATTTTAACCCCCTTATATTGCTTATTATATCATAAAAATTTTAAATTTAAAATAAAATTTCACACTTTATAACTGGTTTATTTTCTTTTTGCAAAATTATTGCATCTTTTTTGGGTGTAGATAATTTTAAAACATCTAGCAAATCATTTTCAAACGATTGATTTGCATAAATAACTTCAATTTCCTTAATTGGCTTTTGCGCCAATTCGCTAACAGAATAAGTGTTTAAAATAAACCTTAAATATTCCAAATTGTTCGTGTGGTGGGACATATCAATGTTTGTAGACCTAATTTTAACTTGCTCCAAAGCGGGCAAATTGTCATAATCGAATTTAGAAAATTCCACATCCATAATTGGCTGTTCGGGTGTAATGCTATCGTCAACGCCCACGGTTGAAACTTTTCTTATTCGTTGTGTGTCAATATCTAATGCGCAACCCTCCACCCGCGCGTAAAACACCGGCTGGTTGTTTAAATTGGTGGTGTAAACATCAAAATTTAATTTTGCCAAACTTTTGGAAGAAATAAAGCAAACAACCTTAAATTTTTCGTTCCATTGCACTTTTTTAAAAAATTTAACCTTATTTTTCACAAACACCCAAAATGCATTATATTTGCGTTTTGCCGTTAAGCCGTCAATTTTTAGCTCGCCCATAAGTTCGGTTATGGCATCTTGAACGGCGGAAAAACAACCAATAACCGACAAACCTTCATATGCATCTGACATGCTGGCGCTAACTTTTAATTCTTTAGTTAATTTCATATTTGCCTACTTTACTTTATACCCCAAATTTTCAATTGCCAAATTTATGCTGGCATCATCAATTTCCGCCTTAGATGTAATAACAACTTTGCCCGTTTCCAGCTCAACATCCACCTTTTTAACGCCTTTAATTTTTTTAAGGCTATCTTCCACTTTTTTTGCACAATGCATGCAGTGCATGCCTTCAACAACAATTTGTTTTTGATAATTTTTAAACATTTTTATTCTCCTTTTTATTTAATTTAATAAATTTTAAGCGTAACGCATTAAGCACCACTGTTAAACTGCTTAGCACCATTGCAAGCCCGGCAATCATTGGGTTTATAACCAAACCCACGCCCCTAAACACGCCAACCGCAATTGGCACCATTAATAAATTGTAGAAAAACGCCCAAAATAAATTCTGCTTAACATTTACAATTGTTTTTTTGCTTATGGTTAAAAAGTTTAAAATTTTTAAAAGGTCATCTTTCATTAAAATAACATCGGCAGAATTCATTGCAATTTCCGTGCCATTGCTAACGCTAAGCCCAACATCGGCACTGGCTAAGGCGGGGCTATCGTTAATGCCATCCCCACACATAATAACAATTTTATTTTCTTGTTTTAATTGTTTAATAATGTTGGCTTTTTCTTTTGGCATAACGCCCGCAAACACCCGCTTAATGCCCAATTGCTTTGCAAAAATTGTGGCAGTGTTAACGTTATCCCCCGTAAGCATAAATGTTTCTATATGTTGTTTGTTTAAGTTTAAAATTAGTTGTTTGGCGTTAGCTTTAAGCAGATCGCTAACCCCAAACAACGCACCAACTTGCCCATCAATTGCCAAATAAACTATGCTGTTGCCCAAGCTGGATAATTGCTTTTCTTGTTCGGTATATTCATTTTTAATTTTTAACTTTGCCAACAATTTTGCGTTGCCCATTGCAACTTGCATATTTTTAATTTTGCCCACAACACCAAGCCCGTTTAATGTTTTAAAATTTTCCACTTTTAAAAGCTTTAATTTTTGCTCTTGCGCCCTCTCTTTAAACGCGTTTGCAATAGGGTGAGACGATAAACTTTCCATCGAACAAGCATAAGTTAATATTTGCCGTTCGGTTAATTTGTTAAATTTTAAAATTTTTGCAATTTTTAGTTTGCCCAAAGTTAACGTGCCAGTTTTATCAAACACCACCGCTTTTGCTTTGTTTGCAAGCTCTAAAGATTCACTTTTTTTAACTAAAATTCCGTTTTTTGCGCTTAACCCCACACTAACCACTATGGCAAGCGGAGTTGCAAGCCCAAGTGAACATGGGCACGCCACCACCAAAACGGTTACAAATGTGTTTAACGCCGTGTTAAAGCCAAACCCAGCAATTAAATATGCAACAAAGCTAATTATTGCCACGGCAATTATAGATGGAACAAACACCGCACTAACCTTATCCGCCACCTTTGCAATTGGCATTTTTGTGTTAGAGGCTTCCACCACCAGGTTAACAATTTCACTAATTGTTGAATTTTTGCCTATGCGCTCGGCAACATATTCAATATATCCATCAAAATTATAGCTGCCCGCAATAACATTATCCCCTACTTGTTTGCTGTTTGGCTTACTTTCCCCAGTAATAAAGCTTTCGTCTAAATGGGCGTTGCCCAAAACAATTTTGCCATCAACGGCAATTTTTTCACCCGCCCGGCAAATAACAATATCGCCTTGCTTAATTTCGTCTATGCTAACAAGTTTTTCGCCCCCATTTTGCTTTATTATGGCTTGATTTGGGGTTATTTGCACCAATTCTTTAATTGCTTGCGTGGTTTTATTTTTGCTTAGGCCATCAATAAATCTGCCAAGTTTAATAAAATACACAATAACGGCACAACTTTCAAAATATAAGCTGTTTACATATGCGTGCGCGCCGCGGCAAACCATAACAAACGAAAAGATGCTATAACCAAAACTTGCCAAAACGCCCAAGCACACCAAACTGTTCATATTTGGATGCAATTTAAACAACGCTTTTATGCCGGACACAAAAATATCTAGCCCATAAAACAAAAATGGAATGGTTAACACAAGCAAGGTTATTGCATAGCTTAAACTTGCTGAATGCATGTTTAAAAATGATGGAATGGGCAGGTTGATCATTGCGCCCATAGAAATATATAACAAAACGGCCGTTAACACGCCAAAAATTATAAGCAAAATTTTGTTGGTTTTAATTTTTTTTGCTTCACTATTAAACTTATAAATTCCCGTGCTTTTATAGCCCGATTGTTTAATAAAATTTTCTATTTGCTTTATGTTTAAAACTTGCTCGTCATATTCAATGGTGGCATTTGCCATAACAAGGTTTACATTTGCACTTAAAATGCCATTTTGTTTGCTTAAATGCTTTGTTATTGCGTTAGAGCAAGCCACACATGTCATTCCGCTAATGCCCAATGTTATTTTTTTCATATTAATAATATACCACAAATTAATGTTAAATCAAACTAATTAATGAAATATAAAAAATTGCTAAAATAGCAATTTTTATTTTTTATCTTTAGATTTTTTTTCACGTTTTGGCTTGGTTATAGAGGTAAACATCTCTTTTAACTTATGCTCATGCTCTTCTTCCCTAACCTTTTCCACCCTGGCAGGAAGGCCCTTGCCTGCAACTGGCATTTTAACAACATCGGTGCGCTCACGCATTTCAATTTGATTAAATGGAACAGAAATGTTGTTGCGTTTAAACTCGTTATAAACATTTTCAACCACATAATAGTAAACATCCCAATAATCTGCGTTATCACACCAGCAGTTAGAAAAGAAATCTAGGCTGCTAGAATTTAAAGTTTTTAAGCGGCAGAAAGGTGCTGGGTCTAAATAAACTCTGCCGTCACTCTTCATAACATCGGTTACAATTTTCTTAACCAATTCAACATCACTTTCGTAGGCAACTGAAAAGGTAAAATCTACCCTACGTTTTGGGTAAGCGCCCAAGTTAACAACATTATTGTTAATTATGCTTGTGTTTGGCAAAGTTATGCGCCTATTGTCTAGCGAAATAAGGGTTGTAAACATAAAATTAATGTCGGTTATGCTGCCCTCAACACCGTTAACAACAATATAGTCGCCCTTCTTGAACATATGGCTTGAAATAATAATAATTCCGTTTGCCACGTTTGCAATTGCATTTTGAAGTGCCATACCAACAGCCAGTATAACAGCACTTAATGCGGTTAACAAACCAGTAATTTCCACCCCAACATGGTTTAACAAAATTAAAATTAAAACTAGCCACAACACAAATTTTAAAATTGTGCATAAAAATTGCTGTGCAATTTTTTCCATTTTGGTTTTGCTTAAAACCTTTTTTAATGTTGACATAATAACTTTAATTAAAATAATGCCAACAATTAAAATGGCGAAGAAGAATACAATATTCCAAATATTATTTTTAAAAAAATTGACAATATTGTTCCAAATTTCGTTCCAATTCATAATAAACCTCCAAATTATTACAAAAAAATTTTAGCAATATGCAAAACAAATGTCAAATAAAAATTAAAAATTTTTAAAAAAAATAAATCCCGTTAAGGATTTAATTTTATAATTTCGCCGTTATCTAAAACTTTTAGCGATGAATCGGCAAACTTTTTATATTTTGAATTTTCATCCACAATTGAAAATATTGTTACATTGCCATGTTTTTTTGTGGCTTTGGCAAGGCTTAAAAGCATTTTGGCTTGTTGCACAAAATCGGCACTTTCGGTTAGGGTGGTTAAATCATCAATAACAACTGCCACATTTTTTTTGCTTTCAATTAGCCTTTTAATGCGCTCTATTGCCAAATTTAAAATTTGATTAACATATTCGGTTTTATCGGTAAGTTTGGCAACAAAGCAATCGGCATTCTTAAGTTGTTCTAAATAAATTAAATTTTTATCCAGCATGGCAATATTAATGTAAATTTTTGTGTTATTTGTGCAATTATTTAGCAAATTTATTGCGGTTTTAGAGTTTGTGTTGCTGTTGGCGCCATAAATATAAACATTTTCACCCATCAACAAATTTAGGTTTAAATTAGCAAATTCCAACTTTTTTTCGGGCAAAATTGAAGCAATTTTGTTAAAATCTGCCCTAGATTTTTCAAATTTATTAATTGGTGTGCCGTTTATGTTAAGCACTTTTTTAATAACAAGCTGCCTATCTTGCATTTGAAGTTCGCAAATGGCATAATCCCCCGTTTTAATGGGCGAAATAAAGCAAACTTCACTAGGAATATAATAGCAAGTGTAGCCCGCATTTTTATATTGCCACAACACGGCAGAATTGCGATTTATAATTTCTACATAGCCATCAACAACATTAACCTCGCTGTTATTATCAAACACCATTGCGGGTTGGCTAAACACCAAATTTCTAAAATCGTCTATTGAATGTTTAGGTTGGCTATCCATAAATGCAATTTCGTTATTTTTAGGGGGCCTACCCTGCCTTTTTAAAGAAAAATTTGGTTGAGCAACGCCGTTTTTAATATCATTAATTTCACTAATGATTTGAGCTTTGGTTTTGCTGGTTGGAGATTTTACGCCAATTTTGCGTGCAAAATCTCGCAAAGCAAAAATGCTAAGTTCGTTTAAATCTTCATTTTCCACAAGGCACCTCCTTTTGTTTAGGTAGAGTATAGCACATTCGACAAATATTGTAAAGTTTTTTGTACAAATTTCGACCTTTTTTTAAAAAATTATAAAAAGCCCATAAAAAAATGAAAAAAACACCATTAAAATAGTGTTTGTTTTAGGCTGTTATGCCAAGGCTAACCATAATAGCTACGTCCACTTTTTTCATTGTGTTTTCGTCAATGGAACAGATTTTTTCTTTAAGCCTGCGCTTATCCAGTGTGCGTATTTGCTCCAAAAGCACAACGCTATCTTTCATTAAATTGAATTTATCTTTATTTAGTTCTATGTGGGTGGGCAATTTTGCCTTAGTCAGTTGGCTGGTTATGGCGGCAATAATTACGGTTGGGCTAAACTTGTTGCCCACATCATTTTGCACCACCAAAACTGGGCGCACACCGCCCTGCTCGCTGCCCACAACCGGGCTTAAATCTGCATAAAATATATCGCCACGAACAACTTCCATTATTCTCCTTTCAAGTAATGCAATGTAACTAGGAAATCATCAACCCCCTCATAGTCTTTTAAAATTTCGTTTATTGCCAAGTTGTATTCACTATCAGTATATGCCCGAGTGTCGAATTTTGGCATTTTGGGGCGAATAATTTTATCTATTTTTGCCAGATATTTTATATACGCATTAACTTCTTCGTCCATAATGTTCTCCCTTTATAAAGTTTTTAAACTTTGGCAAGCAATTTTTTAAGTTTTTCGTAAAATTCGTCCTGCATTTTCTTAAATTCGGCAACAAGCGCAACAAGTTCTTCGTTTTTAACTTTGCAATCTTTTTCCACTTTAATGGTGTCAATAATGCCCATAACCGTGCCGGAAATCATCATTTCAACTATGTGGCGCGGGGTGGAATCCATCCAAAGTGACATATAAAGCATGGCGGTTTGTTTGGCCTTTTTAAAAAAACTGTTTTCTTTGACATCAATCTCTCTATTAACTGCCAAAACATCGCACTTTTGGCTGAATTTTTCATACATGTCAAACTGCTTTTTAAATTGCTTTTTAAGGTCCTCGTTTTTAAGTTTTTTTAGCACCTTATCAATTGCAAGCATGCCGATAGTTGCATCCTGATAAACTCGGTTTAAAAGTTTTTCTTCGTTCTTTTCCATAGTTCCTCCGTTGTTAGTTTTAGTTAAAAAAAAATAATTATGCGTGCAATTAAGAATAAAAATTTTTAAAATTTTATTGACAAATTATTTTTTTGTTATATAATAAATAATGTAAGGAGCAAAAATGATAATTTTATTTGCAAACACTTCATATTATTACTACTACATCTAGACCGCTATATGTAGGAGTTTTGTTTGCAGCATAATAAATTTATTAAACCTCTGCCATATAGCGAATTTGCTTGTGGCAGTTTTTATTTATTCTGCCACATGTAACCCGCTTGTGGCAGATTTTTTGTTAAAAGGAGTTTGTATGATATTATTTATAAAAACGTACGCCCTTATGGGCGTTAAAACAATTTGAAAACTATACAAAAATATTTATAATTAAAAAGGAGAAAAAAATGGAATTTAAAAATAATGCTTTTGAGCAGTTAGCAAAGCGTGGATTTGTTTTTCAAACCACACATTTAGAAGAAACTAAAAAGGCTTTAAAATCTGGGCCTATAACTTTTTACATTGGTATTGACCCGACAGCGGATGATTTGCATATTGGGCATTTCTTTGGTTTGCAAATGGCAAGAATTTTGCAAGATTGCGGGCACAGATGTATTGTGCTTGTTGGTGGTGCAACTGCCCTTATTGGCGACCCAACTAATAAAACAGATATGAGGAAAATGCTTTCTAAAGAAGAGGTCGCAAGAAACGCCCGAGAAATTTCTAGCATAATTAAGCGTTTTGTGCGTGTAGATGGCGATAACCCTGCCATAGTTGTGGATAATGCCGATTGGCTTAAATCAATTAGTTACATTGATTTTTTGCGTGATGTTGGCGTGCATTTTAATGTAAATGAAATGTTGGCAAAAGATTTATACAAAAATAGGCTAATGAAAGGCGGCTTAACTTTTATGGAAATGGGATACATGCTTATGCAGTCGTTTGATTTTGTGCATTTAAATGATAAATTTGGTTGCATCCTTCAAATTGGCGGCTCGGACCAATGGGGAAATATCTGCGGAGGCGTTGAACTTTCACGCAAAATGAATTTTAAGGACGGCGCGCCAAGACCTCTTATGATGGGGTTAACCTGCCCGCTTTTAACAAATGCAGATGGCATTAAAATGGGCAAAACAGAAAAAGGCACACTTTGGGTGTCCCGAGAAAAAACTTCCGCTTTTGAATTTTTTCAACATTTTGTAAACTGCTTGGATGCGGATGTTGAAAGATTGTTAAAATTTTTTACCAAATTAGATGTTGATGAAATTAAAAAGATGTGCCGGGAAGATATTGTAAAAGCAAAAAAACGCATGGCTTTTGAAGTAACAAAACTTGTGCACGGTGAAGAAGAAGCATTAAAAGCACAAGAAGCCGCCATTAAACTTTTTGAAAATAAGGATTTAGAAAATGAAAATATGCCAATAGAAGAAATTAAAGTTGACGATAAAATTAACATAGTTGAATTTTTATCAAAACTATCCATAATAAAATCAAAAAGTGAAGCCCGCCGTTTAATTGAACAAGGCGGAATTAGCATTAACAACAAAAAAGTGCAAAACGAAAATGAAATTGTTAATATAAAAAATCAAAATTCACTAATCGTCAAAAAAGGTAAAAAATGTTTTGTAAGGGTTATTATAAAAAAATAAGCACAACTGTGCTTATTTTTTAAATAAAGTTTAATGCGTAGCCCAATATTAAACTTGGAATTATTAGCATGGATATTATAAATATATTTTCTTTAACATTTTTGTTTTGTTTAAGCAATATTATAAGCCCCAGCCCTGCGTTTACGCAAAGGCCGGCACACAGTGCGCCAAACGACAGCCCGCCAACTAAAAACAATTCGGTTAATGCAACGCTTGATGCGCAATTTGGGATTAAGCCTATTAAAATTGCCAAAAGCGGCTGAATATATATGCTATTTTTTAAAAATGTTTGCAGGGCAGCTTCACCAATCCAAACTTCGGTAATTAAGCCAAATAACACGTTAACTATCAATATAAAGGCAGAAATTTTTAAGCAATGCAGCAGTGGGTGTAACCAATCAAACGATTTTGTTTTAACATGGTGGTGGCAGCAGCCATCCATAATTTCTTGTTCAACTTCGTGCTCGTGGTCATGCTCATCAACATCATTTTTTGTTAAATTTTTATTGCTATTTGTTAATTTTGAAGCGTTTTTTTCATCATTTTTGGTTAAATTTTCTTTATTTTTTAAATTTTGTTTGTCATTTTTATTTTTAAAAATTAATTTGTAAAGCCAAATGGATAGATAGCCCACGCTTATGCCAATTGCAATTTTTACGCCAATTAAAGCAAACAGCCAAGGAATGCTTTTAGGGTTGGAAAACATTAACGGCAAGGCTTCGTCACTAGTGGCAAGGTAAACCGCTATTAGCGCGCCAATTGATATTGCTTTTTTGGTGTAAAGGTCGGTAGACACAACTGAAAACCCGCATTGAGGTATGCAGCCAACAACCGCGCCAACAACCGGGCTGGCTTTGCCCTTTAGCCATTTGTTGTTTTGCAGCTTTACAGCAAATTTAAATTCAATTAATTCAATTAAATAATAAACAACAAAAAGAATGGGCAAAATTTTTGCCGTATCTATAAGCGCATGAAATAAAACATCCCAAACTTGTTGCATATTACTCCTTATTTAATAATGCCACATTGATAGCAAAAGCTAAACACAACAACAATAATGGCAAAAATTAATAACCACTTAATCCATTTCATGGTGGTATTATAACAAAATTTAAACAAAAAAACAATAGTTTATCAACAATTAAATTTTAAATGTTTATAATTAAATAAATCGGCAGCAAAAGCAGGCAATTATGGCACAAGCAACATTGCAAATTAGCGCTATGGGTATTGTTAGCAATGTCTTTTTAACATGAGTTGAGGCAAAATAAATGCTGCTAACATAAAAAATTGTGTCGCTGCTGCCCATAATTACGCTTGCACACTTGCCTATGTAACTATCCACGCCGTAGCGCGCAAAAATATCACGTAACAACACGTATGCGGCGTTTGAACTGAACGGGCGGATTAATGTAAGTTCACAAATTTCTGGCGGAATGCCCACCGCCCTAAAAACAGGTGCTAAAATGTTGCATAAATAGCCGCTTATGCCGCTATTTCTAAACAATTCAACCGCAACAAACATTGCAATAATAAATGGCATAAGCGATGCCATAAGTGGCAGCACACCTTTTGCCCCGTTAACAAAGCCGGTGTAGGCATCCACCCCTTTTATTAATGCATAAATCATAACAAAGGCAATTAAAATTGGAATAAATAAATCAGCCATCTTTCCGCCTTTTATACAGCGCCGCCACCAACAGCACGCCCAAAATGGTTGGAATAAAGGTGGAAACAATGGTTGGCCACAGAATGCAACTTGGACTTACGCTGCCAGCGAGCGCGCGCATGCCAATAACTGTGGTTGGCAAAAGTTGAATGCCCGTAGAATTAATTACCACCAGCATAATCATGGCGCGGGTGGCACGCTTGTCCCCCTTATCCAACCCCTGCATGGCCTTAATGCCGTAAGGCGTTGCCGCACTGCCAATGCCAATAATGTTAGATGCAATGTTTAAGCAAATGTTTTTTTCTGTTTCCGCATCCGTTTTGCCAAAAATATATTGCACGGGGCGGCTTAAAATTTTGGATAGTTTATGGCTAAGTTTACAATCGTCCATCACCTGCATAATGCCCATCCACACCGCATAAATGCCAATAAATTCAATGCACATAGTTATGCCCATTTTGCTGGCTTCCATCATGGTGCTAACCACCGTGCTAGGCGAAAAAATGGCCATCATAATTAGGCTGGAAATTAGCATAGCTATCCAAATTTTGCTCATAAATAAATTTATGCAAGCAAAGTTAACATTATGTTTATTAAACTATGTCTGCCAAAATATAATTTTTAATTAAATAAATAAATTCGTTGCAAGTTGGCTTGCCCTCGCCCGAATAAAAATAGGCTAATTTATCTTTTAATTTTCTATCCCAAAGGGTGGCAATTAAATTTCTAATGTCTCGTTCAATAGAGCAATCATGTTTGCCATATTTTGAGGCAAGGCCAGGATAAACCTCTCGCGAAAAAGATTTAATAATCCGTTGTTTATTTATAATTTCATCTAAAATATCTAATAAAAAATAATAGGCCGTATATTTTTTTGTTATACCCAAATCGGTTATTTTTTTAGTTAAAAAATAATTTTTGGTTACAATTTTGGTATATTCCTCTTCATATTTGTACATTTTTTGCCCCTTACATAACAAAAATAGCACAAATTTTAATCAAAGTCAATACTTTTGTACAAAATTATTCCATTTTTGTACAAAATAATACATTTTTTAACAAAATAGTAAAAAACAGGGTTTTTAAGCCCTGTTTTTAATATTAATCAATACCCTTCATTGTTAAGGAAATGCGCTTTTTGGTTAGGTCAACAGATAAAATTTTAACTTTTACGCGCTGGCCCACTTTAAGTACTTCGCTTGGGTGGGAGATGTAACTATCGCTAATTTGAGAGATATGCACAAGGCCATCCTGATGCACGCCAATATCCACAAATGCGCCAAAGTCAATAACATTGCGCACTGTGCCATCCAGCACCATATCTGGCTTTAAATCTTCCATGGAAAGGATGTCGCTTCTAAGCTCAGGCAGTGGCATATCCTCACGCACATCGCGGCCGGGCTTTAAAAGTTCTTTAACAATATCTTGCAAGGTTGGCACACCCACGCCAATGGCATCTGCCACTTTTTGCTCGCCTTTCTTATCAATAAGGGTTGGCAGCATACTAAGTTCACCCGCCTTAATTTGTTCGTCAGTTAGGTTAAACAATTTAAGCAGTTTTTCAACGGCTGGATAACTTTCTGGGTGCACAGCAGTGTTATCCAAAATGTTTTTGCCATCGGTAATGCGTAAGAAGCCGGCGCACTGCTCATAAGCCTTTGGGCCCATCTTTTTAACTTTTAAAAGTTCTTCTCTATTATCAATATGCTTAACTTGGCTGCGGTAATCCACAATATTTTCCGCAAGGCTACCCGATATGCCGGAAACATAAGAAAGCAGGCTAACAGATGCAGTGTTAAGGTCCACCCCCACGCTGTTAACGCAATCTTCCACCGTGTTGGTTAGCACTTCAGTAAGGCGGTTTTGTGGCATATCGTGCTGATATTGCCCCACGCCAATGGATTTAACATCAATTTTAATAAGTTCGGCAAGCGGGTCTTGTAATCTGCGGGCAATGGAAACCGCGCTGCGCAAATTAACATCGTAATCTGGAAACTCTTTAGCGGCAAGTTTAGAAGCACTGTAAACGGAAGCGCCTGCCTCATTAACCATGGCGTAACTAACCTTGCGCGGGCAGGTTTTAATAAGATCCGCCACCAAAATTTCACTTTCCTTACTTGCTGTGCCGTTGCCAATGGCAATAATGTCCACATTATTTTTAACAATCATGTCAGTCAACTTTTTCTTTGCTTCTTCCACCCTATTTTGTGGTGGAGTTGGGTGAACAACGGCAGTGTCAAGCACGTCACCTTTAACATCAATAACTGCAATTTTGCAGCCGTTGTAATAGCCTGGGTCGTAACCCATAATAACGTTATTTTTAAGTGGAGCCTGCAAAAGAAGCGGCTTTAAATTAACTTCAAACATTTTAATGGCCTGCTCGTTTGCTCGGTCAGTTAGCGCAGTGCGGCACTCCCGCTCTAGCGATGGGAACAGCAGCCTATCGTAACTGTCGGCAATTGTTTCCTCCATAATGGTGTTGGTAAATTCGTTATCCTTTTTATATGCCTTTTCAATTTCAGTAACGGTAAGTTTTGGGTTAATTTCAATGTCAACTTTAAGGCATTTTTCCTTTTCCCCACGGTTTAGCGCAAGTATGCGGTGGCTTGGTATTTTAGATACTTCACCTTTAAAATCTTTATAATTTTCATATGTTTTATTCTCGTCTGCCTTTTCATCCCACGCTGACACAATGTTTGCCTTTTTGGCAATAATTTCACGCAGGGTTTTGCGCAGATTTGCATCGTCACTAATGCGCTCGGCAATAATATCCTTTGCGCCGGCAATTGCCTCGATGGCATCTTTAACGCCCTTTTCTTCACTAACATATGCAGCGGCAAGCACATTAACTGGCTCGGTTAAATTTTGCGCCAAAATTATGTCGGCAAGCGGCTCCAACCCTTTGGCAATGGCCACTGTGGCACGTGTTTTGCGTTTTGGCTTATATGGCCTATAAATATCTTCCACTTCGGTTAAGGTGAGTGCATTTTCAAGCGCCAAAGCAATTTCGTCCGTCCACTTTTCTTGCTCACGGATGACTTTTTCCACCTTTTCCTTTTCTTTATTTAAATTTCTTAAATAGTTTAGTCTATCCGCAAAATCCCTTAGTACTTGGTCATCACACGCGCCGTGCATCTCTTTACGATAACGCGCAATAAACGGGATTGTGTTGCCCTCGTCAATAAGATTGATAATGTTTTCAGCATACTGCTCTTTTAAATTAAATTCGTACGCCAACTGTTTTTGTAATTCCATAAATTTTCCTTTTAAACTTGAATATTATAGCAAATAAAATAAAATTTTCAAAATAAAAAATAAAAAAATTTCAATTTATTGACAAGCAATGCAAAAAGTAATAAAATGTTTTTAGAGGATGAGTATGATTAGTAAAAAAGATTATTTGCAAGATAGAAGCTTAAACATTGAAACGGAAGGCCCTGCGGTTTTGGGGCAGACTATTGTTAACCGCCTTTTAAAAGCCAAAGTTGAAATAAATGGGCGGGTTAAAATTAAAAAATTTGCAACGCTTGGCAAGGTTATTGATTTGGTTAAAGAAGACCAATTAAAAAATGTTAGAAGTTTATATAAAAAGCATAGGCGCGGCATTATGGACTATTTAGATTTTATTGGTGTTTTGGAATATCTTGGCATTGACAACACGGAAAAAGAAAGGCTTTGCAACGATAGTTGGACTAACGATTTATAAAAAACTCCGCATTGTGCGGAGTTTTATGTTTTATAAGCCTAAAATGCCATTATTTTCATCCAAAATGTCGGCAAACTCAGTTTCAAACTGTGCCTTTTTCTTAGCTTGTTCATTTTGGCTATCTTGTAAATAGCGCTCGTCTTGCGCCAATTTTGCTTTGTTCTGTTGCAAGCGCCTTATCATGTTGGCAATGCCACGGTCTGCGTCAGAAATTTCTATTTTTGTGCTATATGCACGCATTTTTTTGTAAAGTTCATCGCCTAAATTATTTTTTAAAAATTCAATCCATTTTGCTAAAATTTCATCATGGTCGCAACGCTTTGTTTGAAAAGCGATGTCTTTTGCAGTAAACCTTATAAAATCTGCCGAATTTTTAATAAAAAAGTAATATGTAACAGTTATTTCAGTTGAAAGAGATCTTGCCAATTCAATTTCAACACGTTTTACTTTTCCGTTTGTTTCTAAATATGGGTTAATTTCGTTAAAGAACTGCACAAAATTTTCTTGCGGAATTGCCGACATGCCACTTTCTAAAATGTTGCTGTTTTTTAAAAAATTGTCAAAAATAAACTTCATATTTGCCTCCAACTATCGCAATTATAACACACAAAATGAGGCTTGTCAATAGCAAAAATTTAAAAACTCCGCATTCGCGGGTTTTTTATTTTTTAAGGTTGAGATTGCCACGCGGCTTGATGGACAAGCCACCTCGCAATGACATTGATTAATTGGGTTTTTTATTTTTGGTTTTTGTAAGTTTTGCGGCGGGCGGCGGCATCCTGTTCGCTTTTATTTAAAAGTTCTTCTTTATTTTGCTTATTAACTTTTTCTAGTATTGCAAAGCGGTTTTCCGTTTCAACATAATCTCTATAATTCATAGTAGGGTCAAAACTATCAATTTGCATTGGGGTTTTTAGTGTTGGGTTATATCTAAACAAGGTGTTATATCCGCTTTTTACCGAATTGAAGGCGTGCTGGTTTGCGTAACGCAAATCATAACCGTGGCTTATGCATGGCGAATATGCAATAATAACGCTTGGGCCGTTGTAGGCTTCCGCCTCGCTAATTGCCTTAATGCATTGCTCTGGGTTGGCGCCCAAAGAAACGCACGCAACATACACGTCCTTATATGTCATAAGCATGGAGGCTAAATCCTTCTTTTTTGTGGTTTTGCCGGTTAAATTAAACTTGGCGGTTGCCCCGCGCGGTGTTGATTTGCTGGTTTGCCCGCCAGTGTTGGAATAAACCTCGCTATCCAGCACCAAAATGTTTACATTTTCCCCGCTGGCAACAACATGGTCCAGCCCACCAAAGCCAATGTCGTAAGCCCAGCCATCGCCGCCAATTATCCACACGCTTGGGCTGGTGATTAGCGATAAATTATCAAACAAAAATTTATCTTTAGCGGCAATTTTATATTTTTTGCTAAACTCTTTAAAGTCAATTAAAAGTTGTTTGTTTTGCTCATGATTTTCAGGCGATTTTAAAAATTTATCCACCTTTTCTTGAATTAGGCTAGAAAATTGGGTGTTTTTTAGCCTTTCAATAAAGTTTTTGCGCTGGTTTTTCTTAGAAACGGCAATGCCGTAGCCGAACTCGGCGTTATCTTCAAACAGGCTGTTTGCCCAACTTGGGCCAAAGCCGGATTGGTCCTTAGCGTATGGGCAGGTTGGGTATGTTCCGCCATAAATTGACGAGCAACCGGTGGCGTTGGCAATAAGCATTCTATCGCCAAACAGTTGGCTAACAAGTTTTATGTAAGGCGTTTCACCACAGCCGGCGCACGCGCCAGAAAATTCAAAATAAGGCTGTTTAAACTGCACATTTTTAACGCTTAGTTCTTTTGGTGGTGCCAATTTTTTAAGCTGAGCTTGGAAGGTTATGTTGTTAACTTCGCGCCCCCTAATTTCGTCCGCATTTTTCATAACAAGGGCTTTAACTGGGCAGGCCTCGGCACACACGCCACAGCCGGTGCAGTTAAGTGTATCTATCTGTAAATGATAATTCCCCTTGCCCGTTATGCTTTTTTTGTAGGTGTAACCTTCAATAACTTTTTGCTTTTCGCTAAACTTGGCTGGACGGATGGCTGCGTGTGGGCACATCAATGTGCACCTGCCACACTCAATGCACTTTTCACTTATCCACTCCGGCAAGGTGCTTGCAATGGCGCGTTTTTCAAATTTTGCCGTGTCGGTTGGCATATGGCCGCTAATTTCAAACTGGCTTACCGCTATGCTGTTGCCCGCCTGCGTGGAGGTTGGCACAATTATTTTGTTGTAATATTCATCCTTTTCCCCAACCGTTTTTGGCTTGTTGTTTGGGGCGAGTTTCGCGGTGTCTATCTTTAAAATTTTATCTTCCACAACGTCCACTGCGGCGTTGTTTGCGTCCAGCACTTTTTGGCCTTTTTTAGCGTAAGATTTTTCAATCATTTCTTTAATCTTTTTAACGGCAACATCTTTTGGCAAAAGGCCGGTTACTTCAAACATTGCGGTTTGCATAATTGTGTTAATTTTTGCACCCAAATTGTGTGCTGTGGCTATTTTGTTGGCGTCAATAGTGTAAACCTTAATGTTTTTATTTTTAATATCTGCCTGCATTTTATCTGGCATAATTTCGCTTAAACGTGCCTCGTCCATGCTGCAATTGATAAGCAATTTGCCGTCCTTTTTAAGGCAATCAGTTATATCATATTTAGAAACAAACCCCACATTGTTGCACATAACAAAATCCACCTGCGTTGGGTTAAATGGCGCAAATATTGGGAACGAACTAGACCTCATGTGCGAAATGGTTAGGCTGCCGGATTTTTTGCTATCGTAATCAAAATAACCTTGCATATAGTTTACGGTTTCTTCACCCAAAATTTTAATGGTGTTTTTAACCGAACTAACGCTGCCGTCACTGCCCAGGCCGTAAACGCGCATGGTAAAATTGCTAATTTCGTCCACATATTGTGGCTTAATTTCAAGGCTTGTTTGTGTAAGGTCGTCATTAATGCCAACGGTAAAAAACTGCTTGCCGTCCTGCACCATATTGTCATAAACGGCAATGGCCATATCGGGCGTAAACTCCTTACCACCCAGGCCAAACACGCCAGAAAAACATTTTGCACTAATATCATTTTTTTGCAAAACGGACATAACAATGCTTGTTAATGTGTCAATGCCGTTAACATCCAAATTGCGCTCCAAAATTGTTATGTTTTTAACACCTTTTGGCAGTTTATTTAAAAATTCTGCTTCGTCAAAAGGTTTTAACATCCTAACCTTTAACACTCCGGCATTTTTTAGCCCGGGCACTGCCAACTTGCAAACATCCGCACTTGTGCCCATGGTTACAATCACATTTTTTGCGTTAGCATCCCCAAAATATTCAATTGTTTCATATTTTCTAGTTGTAATTTCCGCCTGCTTATTTAATGCCTCTTTAAAAATTGGCAACACTTTGCTGTATTTAGAAAGTGCCATAACCCTGTTTTGCATAAACACATCTGGGTTTTGATTTGTGCCTGCGGCATATGGCTGATGGTTGTTTATTGCGCGGCTTTTAAACGCAGCAAAATCCTGCTCGGATACAATCTTTTTAAGGTCTTCAAGTTCGGTTACATAAATGGTGGAAAGTTCGTGGCTTGTCCTAAACCCATCAAAAAAGCAAATAAATGGCGTGGAAGATTTTAAACTTGCCAACTCACAAGCAATGGCAAGGTCATTCACTTCCTGCACGTTGGAGCAGCAAACAACATTAAAGCCGGTTTTAAGGCAGGCGTAAATATCGCTGTAATCACAAAAAATGTTAAGCGCGTGGGTGGCAAGGCTGCGCGCGGAAACATAAAACACGGCAGGAAGCCCCTCCCCCGCAATTTTGTACATGTTGGGTATCATAAGCAACAAACCCTGGCTGGAAGTGAACGTTGTAGTTTTGCTGCCAGCAATTAGGCTGCCATGCACCGCGCCTGCAACCCCCGCCTCACTTTGCATTTGGGTTAAAACAAGGTTGCTGCCAAAAATGTTTTGCTTGTTTTCGAACACAAATTGGTCACAGTCCTCCGCCATAGGGCTGGACGGCGTAATTGGATATATAACGGCCACCTCATTAAACATATATGCAATGTTAGCGGCGGCAAAATTTCCATCAACTGTAAGTTTTTTCATAAAAACTCCTTTTAATAACATTGTACACCTTTTTGTTTCATTTTCAAAATAAAATTTAGTTTATTTTATGCGGGCACAAAAAAAGCGCTTTCTAGCGCAATTAATGTCATTCTGAGCGAACGAAGTGAGCGTGAGAATCTAAAGATTGCCGCGTCGCTATCGCTCCTCGCATGACAGGGATGAACTATTAATGACATTATTGACCCCTCGTAATGACAGTGAGGGGTTAAAATTACATAGAGGAAATAAGCAAAAGTTTAACTGCGGGGCAAAATATTTTGAAATTACACTTTTTTATGTTACAATTGCCTTATGAGATATTTAATGATTGTGCAGTATGATGGCATAAATTATTCCGGCTGGCAAAGGCAAGAAAAGGCAATTACAATTCAGCAGGTTTTAGAAGAAAAACTGCAAATTTTGTTGCGTCATGAAGTTAATTGTGTGGCAAGTGGGCGCACGGATGCGGGCGTCTCCGCCTATTTTCAGCCCGTGCATTTTGAAACGGAAAAAGAGCTAACCCCCCAAAAATTTATTTATTCACTTAACGGGCTTTTGCCAGAGGACATTAAGGTTTTAAGCCTTGTAAAAACTGAGTTGCACGCGCGCTTTTCCGCTAAAAGAAAAACTTATTTATATAAAATGTATTTAAGCAACATAAGTTTGCCGCTTTACGCACGCGCGCTGCAGGTTAACCCGGATGTGGACATTAAACTTATGCAAAAATTTTGTAAACTAATTAAGGGCAAACATGATTTTGTGGGGTTTAGGGCCAGCGGCGGAGTTAACGAAAACACTGTGCGCACAATATATTCCGCCCGCCTGGTGCGTGATGGCTTGTGCCTAAATTTTTACATCACAGGCAACGGTTTTTTATATAAAATGGTGCGCAACATTGTTGGCACGATGCTGGAAATTGGCAAACACAAATTAAATTATAATGAAGTTAAGTCCGCCCTATTTAACGGCTACAAAAGCAGGCACACCGCCAAGCCCGAGCACCTTTACTTGCTAAATGTGGAATATAAATAATTATTTTTTGGCAACAATGTTGTAACTTTTATCTATTAAACTAAAAAGTTTTTGTTTTGGGGTGGCCTTGTTTAAAAGCACGGTTACCCAATATTTTTTGTTCATGTGATAGGCGGGAAAAATAAATTTGTTATCTGTAAGGCTTAAAATTTCCTCTGGTGGCAATTTTAGGTTAATTACGCTTACTAAGGTTTTATCTTTAAGCCCAAGCCTATCTGCCCCAACGTCCATAATTAGCGCAAACCACTTTTTGCTTGATGGATTTTTAAAGGTGCAAAAGGTTGGGTATTCCGCCCAAGGAAATTCTGGCAGAACACCATAGTTATTTTTAATTGTTTCAATAACAATCTCTCGCGTGTTGGTGTTAATAAAGCATTTTTGGCAAACATCTTCAATTTTTTGGCTTATTTGCTGGCGCAAACTGTTAACAAATGTGCCATCAAAATCTTTTAAATTAATATTTTCATACATTTCGCCAAAATTAACATCAAAAAGGTCCACTTTAAATTCACTATCTGTTAGGCTTATTTGGGCAACAAATTCGCCGTTTTCAATGGGGAAATTAAGCAAAAACACATCATTTTTTGCGCTAAAGCCATATTTTTTTAATTTTTTCTTATCAATTTCATGAGTTTTTAAAATGTAACTAAAATCCATAACCCCATTATATATTGTTAACCGCATTAAAGCAAACAAATTGAAATAAAAAGTTATTAAAAACTATTGACAATTAAACTAAATTTAATTATAATAACAAAGTATTGCTTAAATTAAGCAATTTTTCTACCACACGGAAACTTTGCTTAATCGGCCTTTGAACGCGAAATAAAAGGCCCAATAAAGTGGAATTTCTGTCAACAAAGTTGATTGAAAATTCTTGGAAAGAAAATAAATATTAAGGAGAAAATTAAATGAAAACAATTATGGCAAAACCTTCCACTGTTGAAAAAAAGTGGTATATTATAGACGCTGACGGCAAGGTTTTGGGCAGGGTTGCTGCTGAGGCTGCAATGCTTCTTCGCGGCAAACACAAACCAACCTTTACCCCAAATGTTGACTGTGGCGATAATGTTATTATTATTAATAGTGACAAATTAGTGCTAACTGGCAGAAAGGCAGAGCAAAAATACTTTAAGCGCTATTCTGGTTATCAATCTGGCTTGCATTTAACACAATACAAGGCAATGATGGCAGAAAAAAGTGACGTTGCCCTAATGCGCGCAATTAAGGGTATGCTTCCAAAAAATAGTTTGGGCAGAACCATGGCAAAACATGTTCATATTTATAAAGGTGCTGAGCACAATAACGCAGCACAAAAACCAGAAGTTTGGAATGGAGGTAAAAATTAATGGCAGAAGCAAAGAAAACAACTAAAGCAGCTGAAGAAAAGGAAGTTAAAAAGCCAGCTAAAAAAGCGGCTGAACCTAAAGCTGAAACCAAAACCGCTGCAACAAAGGCAAAAACAACTAAAGCAAAGGAAGAAACAGTAAAAGCCCCAGCTAAAAAACCTGCAACTAAAAAGGCAGAAACTGCTGAAAAGAAACCAGCAGCTAAAGAAACTAAAACAACTGAAAAGAAACCTGTTGCTAAAGAAACTAAAACTGCTGAAAAACCAGTTAAAGAAACTAAAACTGTTAAAGCCGCAAAAACTGAGGCTAAAACCGAAGTTAAAAAAGAAGAAGTTAAAAAACCAGCAGCTAAAAAGCCTGCAACTAAAAAAACCGTTAAAGGCAAAGCACAAGAATTTCAAGGCACCGGCAAAAGAAAATGCTCTGTTGCCCGCGTGCGCTTAACCACCGGCACCGGCAGCATAACTGTTAATGGTGAAACGCTTGACAACTATTTTGATATGGAAACATTAAAAACAGTTGTTAAACAACCACTTGTGTTAACCGACACTTTAACCAGCGTGGATGTTGTTGCAAACATCTATGGTGGCGGCAAGTCTGGTCAGGCTGGCGCATTAAGGCACGGCATAACCAGGGCTTTAATTGAATTTAGGCCAGAACTTCGTGCAGAGCTTAAAAAAGCAGGTTTTGTAACCCGTGATGCAAGAAAGAAAGAGCGTAAAAAATATGGTTTGCACAAAGCTCGTAAGGCTCCACAATTCAGTAAACGTTAAAATTTTAACATTGAAAAACCCGCATTTCGCGGGTTTTTTTATGATTTCTTTATAAATTGAATTAAATTATCCTTCCTGTCTTTGGATAAAGATGTTATTAATTGATAAAGTTCATTATCTCTATCATATGTTCTATAATTTGGCGCAAAAAATTCACTTTCCGAAACTTCTAACGCCGAAATAATATCCTCAAAAACAGAAATTGGCAAATTAAAAGGTTTTGCTTCTAATCCATTTATATAATTTTTGCCTTTCCCTATCATCAAACTTAATTCTCGCGCGCTTAAACCTTTTAAATTTCTAAAATATGTAATTCTATTAATTATTTCATTTAATTCCATAAATTTATTATATGTTGAAAAATATTTTTGCTGCCCTATGTCACATATTAAATTAATATATTTTATGCATTTTTACTAGGTGTTATCAATTTTGTTTGTGCTTCAAATAAAAATTTATATAATATTTATATGAATTACAATGTATCATCATGTAAAACATGTGCTTTATTTGGGCATAGAAAATATGTTCGTTTAGATCAAAATGAATTATATATGGCAGTTCTTGAATTGGTTAAAAGTGGAGTTTCCACTTTTTATGTTGGCACACATGGAGATTTTGACGCACTAGCCTATTCTACACTGGTTAAAATAAAAAGACAATTTGATATTAAAATCTTTTTGGTGTTTACAAATGCCCAAATTTTTAAAACTGACAATGGCGTAAAAATTAATGATATTTATCCGGACGCAGAATGTATTTCATTTGAAGTGGAACAATTACATTTCAAACAACGCATTATTGAAACCAACAAATATATTGTGAATAAAAGTGACATAGTCCTTTGTTATGTAAATCTTAATGAAATAACAAGTGGTGCTAGACGCGCAATTCTTTATGCTATGCACAAAAATTTGCCCGTAATAAATCTTTTTAAATAAAAAGAGAGATGTTTTTTACGCTCGAAACTACAAATCATCTAAGTTATAAATTGTTTAATATTAATTCACTAAATAATTTAAAACAAATATTGTAATTTTTTAAGAGCATAGAACTATCTCTCTATATGTAAGGGGTTACCTTACAATAGTATTTTGTGAGCATTTTTAATATTTATGCATTAAAATTATTTTTTATCCTTTAAAAGCTTAATTAATTCGGTTGCTGTGGTGTTTGCCGGAGCCGAAATTGTGGCAACATTTTGCATAAATGATTGCATTTTTTTATTAATTTTTGATAAATTTTCACATTCTAATAGCACAATTTTGCTGTTAACAAACAATTTAAAATGGCTGTTAGATAAAAACATATCGTTAGAAATGCCTATAACGGCGTTGTTTTCTTTAGATAGGCCTTTAAGCAAGTTGGTTTCGGTCTCTTGCAAAATGTCATCTATTAAATTTAATGGGTTATCGGCCGTTGCAAGCAGATAATCATCAAAATTAGAGTTGGCGTCTATATAATTATATTTAAGCAGTTTAGATAACTCTATTGCAAAATTTTTTGCCAAGTTATCGTTTAAACTAACAACTACAATATTTTTCATATTTCCCCTCTTTATTAGTTTAACAAATAAATTAATATATTACAACTAAAAAATATTATTTGCCTGCATTTTTGCGGCTAAATTTAGCATATTTTATAAAATTTGCCAACAAAATTATAATAATTATAAAGTTAATGCCCAATATAATATATCTTATTTCTACCGATAATCCCGTTATTGTGTAACTGCCCGTTGCAAGTGCTAAATTGCCATTTTTAACGGTAAAAAGAATGTTGCCTAAAGCATCCGTTCGCAAAGTTGTTGCCCCAACAAGGGCAAGATTTTCGCAAACAATGTCACTTGGATGTCCGTAATTGTTTGTTCCGCATGAAATTACCGCATATTTTGGTGTAATCGCCTGTAAAAATGGCAAGCTGGACGACGTTTTGCTGCCATGATGTGCCACTTTTAACACATCGCAATCAAGGTCGTTTGCGTAAATATTTAAAAGTTCCGCTTCTTTATCACTAGAAATATCGCCCGTAAACAAAAATTTATAATTATTATATGTCAACTTTATAAGCGGGCAACTGTCGTTTGAATTATCATAACTAATTGGCCCATAAAATTGAAATAAATAATTTGCACCAGCAATAATTTCTTTATCCTTGTTTATAATTTTGTTGATGTTTTGCTTTCCAATTTCTAGCAATAAATTGTTTGCCTCTTCATTTTCCTCTTTAAAAGGGGAAATATAAACATTTTCAATATCAAAATTTTCAATTAAGCGCCTTGCCCCGCCAATGTGGTCGGTATCAAAATGCGTTAAAATAAGATAATCTATTTTGTTGCCCCGCTTGTTGTTAAACACGTTTGTTTGCAAATAGTTGGTAAATTGCACGTTTAAATCCACCGTGCCGGTGTCTATTATTGCAACCTTATCATCGGGCAAATTTATTGCAACCGCATCACCCTGCCCAACTGAAATAAAATGCACTAAAAGATTGGCATTTTCTACTATGTTATTTTTTAAAAGCATGCTGGATATAAGCGCATTAAAAACAGGGGCAAAAATGCTTGCAACAGATAAAATTGATATAAAAATTAAACTTATTATTACATTTTTCTTTAGTTTTTGTTCCATTATTGCTTTTTATATTTGCCCGCAAAAAGTTTTTTTATTTCGGGCATTGCCTCCATTGTGGCTTTGTAGCCTTCTTTAATCATATCATTTTTGCCGTTTATTTTCAACGATTTAAGGCGCTTTAAATTAGGGCAAATAATAATATCGCTACATTTTATGCCCCTTTTTGAGTTATTAACCATCATAATGCCTATGCTGGTTGTAAATTGGGTTAAAAGTTTTTCGCTATTTGTGCCGCCACCGCGGGTGCAATTGCAATCTATTGTTACAACAAAATCATACCCGTTATTTTTAAGCACATCGGCAGGAATATTGTTGCTAACTCCACCGTCAATAAGTGTCATATTCCTATATTTAACGGGCAAAAACACGCCCGGAATGGCACAACTGCCCGCAATAACTTTAGCTAAATTACCATTGTTAAAATGAATTTCCTTGCCCGTTTTTAAATCTACCGCCACGGCAAAATATGGCATGTTAAGGTCTTCAATGCGGGTTACGGGCATAACATTTTCAATTATTTCTTGCAAGCCGTTTAAACTAGATGGCAAAAACCCAAGTTTAGAGTGCCTAAAATCCTTATCTTTAATGCCATATGTTAATTTGTACATATCTTCATAACTAAGTCCGCTTGCATAAAGTGCACCAAACAGGCTGCCCGCACTTGTGCCCGCCACGGCATCAAACTGAATATCGTTATCTTCAAAGGCTTTAAACGCACCCATAAACGAAAATCCGCGAGTTCCACCCCCGCTTAAACATAGCCCAACTTTAAATTTGCGTTTTTTCATAAAAATTAGTATAAGCAAAAAAACTTAAATTAAACAAAAAATCCCTAAAAATTAGGGATTTTTGTTATTATTTACCTTCAGAACCATTGCCGTTCTTTTCGCGCAATTTTTCAAGAGTTAACTTAGTGCTTTCAATGTCGGCTTCAATGTTGGCAATTTGATCTTCCAAAATGTTGTTGGTGTGTTCCAAAATTGGATATCTATCTTTATTTGCATTAATAACTTCTTCGCAATGTTGAACACTTAAACGCAAGCCGTCAAGAAGTTCAAGTTCGTCAGCAAGCTTTTGAGCCTTTTCTTTGTCGATATCAACATAGTTGTTAACGCCATATAAAGCAACTTTTTGTTTAGCAACAAGTGCTTCACGCCTTCTTAACTTGGTTTGATTCTTTTCAAGCTCGTTCATCATCTTTTTAAGAGGACGATATTCTTTTTGGTTAATTCTAAATTCACGCCTTGCATTTTTAAGCCTTTCTTCCAAAACTGCCAAGCGATTTTCACATTCCTCTTCTGTCATATCCAAGGTTACAACAGTGTGAGTAGTTTGTGCTTCGCTTAATTTTTTGTTTGCTTCAGCAAGTTCAGCTTTAAGCCTTTCAATTTCTTCATTTTGAGCTGGCTCAGTTGCAGGCTCGCTAACTGGCTCTTCAACAGTTTCTTCAGCTGTTTCAGTAACTGCTTCTTCTGTATTTTCAGTTTCTTCAGTTTCAGTTTGATTTAATAAATCGTCAATGCTGTAAGATTGAAGTTCTTCATTCATTTGAGGTTCTTCAACATTTTCTCTCTCTTCATCAACAACTTCGTCAGAAATTTCGTCTAACAAGCTATCTAAGTCTACATCTTCATCTTCAGCGGCTTCTTCTTTAACTTCAGCTTTTTCAGCGTTTTCTTTTAAGTCGTTTTCAATTTTAGCCAAATCTTCATCTTCTTGCTCGTCTAAAGCAACAACAGTTTCGTCTTCTTCAGATTTTGCCAATTTAGCCTCTTCTTCTGCCTTAGCTTGATTGATTGCTTCAAAATCATATTCTTTATTGGCAGTAGTTTCGTTGTTAAGTTGTTTGTATTGAGTATAGTCCAATACTTGACCTTGAGGTTGGGTGTTTTCATTTTTTCTATCATTATCAAACACACCAATAATCATGTGCCCTAGGAAAGCAATAATGCCACCTACGACAACTACAATAGCAACAATTGCTAATATGCTTACAAAAGCCATCCATGCGTTCATAATTAAATCTCCTTTTTTAACTGGTTATATTATACAGCACTTTTTTTAATTTTTCAATACCTTTTTTAAAAATTTTTTAAAATTTTTCAATTTTTTGCCGTTTTTTTGGCAAAATTTGCTCATTTTTTACCAAATTTAGCAATTTCTTAACCCTTTTGGGTAACAATTTTTGAATTTGGAAGCACTAATTTTGTACCCTCCAAGCGGGCAATTGTTAATTAAAATGGCCCCGTAGCCGTCAGTTTTTTGATCTTCCAAGGTTTCTCCTCGCAGATATTTTATAACTTTTGGCGAGTGAAAATCTAAATTTATTGTTCTAATAAAATTTTTGCCAAAGGCAGAAAACAAATTGTGATGAGGCACAACCAATTTATTTTTAACCGCTGCCACCCTAACGCCCAAACTTATGTAATTAACATCTCGTTTTATAAAGTTCTCATCAATTATATTATATGTAAAATTTTTATAATCATATATATTTAATTTAACATTTGTGTTGTCTTCAACAAATTTTTCTGCCAAAAAATTGCGTTTTAGTTTTAAATTTGGGGCAGAAAGATGCAAATTTTCCTCATTTTTTTGAAGTAATGCAACAAATTGCCCTTCCCCTTTATTTTGAAAGGGATAAATCCTAACCGCTTCTTTTAAGCCAATGCCACGCATAAATGGTGCACTTATGTTTATTAATTTATAGTTGTGTTTTGCCAAAAAGTTTTTAATAACGCCCTCATTCTCTTCATACGAATAGGTGCAAGTAGAATAAATTAAAAATCCGTTTTGCTTTAAACACTCGTTTGCATTTTCCAAAATTTCTAATTGCCTAACGGCACACATTTGTGGCAAATTTTCGTTCCATTCGTCAATTACAAGCTGTCCGCGCCTAAACATACCCTCACCGCTGCAAGGGGCATCCACCAAACAAACGTCAAAGCTGTTGGCATACGCTTGTGCCAAATTTTTTGGGGTGTCGTTAGCAATAATTACGTTTTTAAGGCCCAATCTTTCTACATTTGAATATAAAATTTCGCTTCGCGCACGGTTAATTTCGTTAGCAACCACCACGCCATTTGGAACAAGGTTGGCAATTTGAACAGTTTTCCCGCCCGGGGCGGCACACATATCTAAAACATTTTCATTTCCTTTAAAATTATGTGCGTTAACCGTAAACATGGCGCTTGGGTCCTGAATATAAAACGCACCGGCGTGATGCAGCGGATGTTTGCCCTTCTTTTCATTATCCACATAAAAGCCCGTTTTAACATATTCAATTTTTTCAACATTAAAATCGACAATTTTTAAAAAATCTTCTAATTTAATTTTGTTTTCGTTAACAAAAATGCCTTTAACTTCAGGTTCGTTAAGGCTTTTTAAAAATTTAGGATAATTTTCTTTTAACATATCCTTCATTCTATTTAAAAATGCACTTGGAAAATTTAACATATTTTTATTATAGCAAAATATGCAAAAAAACTCTACATTTTGTTGATTTTTTTTGCAATTTTATTTAAACTATTGTTAAGGGGTGATAATATGAGGCCATTTGATATTATTAGGCAAAAACGAAGATTTGAAATGTTTAGTGAAAAAACCAAAGACCAAGTGCTTGAACTTAACTCTTTTTTTGGCAAATATAACATGAATTTTGAAGAAAAAATTAAAAAAAGATTTATATATTACGATACTCCAAACAGAGATTTGCAAAAATCTAACATTGTGCTATTTAAAACCATTATTGGCAATTTTTGCGAGCTTAACATGGCAACCGAAAAAATTAGCAGCACCTCACTTTACACATTGCGCACCAACTATAAGCATTTTAAAACTCCCGCCAAGCCAATGGATAGGCCATTTAAACATAAAGATTTTTTAATTAACAACTTTAAATCTATGTTTATGTCGTCTATTAATTTTGACCCAGAATTTCTGTTGCAAAAACTTGAGCCAATGTATATTTTGGATACCTTAAGTAATGAATACCGCAGTGCAAACATAACTGGCCTTAAAATAACCTATTCGTTTGACAAAGATGTTTACACTAATTTAGAAAATAAAATTAAAGCCACCGCACACATTTTAACTATTTATCAGCATAGTGGAGACAACACCGATGCGGATTTTGATGATTTAATAAGCAAATTAAGCCGCTATTGCAAAGAACTTACCGCCACAAGCGAAACAAAAATTATGATTGCACGCAAATTAACCAAGCAAAAACCAGTTGAAGTTAAAACAAAAAAGAGCACTAAAAAACAAAAATAAATAACAAAAAATAACCGCAAAGGTTATTTTTCATTTTCGTCAACTTCAGGCACATCGTTTGCGTCATACACGCCAATAAATTCTGCCTTTTCATCGGCTGAAACATTTTTTAGGCTTAATCTGTGCAAATATTCGTTACTGCCAACTGTTAAATAAAAGTATACATAATCTTCATCAAAATCAAAGCCGTCAGTTTTTAGCCCATCTATTTTTGCAATGGTTATAATGTTAATTTGTGGGTTTGTTTCTGGGTTAAGCGAAAGGTCTATTGCTTTAATAACGTTGTTGTTATCATAATATAACATAATGCCATCTTGCTTAAAGCCAAGAACATTTATTGTTGTGGCGTCTTTATCGGTTACATATAATTTTTGAGTTTGCATTTTGCTAGAATCGTCCACTTCAAAATATTCAATGTAAGAGCCAGAACTATCATTGTTAATGCAAATAACCCTAAATCTATTTGCAAATTTAACTAAATGAGTGCTAGAAAAGTTAGAAACATCCCAAATAAAATCGGTTTTTATTTTGCTGTTAACATCGGCGTAAAGCAAATCTTGTGTGCCATCAACTTGGGTTTCGTAAAAAACTTTGTTTCCGCCAACAAACCTTAATGTAACTGTATTTTCTTCGGTTATAAAATCGGTTGAACTATTGTTAAACACATTATATTTTTTTATTTCTTTATTATTTTTAACATAAAATATATTTTCACCCAAATTTGATTGAGTGTCCGATTTTAAAATAATGCTTGTTACATCCTCACTAACAGTTTGAAGGCTGCCCAACTTTTTGTTGCCAACATTTATGCTAACAACACGGTTGGAAATTTTTTGTTTTTTGTTGTTATTATCTAAGTTATCACCTTTTTCGTAAACAACCAAATATGTTTCCGCCCCATTGTTAAAAAAGCTAAATTCAACATTGGCATTTGTAACTTCGGAAGTGTAAATTTTTTCCACCCCAGAAGAATTATCTAATTTAATGCGGTTAAAATCTACACGCTCACGCGCGTAGTTGCCGGAAGAATCTTCCCCTTGGCAGGCGCTTGTAAAATATAAATAATCCCCAAAAATGAATAGCCCCGTAGCCTTAAAGCCACACAATTTGTTGCTTATTGTGCGATAATAACTATCATTCATCAAATCATTTTCGTTTTTATTAATTGTGCCATCATCATTTAATTTTGCAACAACAAGCGAGCCAACGCTAAAGGTTTTTTTCTTGTCGGTTTCTGGCATGGTAGAATCATCCACAGCTAGATATCCATTAACAAAATAAACATAATTGCCCTTTCTAACCACCATGCCGCCATTGCCAATGGTTTGCATGTTGGCTGTTGGGTAATTAAAATCGTCCTTTTTGCCGCAAGCCGTTAAGCCAATTGTGAACACACACAACAACACACATATTAAAATTTTAGTAAACTTTTTCATTTTGTCTCCAACAACTTATATGTTAACATATAAAAAGATTTTTGTCAATAAACTTTTAACTATTCTTAATAATAAAAAAAAATAAATTTGGCTTTAAAATTGCCAAAAAATGCATTATGTTGCAATGTTTTATGTTTTTTTACAATTTTCTTGTAATATGTTAAAAATTCAGTTGCTATAATATGTTATATGAAAAGCAAAACTATTATAATTTCGCCAAATGAAGAAAATAAAACTGCGCGAGGGATTGTAACGCTTTATGTTGAAGATGAGCTTTTAAAATGCAAAATGAGGCTTTATAACGCGGAAAAACTTAACAAAAATTGCAAATTGGGTGTTTATCATAACGAAGAAGTGTTTACGGCAAACTTAATTGAGCGTGAGGGCGTGTATTATAGCTCCCTTGTTGGAGATTTTAACATGGATGCCGACTTTTATTTGGCAATTATAGACATGCAAAATGCCAACAAAGTGCTGTTTTCTGGAGGCACATATGCGGGCTTTTATTTTAACGACAATTCCGTTTTTAATAGCGACGCGCAAGAAAACAAAACAGGCGATGAAACGCCTGTTGATAACTTAAACAACTGCCAAAATTGTGAAAATTGCAAATATAAAGAGTATTTTTATGGCGAAAATGTTAAAACAGCCAACGAAAATGTTAAAACCAATGAAGAGCCGCATCAAGCCAATTTAAATTTATTAGATAGCATTTTGCCACAATTTGATTATATTTTTAAAAATTATGAAGTTAATGAAGAGCTAACAAAACTAATTGAAAATTCTAAGTTCGTAAAAATGAACGAGGGGGAATATTCGCTTGGTGCAATTTATGAAAATGGCCAAATTAAATATATTTGCTATGCGGTGAAAGTGAAATACAACACCCCCGCGCCAGAAGAACTGGGCAAACATTATCAGTGGTTGCCGCTAGATGGCGCCGACCCTTTGAGTGATGGCTATTACATTGTGTTTCAAGATGCTAAAGATTTAAAAATTATTGAAGTTTAAACAAAAAAACTCTGTTTACAGAGTTTTTTTAGCCATTTATTGATTTTTCATAAACTTCGTTTGCATCTTGCAGGCAATTTGTTAATTTTTCAATTAATTTATCAACATCCTTTTTAAAAGTTGGGCAAAGCGCTTCTGCTTGGGCTTGAATGCCAACAATAAATTTTAAATAGCCTTGTGCCAATTCAAACACATTGCCGTTTATGCCCTCTGCTGTTTCAAAGCAAGCAAATGTTACAAAATTTTTGTTTTTATTATATTTTGAAATGTGATTAACATGATAAATTAACAAATTTATATAATCAAAATTTTCATATAAAGTTATTATGTTATAATAATTTTTATTATTTTTTAGCTCTTCAATTTTTGGTTCAATGTCAATTAATTTTTTAGAATAAAAATCCGTGTTAAAGGCATTGGTTATTTGGCACAAATTGTTATAATTTTCAGCAAAATTTACACCATCATAAATATCGGCATTGTGCAAGTGGTGTTTATCGGTTAACAAATCGGGCTTAATGTAAAGCCTTGTTTGGCGTTCTAAAATAACGCAATTTCTAAAGCACAACAAATTATCCAAATCGGCATCAAAATTGTAATTTAAATAATAATTTTTAAATTTTATTGCACTTTTTAAATATAATTCTTCAGTTAAAACATAATAAAGCGTTAACGCCTCACCGGCATACTGCCTTAGTTTTTTTAATGGCGCAAACTTGTTAATTTTTGCTTTTATTGAGCGGTTAGATTTGTTAAATTGCATGTAAAGTTTTTGCTCGGCCTCGCGCAATTCGTTTCGCGCAAATTCAATATCTTTAATTTGAGTTTCTTCAACTATGCAATTTGGCACGTTAAAGGCGGTTTTTTCAACGTTAAATTTTTCACAAAACGCGTTTATGGCACTAACGTATAATTTATAAACAGCTTTGCAATATTTTCTAAAAAGCTCCCACTCCCAATAATCGGGGCAAGATCTATCAAAACTATCTCGTTTTTGATAGTAATATTTATAATCAAATTCGGGCGGATAAACAATTTCGGTTGGCTTGGCAGCGTGGGCATATTCAGGCAAAACATATTCGCCATCTAAATTTTCGCCACTGGAATAATACGCGTGAGTTGACATATCCACCTCCAAAAAATTGTCGAAATTTGTATTATTATAACAAAAAAATTAAATTTTTCAAGTGTTTTTTAAAATTTTAACATTCACAAGGGTTAAAAATTTGCAATTAAAAAACGCATTATCCCCAATTACTGCAACCCCTTCCCAAAATTTTTTTGGATTAGAATTTAGCAATTCAATATCTTCCTTCCCCACATCGGTTAAAACACCATTTTCCTTGTTCATTAGTGCTCCTATATAATATATTGTAACATGTAATGTTAAGTTAATCAATATCTATTTAACAAGTTCGTTTATTCTACCGCCGCCGTAGCACATGCCATCTTCCGCATATAACACGGCAAACTGACCAATCGTAACTGCCTTTTGCGGCTCAAAAAATTTAAGTTCTATTGTGTGTTCGTCAATAATATGCACATGAGTTTGTTGGTCCGGCTGGCGGTATCTTAGTTTTACAAAGCAATCAAAATCCTTAGTGGGCGTATCCGCAATCCAATTAAAATTAGTGACAATTGTGCCGCGGCTGTAAAGCGCGCTATCGTCCCCCTCGCTAACATAAAGGGTGTTGGTTTTAACATCCTTTTTAACCACAAACCACCTGCCCTCATGCCCATTTTTGCCGCCAAGGTTAAGCCCTCGGCGTTGGCCTATTGTGTAATACATAACGCCGTCATGCTCACCCACTTTGTTGCCATTTAAATCTAAAATATTTCCTTTTTTTGCGGGCAAATAGGTTTTTAAAAAGTTTTTAAATTTCCTTTCCCCAATAAAGCAAATGCCGGTGCTATCCTTTTTTTCGGCGGTGGAAAGGCCAAGTTTTTTGGCAATTTTTCTTACCTCAGTTTTATCTATATCCGCAAGCGGAAACAAAGTTTTTTCAAGTTGAGATTGATTTAATTGATTTAAAAAATATGTTTGGTCTTTATTTTTATCGGCAGATTTATACAAATAAACTTTGCCGTTTTTATCCACACGCTTGCAATAGTGCCCGGTGGCAATATAGTCCGCCCCCAACTCCATGGCATGCTTTAAAAATGGGCCAAATTTAATTTCTCGGTTACAAAGCACATCTGGGTTTGGGGTGTAACCCATTGCATATTCATCAAGCAAATATTTAAACACGCGCTCGTTATACTCCTTGGCGTAATTCACTGTGTAATATGGTATGCCAATTTTGTTGGCAACGCGCTTAACATCTTCAAAATCCGCTTCGGCGGTGCAGTTGCCTTGGGCATCATTTTCCTCCCAATTAAGCATAAAAAGACCAACAACATTGTAACCCTGTTGTTTTAACAAATATGCCGCAACCGAACTATCCACCCCGCCCGATAGCCCTACAACCACTGTTTTATTTTTCATAACATCCTTTTAAATTTTTGGCAAACTTACCGGAATTTTAAATTTATTAAAACAAACCTTTGCAATGTCCACAATCCACAACATAATAACAAAGCCCCACACAAGCACCAAAAGGTAAAAAATTTGAAATAGATCCCCTGATGGGGTGGCTTTAACCACATAACTAAAAACGCCATTTACAATGCCAATTATTGCAAAAATTGTGAAGAAAATGCCCATTTTGTAGCGCCCAACATAATAATAATGTGCACCAATAAAACCAAAAAATAAGGTTAAAAGCAACAATTTAACGCGATTTACATCGCTTGGGCAACCCTTTCTTAACAAAACGCGCTCTTTTTCATTATTTAAAAGGGCAAATTTGCCCTCGGTATTTGTTGCATGCTCAAATTTTTGATAGTTTAATTGACACCTTGGGCAAACAGCCATCTCTTTAGGAACTTTAAAGTTGCACCTTGGGCAACGCTTGTTTTCAAATTTCATATGTTAATTATAACACATTATTAACTTTTTGCCAATAGTTTAATAAAAAAAATAAAAAGTTGAATTTTAACTTGTTTTTTGTGGATTTTTTATTATAAATGTTTTAAAATATAAATAGAGGTAAATTATGTTTATTTTGTCTTGTGACCATGCTGGGTTTGACTATGTTCAGCGTTTGATGAAAGATTTTGATTTAAACAAACAAAAATATAAATATTTTGGGCCAAAAACTTTTAATGCGGATGATGATTATCCTGATTTTGTTGCCCCAGCGGCGGCAGAGGTTGCCAAAAGTAAAAACAACATTGGCATTTTTTTGTGCGGCAGTGGAATTGGCGCCAACATTGTTGCCAACAGGCAAAAGGGCGTTAGAGCGGTTTGTGCCCTAACTTGCGAAAGCGCATATTGGGCGCGCCATGATGACGACGCAAACGTTTTAACCACGGGCGCAAGGTTTATTAGCTATAAAAAATTTGTTAAAATTCTTGATGTGTTTTTAACCACAAAATTTGAAGGCGGCAGGCATTTAAGACGAATTAAAAAATATTAAAAATAGCCATGCGGCTATTTTTTTAAAACCTTGGCGTGTAAATTGAATTTGCGCTTGTTAGATCTTGCACAAAGGCGTTTTTTAAGCCTAAATTTAGCGCGCAATTTACAACGCGTTTATATTCAAGCGGGGTAATTTTTCTATTAATTTCGGGGTAATTTTTTGCTTCGTATCGGGGTTCGTACTGGCTCATTATGCTAACAATTGTGCCTTCACCCAAATTATCTTTAATAAACTGCAAACATTTTATGCTATCGTCAGTGTTATTTGGCAACACCAAATGCCTAACAATTAACCCGCGCTGCATAACGCCGTTAACAATTATGTCGTTGGGGGCGTTTTTTTTCATTTGAATTATGCTTTGCATGGCGTTCTCTACATAATTTGGGGCCATGCTATATTTAATTGCCTTTTCGTTGCTAAAATATTTTAAATCCACCAAATAAATATCCACATAATCTTTAAGCTTTTCAATTGTTGCTGCCCGCTCGTATCCGCTAGAGTTCCACACCACTGGGATTTTTGGCTTATATATTTTTAATGCCTCTATAATTTGATTTGTAAAATGCGTTGGGGTTACTAAATTGATGTTAGCTGCGCCCAATTTTTCTAACTTTTTAAAAATTTTTGCTAGTTTTTTTACACTTATGGTTTTGCCCTTATTTTTGTGGCTTATTGGATAATTTTGACAAAACACACACTTTAAATTGCAGCCGGCAAAAAAAATTGCACCGCTGCCCTTATTTACGCTTATTATTGGCTCTTCATACTGGTGCAACATAACCTTGCTAACTTTTAATTTATTAAGCCCACAAAAGCCTTTAACTTTGGCCCTATCCACCCCGCAACGCCTTGGGCAAATGTTACATTCCACAAAATTAGTGTAAATAATTAAAATTTTTTTGTCAAGAGCTTGTTCTATTTTAATTAACCACAAAATAAAATATTTTGAGGTTTGAATATGAAAAAGAAAATTTTTGTTTGTTTACTTTTGCTTGTTGCTGTTTTTAGCTTTACTGCTTGCGGAAAAACAGATGTTAACTTGGCAGATTTTGTTATTGAAGAGCGTTACAACATCTATTCAGGTGCGGATAATAACTATATGGTTACCTTTTCTAGTGGCATGCGAGAAGAAAATTATGCCCTTGACGGCATAAAAAACAACATGATTGAGTTTGGCATTTTAACAATTTCAAAAATTGACAATACCGCCATGAAACAGCAAGACTATTCTTACAATATTACAATTGGAGATTTTAACGCCAGCGGCACATTAACAAAAAATGATTATTACAACGGATGCTATTCGGTGGATGTTAACAAGGCAGCATTAAACAACGAACCTGTTACCGTGA
This sequence comes from uncultured Clostridia bacterium, assembly GCA_947589025.1. Classification (GTDB taxonomy): domain Bacteria; phylum Bacillota; class Clostridia; order Christensenellales; family UBA1242; genus Onthoplasma. Next base: position 36,899 of record CANQAY010000006.1, read on the forward strand.
ACATAACCGCTAACAATGTTGCTTTTAGCAAAGAGCTTGACAACAACAGCAAAGATTTTAGCGTGGATAAATCCGCCGCACTTAACATTGCCAACAGCGAACTTAAAACTGAAGTTAGTGAGCTAACTAAGGATAAAAATAACAAAATTGAGGTGGTTGTTAAAATAATTAACGACTATTCTACAATGGGCGTAAAAAATTATTATTGGTATGTGGGCGTTATATCAACAAACAACGAAACTATTGGTGTTTTAATTGATGCAAACACGGGTGATATTATATCAAAAAAGGTTTAGCTTAGCTAAACTTTTTTAATTTGTTAATAACCCATTTGTATTGATCTGCCAACTCGTAAATATCAATAAATGCCTCATCAATTTCCTTCATGTTAAGAATGGTGAGCGCGCTGGCAACCAAATTAACATCGTTAAATTTAATAAACTTTAAATTATACTCATCTATTGTAAGTTTAAAGTTTAATTTTTGAGAGATGGCCTCCCCCGCAATAGAAGAAAAAAAATCAAAAAACATGTTTTTGTAATTGTAAGCGCACCTAATGCCAATGGCATCGCAAAGCTTTGCCACACACACTTCTTTAATTTTTTCCGTCAATTTTTCGGCATAATAAATTGAATGCGAAAAATTTAAATAGTTGTTTAATCTAGTTAAAATTTCATTTTCACTATTTACAATGTCGTTTTTAGAATAAATTGAAAGTTCCACGAAACGAAGTTTAACATTGTTTTTGTACAAAAGTCAAACATTTTTTACAAAAATATTAAAAATTTGACACTTTTGTTAAACTTTCGCGTTCAAACTTAAGTTTCATCTGCTTATATTTGTCGGATAAATCGAATATGTACTTTTGTTGTGCCTCTTTTGAAAGGCTGTTGTAATATTTTCTATCTATAAGTTCTTGAATTGGGTTTATAACAATTTCGTCTCGCATTAAAAGTTTTTTAACCCTTTCATATAGGTCTTGTTCTTCGTTTGTAAAAGACGCTTTTGCGTAAGGCAGCTGTTCAAAAATAGATTTTTCTTTGTTAAAATTTTTCATTCTACTTTTGGCGTCCTTTGCCAAAAAATAAAGTTTGCCTTTTATCTTTTTTCTCATAATTCCCCCTAATTAAAAGGATAACCCTATGCAAAAATGATAGCAAACTTTTTTGTGTGTTTATTTTGTCTTATTTTATATTATTTTGTCTTAAATTCTGTTATTGTTTGTTAGATTTCTTTTTGTTTTTACCAAACAATTGGTCCAAAATTTCATCAATTTTTTCTTTATAACGTATGCTTAAATAAAATAATATTGCCATAACAATTAAAATTACGCCCCACACGGCAAGCCCCCAACCGTGGAACGGAATTATTGCCCCACTGCCAAAGAAAACGGTGCAGGCAATGCCAAGGCCGCGCGCCAGCACATTCGTCCACAAAAAGAATGGGAATGTCATGTTAGTAAGCCCTGCAATTACGCACAAAATGTCATCTGGAAACATAGGGAAAAGCATCATAAGGAAAAACAAATATTTTCCGCCGCTTATTTTTTTAATCCACTTTTCTGCCGTCTCTTTGCCTATTAGCCAATTTAAAAATTTGCGCCCCGCTTTGCGGCCGATAAAAAACATAATTATGCTGCCCACCATAACCGCCACAAAACTCATAATAAACGCCGGCCACCTGCCAAATATAACCGCGCCGGCAACAGTTACAAAAAATGCGGGTATTTGCAGCACGGTGGTTTGCAAAATTTGAAACAATATAAACACAATAAAACTAAACGCGCCGCCTTTAAGCACAATGGCACGGATTTTTTCTATTGAATTAACTTTTTCCCACAAATTGGTGGCACGCAAAATTAAAAAAACTATTAAACACACAATTGCCACAACAAAAAGCACAAGAATTAGGCGCATAATCTTGCCGTGCGTGGTTTTTGTGTCAAATAGTTTTTTAATTTTTTCTTTCATATATTATTGTATTATTATTTTATTTAAAATTTAATTAAAAATACAATAAATGCTCATTTTTGTCATCTAACAACATCTATTTTTAAAAGATTTGTGCAACCAAGTTGTTTTGGCGTGCCACAGGTTATAACAATAGTGTCATTAGGCTTGGCAAAGCCGTGTTTTTTAACCAGTTCGCCCGCAATTTTAAACATATCGTCAGTTGAATTATACACGCGCGTTAAAACTGGCTTAACGCCCCAAAATAATTCTAGCTGCCTAAACACCTTTTCGTTAGGTGTGGCGCCCACAATAATGGTGGCTGGACGGAACTTGCTAACCATAATTGCGGTAAGCCCGGTGGTGGTAAAGCCAACAATTGCCTTGGTTTGCTGCAAAAAGCTGGCGTTAACCGCGCTGTGGGACACAACATCGGTGGTGTTTTTAAGTTTGTTTTGATTGGAACAAAAGTTTTTATAATAATTAATGTGCCTTTCCGTTTCCGCACACACGTTAGACATGGTTTTAACTGCCTCAACTGGGTATTTGCCCATGGCAGTTTCACCCGATAGCATAACGGCGCCAGAGCCATCGTAAACCGCGTTAGCAACATCGCTAACCTCGGCACGCGTGGCGCGGTTGTTGGTTATCATGCTTTCCAACATTTCGGTTGCCGTTATTGTTGCCTTGCCCATGGCGGTTGCCTTTTTTATTATGGTTTTTTGAAGTTCTGGCAACTTTTCCATTGGCATTTCCACGCCCAAATCTCCACGCGCAACCATAACTGCGTCGCTCTCTATAATAATTTCATCCAAATTTTTAACCCCAAGTGCAGATTCAATTTTTGAAATTATTTTAATATCCCCACCATTTTGGGCAATAAAGTTTTTAAGATCTAACACATCTTGCCTGCTGTTAACAAAACTTGCCGCCACAAAATCTACATCATTTTTTATGCCCCACAAAATGTCCGCTTTATCCGCCGCGTTTAAATATGGCGTGTTAAATTTAACGCCGGGCAAAAACAGGCTTTTACGGTTGGCTATAACGCCCGAGTTTAATGCCTTAGTTATAACATCTTTGCCCTTAACTTCAAGCACATTAAATTTAATTAGCCCGTTAACAGCCAAAATTTTGTTGCCGGGCTTTATGCTTTTAACAATGGCCGGCTCGTTTAAACTAACAACCTCATTGTTGCCTTCAACATCGCGCGCGGTAAAAGTAAAAATTTGCCCACGCTTAATTAAGGCACTGCCACCCTTAAATGTTTTAACGCGAATTTCCGGCCCGCGCGTATCAATCATTACTGGCAGCGGAATATTTAATTCCTTCCTGGCGCGCTTAACGTTTTTAATAATTTCATCCATATCTGGCTGCTTAGCGTGGGATAAATTTATCCTCACCATGTTAAGCCCACCAACGCACATTGCCTTTAATGTTTCATATTTCATGCAACTAGGGCCAATTGTTGCCACAACTTTTGTTTTTTTCATTTTCTCCCCTCTATAAAGTTAATTATATCAAAAACTAACTTATTTAAAAAACATTTTAAATATTTTTGCTGGAAATTAATTATTTTTTATAAATCTATTGAAAATTTTTTAATTTTTGATATAATTATATTGTAGCAATTAATAATGATAGCCTTTGTGCGGCACGATAAATCATCCAAGTCGCGTTTTAAGAGTTAACGCAGTGCTCTAAAATTTAACGAGGCCCACGCAAAACAATTTATTTGTTTTGTGGTGTAAAGGAACGAACAAATCTAGGCTTATGTTTGCAACGCTTTGCAAACTAACAAAGATGCATCACCTTTAAATTTGACCTTTTTAATAAGGAAAAGGAGTAATGAGGGAAAAACAGCCTATTGGGGCCCCCACAAGAACTTGCTCGGGGTCCCCATAAGAAAATCTTTCGAAATGGGGTGAGTCGCAGTGGGGAGCGCAGCCCGCAAGTGCCAATCGAACAAGGGCAGATACTTCTGCACGGTGAGATATTAACTTGCTAGGGCGAGCATGTTCCCTCATAGAAGCGGTGCAAACAAATAACAAGTTAACGTTTGCGCCGTGCAACAAGCAAACTAACATAAATGCAGTTTGCACCGCAGGGGGATGAATTAGTTTCGACTATCAAATTATTTGTTTATACGCATGCCGAGCGACATCTCGTTAAACATGTGTTCGTTTGCTCGAACTTAAATAAACGCTAAAAACGAAAATAAACTTGCTTACGCTGCCTAGTTGCACGTAGCCGTCGGTTTAATGGTACCGATACATTAAAATCTGGCGTCGATTATCGGTTAACGCCAACATTTATTGCCTAGTGAATGTTGGTGTAAACATAGGCTAGCCAAATTAAAGTGTTAATGTTAGTTTAGTTTGGCGAAAATAGTCATTAACTAAGCATGTAGTGTATGGGCAATTACTTTGGTAGGACAGGGGTGCAACTCCCCTCATCTCCACCAAACAAAAAAGCAGTCGCATGACTGCTTTATTTATATTCAAACTCCAATTCTGTTTTGCGGTCGTAAATTTCGCCTTGAGGGGTATCTAACATTGACTTTGGTGTGGATTTGCGGGCATAACAATAGTTGCAGCTGTGGCGGCAGGTATCGTAGCGACCAATGTCAATTGCTGGCATGCAACCGCAAAACTTACGCTGACCGTCAACTTTGTTGTTTTTGTGTTTCACGGTTATGTTTTCATCTTTAAATTTTTCGGTTAAAAGCGCTTCAAAAATTGCACCATCTATACATTTGCTTGGCAAAATGTTGTATTTACTCCAATCTCCACTTTCCGCGCACGCTTCAATTTGTATAACGTTTTTGCTTGCAATTTGTGAAAATTTTGCTAAAATTTCATTTTTTTGTTGTAAATTCGGTGCAAAAACGGTTTTTGAACATCCTTTATAACTTTCAATTACAAAACTTATTTTGCAATGCTTTGTATAACCCTTTAATTGCTCGCACAAATATGTAAATTGTTTAATATGCCAATCTACATCAATTCCATTTGTCAGCAAAATTGGGTCATAACGCCATATTACAGGGCAAAATTTTGTTAGTTCTTTAAATGTTTCAATTCGTTCATTTAGTGTTGGCAATCCGCCTTCAATATTTTGCGGATAAGCGTTTAAGGTGAACAAAAAATAGTATTTATAATCTTTAATTTTTTCTAATTTATTTAACATCGGCTTTGGGTTTTTTGACCAAAACACAATGCCCTCAATGTTGCCTTCTGTTTCAACTTTTTTATCGCCCAATAAATTATATTCAACGCTTTTAATTTTAAATGGTTTAAGTTCAATTTTTGCAATTTTACTTGGGTTAATTGGATTAGGAACAAGCACAAAACCCTCATCTAGTTGCTTAAAAAACCAATCACTATAAAACGCAGGAATATCTGTCCGCCTAGAAACGCTTAAAATCATTATCTTACTCCATAAATTATTATACCTCTTCCGTCCAAAATGTCAAACTTTTTAAACTTAAAAGCCGGCTTTAATTTATTTATTAATTTATCTATAAAATCTTGTTCTTCTTTTGGCATGTGATAATTGCTGTTAATCGTATAATCGCAAATTAAATAAAAATTATCCTGATGTTGTAAAGCCTCTAGCAATTCTTTCTCCAAATTAGAATTGTTAGAAATTGTAAATAAAGAGTTGAAGAAACAAACGACTAAATTTTGTTGTTTACCTTGTAACATATATGTTCCAACATCATATTTTATGGTTTTGGGTAATTTGGGTTCAAAATTTTTATAAGCATCGGTTTTTTTAATAGCCCAATCACAATCATCAACACCCCAATATTTAACATTCTCAAAAACTTCACTTGCACCAATGTAATCCAAACCAAGCCCACAGCCGAAAGAAAATATAGTTGGTATCTTAGTGCCAATATGATTTTTCAATTCGGCAAAACTTTCTTTATTCTTTTCGTAGTTCTTTTCTGCGTATTCTTTTAAATAATTTAAGTTAGAACATAAGTTATCGTAATCCAAGTGCCCGGCACAATCTTTTTTGCAATGTTCACAAGATGGAAATTTATAATTCTTCCATAAATTTTCAATTTTCATACTTTCTCCTTTTATAGCCCCAAATGCACATTATGAAAAAGTTGAAGAATATTCTTCAACTTTTATCATTTTTATAAGGAACTCTCCGTCTTTATTATAACAATTCCACTTGACTTTTTAGCCAAAACATGTCAAAATAAAAGCAACTTAGAGAACTTTTGTTCCACCAAGAGTAAATAAAACGAACGCAATAAGTTCGTTTTATTTTATTTGAATGGCTGCTTTAAAATTTGCAAAATTGATAATGTATTATTGGCAGAATTGAAATGGCGAAATTTTTGATTTAAAATATTTTTGCTACAAAACATAAATTGTTCGATTTTTAAAAAAATATGTGCTATAATTATTTAACAGGAGATAATATGAGAAAACCTATTGTGGGAATAGTGGCTAAAAACATTGACATTTCAGATAATGATGGCAACTGGCCTAATCAAACAACAACTAGTTATGTGCGTTTTGCCGTTTTAGATTTGGGTGGTGTTGCAATTGGAATTTTGCCAACAAATCGCACATTGAAATTTAATGATGATGATAGTGGCAAAAATAAAAACAATTTAACCAAAATTGAACAAAAGGATTTGATACAGCAATTAAAACTGGTGGATGGAATTGTGTTGCAAGGCGGCATGAATAGCGATTTTTATGAAGAATTTATTGCCCAATATTGTTGGGAAAATGACATTCCGTTGCTAGGTATATGCGCAGGCTTTAACAATGTGGTGCGCGGCCTTGGTGGAACAACCACTAATAAAATAAATAAAGCGTTGCACCTTCGTGCAAACACAGTTAAAAATGCACATGAAATAAAAATTGAAAAAAACTCATTATTATATTCATTGGTTAAACAAGATAAATTGAATGTAAATTCAATACATTCATGGGTGGCAAAAGATGTTAAAAAACTTACACCAAGTGCGTATGCGCCCGATGGTGTAATAGAAGCCGTGGAAGATAAACATAAAAATTTTTATCTTGCTTTAAAATTCCATCCGGAATTGGATTATGACAATCCAGCCTACAAAAAAATTTTTAAAGGTTTTATAGAACATATAAAAAAGACTATTTCCTAGTCTTTTTTATTCCTAACTCATTATAATCACGTGGAATTGCGAACTTCGTTCCGTGCTCAAATTCCTCAACTTCGTCTTTGGTAAACACATTTTTTTCCATATAAATTATTAAATCGTCAAAGGTGTGTTTTTCTATGCCATTTTTCTTGGCAAAACGATTAACAAATTTTAAATAATTTTGTGTGTCTTTATTTTGGCATGCCCGTTTTATTTTGTATTCCAACAAAGGAAACTCTTTTTTTGAAATTATTTTGTTTTTATACATATAGCAAACATAAGATAAATATGCAAACAATTTATCTATTTTAACCTCGGTTTGGCTTTGAGGAAAGTTTTCATCATACCAATTGCCATGATAATCCAAAATTGTCATAGCCTCAATCAAATCTTCATCAAAACGAATTTTATCAATAACTTCTTTAAAAAATTCTGCCCTTTTAATTTTATTTCCGTTGCCAAATTGAATAATGCTAAAAATAAATGTAAATATACCTACAATGGCCACAACAATTGACACAATAACAGACGTATCCATAACCCCTCCAAAAATATGATAACACAAAATGAAAGAAAAGCATACCAAATTTAACTAAATTAAAAAATTTTTATGAAATTCGTTTTGCATTACACCCGCTCCACCAAAAAAGGCAGCAACAAGGCTGCTTTTTGTTTGGGTTGCTTTATTGTGTGGGCAGGGTTGACAAATTAATTTTATTGTGCTATATTTATTTTGTGGCCCGCTGTTTACAGCCACTTTAAAAAAGAATGGATTGCAAAGCAATCTGCTAAACCAGCATTTTGAGATAATATCAAAAGAAATGTAGCGGAACAGAACCTCATTTTATGAGGTTGAACCACTCTTGAAAAGCATAATTTCAGTGCAATTCTGAAACAAGGGACAATTGAACTTTACATCTCATAAATTATGGAAAAATTAAAACAATTGGAAGATGAAATTAAATATTTTGAAATACTTAATGGTGGGCTTTACACATTAAAAAGCTTTTTAAATGAAGAAGCAATAAACATTAAAAGCTATTTAAAAAGCACTTATATGTTGCGAACAGATATGGAGCTTGGCTCAATTGTAAATGCACCAAAAATGCTTTTGCCGTTTATGTATGCATTAATGTTAAGGCAGCTGATAATTGCGTTAAGGGAGCGAAAGGAATACATTAATTTTGAAAACATAAAAAATAATGAAAAATATCAATCACTTTTAAAAGATATTTTTGGTGAAAATTCGGATATCCCTTATGACGAAGCCAATTTGGTGTTAACCGAAATTTGCAACCGAATTAGCCATGGTGAAATATATAAAATTTTTAATTATGAAAATTATCAAGCCTTTTTGCGCAACTCTGCAAAACACGAAAAGCATTATATTATGGGCCCTATTGCCGAGTTAATTTATATTAGCAAACTATCAAATGAAGTTGGTGGTTATTTAAACATCCAATCTAAATACACAAGCCGCTTTAAAGAAGAAAATGGGAAAATCGTTCAGCGAGATACACCAAAAACAGTAAGCATTTCAATAGATTACAAAAAGTTGGATAAATTAATTGCCGTGGTAATGACCAGCTATTTAAAGGAAATAGAGCCTTCGGATAATCAGCACACCGCTGTTTTGCAATTTTATTTAAACGGCATTGAGCCCATGCCAGTAAGGGTAACTTTGGGCGGAGATCATAATCAAAATGAAGATTTTGAAAAGATTCGTGATCATTACTCCAGCATCAAAGGTTTAAACCCAAATTATGCGGAAATTGCCGCCCTATTTGGTGCATCGTTAAACCCAATTTTTAAAGTTGTAACATTAGCAAATTTATACATCTCCTTCCCTGAAATATTTAAAGTTGGCAGCCCGAATGAAATTATTCCGCAAGTTTTTGTTAAATTATATTCCATGGGCATGGACGATATGAACGCAAATGTTGCCGCATATAATTTTGAAAAAGATAATTTATATAAAGAATTTTTGCTAACCGAACTGGTTTTGCTAATAACAAATTTGGAAAATAAAAAGCTTTATTCCGAACTTGCCTGCACCAGTTTTATTGAAAATTTAACTGCCGATTTGCTAAATTTGGAACAAGATAAAATAACCGAAAAGCATAAATTAAAAATTATAAAAACAATAAGAAATGCGCTAATCCACGGCAGATATGTTAACGGCGTTGAAACAGTTGACCTTTACGACGAAAAGCACCAAAAAAGAGATAAAAACACAAAAGAACAAACTAAAAATATGCATTTGAAAAAGGAATTGGAATTTAAATTTGGCCTTAGTGTGGAAGATTTGGAAGATATTAAAGATTTATGCTTGCATGTGCTTATTGATAATTACAAAAAGGAACTAAATAATTCCAACAACATTTAAAAGGAGCAAAAAATGAAGGCGTTAATAATTTTTGGAAGCCCGCGAAAAACCGGAGACACGGCAAATTTATTAAAAACTTTTTTAAATAATTTTGAAGGCGAGGTGGATTTTGTTAACGCGTTCCCCAATGCGTCTAATAATGGAGTTTCCGCCTGCATCAATTGTGTGGCGTGCAAACATGCAGATTGTGTTATTAAAGATGATTTTTTTAAAATTTTAAAAGATGATTATGACATTTTGGTTGTTGCAAGCCCAATTTATATGAGCAATTTGCCCGGGCCAATGTTAAATGTAATTTCAAGGTTCAACTATTTTTTTCATAGTGGCAAAAAGTTAACAAAACAAAAATTGGGTGTGCTTATTTTAACCGGCGGTGGGCACGGCGCAAAACGAATGCAAGGAAAAACTAATGAAGATTTAGCAATAAGGCAAGCAGAATTTATTTTTGCAAAAACAAACGCCTCATTTTATGAAGAAAATATGGTGCTATCCTTAAACACGGATAAAACCCCCGCCAAATATGACTATTTAGCACAGCAAAAAATTAAACAAATTGTGCAAAACTTGTACATTGTGGCAGGGAAAAAATAAAATCACCCTTACGTATGATTTTATTTTATCTTTCTATCCAATTCTCGCTGTTTTATTGCCTCACGTTTATCATAAAGTTTTTTGCCGCGGGCAACGGCAATTTCAACCTTTAAGTTGCTGCCGCTAAAATATGCTTTTGTAGGCACAATTGTTAGGTGCTCGGTTTCAACTTTTTTGCGGATTTTTTCAATTTCGTCCCCATGCAAAAGTAGTTTTCTATCCCGCCTAGTTTTATCCTCCCCGCGGGCAAAATTAAAGGAATTTTCATATTCCTTAATGTAACTATTCCTTAAAAAGCACTCGCCCTTTTTAATGTAGCCATAGCAATCCACAATTGAAAAATGCCCGGCGCGTACCGATTTAATTTCATCGCCGGTTAGCACAATGCCTGCTTCGTAACTATCCAAAAGTTCGTATTCGAACCTGGCGCGCTTATTTTCCGCCACCAATTTGTTTTGCATAGTAATAATATAGCACAAAATTTTTAAATTTTAAATAGTTTTTTAAAAGATTTTAATAAAAAAGGAAATGTATTTATTTCCTTTTCCGTTTAGATTTATAAAAATCTTTAGCCGAGTTTTTAGATTTTTTGCCTGATTTTTTTATTTTTTTGCCAATTTTTGTGGCAATTTTTTTATTTTTTAATAAATTTTTGCTGTTTTCTTTTTTATCCCACGCGTTTTTGTTAGCCTTATTTTTGTTAACAATAAAGTTTTTTAGCGGTTTTTCCACCCCTGCCAAATCAAAATCTATTTGCCTAGCCAAGGTGTTAACATTTGAAACAACCACGCGCACGCTATCCCCAATTGTGTAGTGGTGAGATTTGCCATAGATGGTCATTTTATCTTCATCATAAATATATTCGTCTAGCGGCAGATAGTCGGTTTTTATCATGCCTTCAATGCCGTTATCCAGTTCCACAAAAATGCCAAACTCCTGCACGCCTGAAATAATGCCATCAAACTCCTCACCCAAAAACTTTTGCATATAAACCGCTTTTTTATAATCATCCACCGCGCGCTCTGCCTCATCGGCAATTTTTTCCGTGTCGCTTGCCTGAATGCTTGCCCTTTCCACCGTGTCGGTAAAATGTGCTTTAACTTCCGCCTTTGGCGTGCCGGCAAGCACGCTTTTAATTATGCGGTGAATTAATAAATCGGGGTATCTTCTAATTGGGCTGGTAAAATGGCAATAGTGCGTCAGCGCCAAGCCAAAATGCCCAAGGCAGGTTGGTGCGTAACGCGCCTTCATCATTGTGCGCAAAATTAAGTATGACAAAATCTTTTCTTTTGGCGTGCCAGCAATTTTATCCACAATCTGCTGATATGCGGCAGGTTGATCGCCATTAAGTTTTAAATTGTTTGCAACGCCCAAATTTGTTAAAAGTTCACTTAGGCGCAAAACTTTTTCGCTATCCGGTTTTTCATGCACACGATAAACAAACGGCAAATTGCCCGCCCATTTTGCCACAATTTCATTGGCTTTAACCATAAAACTTTCAATAAGTTCGTGAGCCTCGTCCTGCACGCGCTTTTCAATTGTAACAATTTCCCCTGCTGCGTTTTCCAAAATAAATGGCTCGGGCAAATTAAAGCGAATTTCACCCTGCTTTAACCTATCCGCCTTAAATTTGTTTGCAATGTCGCGCATGGTTAAAATGTCCTTATACAGGTCGGCATATTTTTCAATAACAAGCGTGTCCCCTTCAAAAATTTTGGTTATTTCAGTGTACGTCATGCGGTGTTTGCTTTTAATAACGCTTTCAACAATGGCAGAATTCTTTACATTATATGCCTTATCCAGCTCCATTTTAACAGTTAAGGTTAGCCTATATTCATTTTCATTTAACGAGCATATGCCGTTTGAAAGTTCTTTTGGCAGCATTGGTATAACATGGTTTGGAAAATACACACTTGTGCCCCGCCTGTAAGCCTCTTTATCCAGCGCGCTGTTCTCTTTAACATAGTGCGAAACATCCGCAATGTGCACATACAAAACCACGCCGTTTGCGTTGCGCGTAAGAGAAATTGCATCGTCAAAATCGCGTGCATCCTCACCATCAATTGTAAAGGCGTTATGGCTGGTGTAATCTGCACGGCTTTTTTTATATTTGCTATAATCTACAAATTTTTCAATGTTTTTAGTTTCGTTAATTGTTTGTTTTTCAAATTCGTCTTTAAGTTTGTAAGAGCGGATGATTGAAAGTTGCTCGGCCTTCATTGTGTTGGCCTGACCAAGCACCTCCACTACCCTGCCCGTTAATGTTTTACTATCCAAACTTGAGGGGTTAATTTCCACATAAACTTTATCGTTATTATGAGCGCCGCGGGCATCATTTTTGTAAATGCGCACTTGCGGCAATTTAACATCGTCGGGGAAAACAACATTTTTATTTTTGCCCTCCACAAAAGTGCCCACCAAGTGTGTGGTGTTTCTTTTAATAACTTTAACAATTTTGGCCTCTATGTCCGTTTCCGTTCGCATGTTGGTTATTTCCGCCAGCACGTCGTCACCATCAAAGGCGCCGTTAATGGCGTAGGACGGGATAAATAAATCTGGCCTGCCCTCCACTGAGGCAAAGCCAAAACCCTTTTTGTTTAGCGTAAGCCTAGCTTTAATGTAACCCCTATCGCGAGAAATAGAAATTCTGCCCCTATCATCCACAAAAAGAGTGCCATCGTCAATCAATTGCTGCACTTCAGTTTTAATATCTTTAATGCTAAGGTTGGTTAATTTTTTAATTTCTTTACAAATAGTTTCAAAATTTAAATAAATTAATTGGTTATCTCGTATAAGTTTAATGTAATCCATAAAAAATATTTTATCACATTTTTGGCGTTTAGTAAAATGTTTTTAAACAATAAAAAAGCGCCGTGCGGCACTTAAAATAATGTTTGAATTTTAAGAAGAACAAAATAAATTATGCTAAGCAGTGCAACAACGCCCAAAACAATCCAAATCAAACGCGTAATGCGCCCTTCCCTAGAGCCAGATTTGTTTTGAGAATAATAACTATCTTGATTGCCGGTTATAACGTTGTTTGTTTCACTATCCCCAGTTATTTGCATAAACACAAGCACAATTAAAACAATTGCCAAAATTGCCAAAATAACTAAACATATGCGTTCCAAAATAGGGAAACTGGTGCTAATCCATTCAGGCACAACGGCCAAAAGTGTGTTCATAATTCCTCCAAAATACATTTATATTAAATAACTACAGCATTATATCATAAAAAACTAAATTTTTCAAGCCTTTTTTGTTATTTTCTTATATAGGTTAAAAATACCAGCACGGCAATTAACAAAATTGCCAAAATAATATAGCTTAATTTTTCAAAATGCTTTTGCGTGCCATTATAAATTTTAAAAAATTTAACAATTAAAATTAAAATAACGGCAACCAACAAAAGCCAAATTGTTACAAACACTAAATTATTAAGCCCTTGAATGAAATTTACAAATTGATAATATAATGATTTCATTTTAATTCCTTTAAACACAAATATTTTAGCATTTTATGGGCAATTTGTCAATATAAACGTGCAATTATTTCAAAATTAGGCTGTTGCCTTCAAAATACTTATATTTATTTAGTTCCATCAAATCTAATAATGTTGGCGCAACATCTTTTAAACCGCCCAATTTTTTCATGTTATATTTTTTGTTGCCAACTGCCACGCAAAAAACTTTGTTAAGTGTGTGTGCCATATGTGGCTGCCCACTGGCAGTGCGCATTTGCTCGGCGTTGCCATGGTCGGCAGTAATTAAAACAACATAATCTTTTTTAATTGCCGCATTTAACACTTTTTTAAGGCATTTATCCAAATATTCTAGCCCTTTTACCGTGGCATCGTAATCCCCAGTGTGGCCAAGCATATCTGGGTTAGAAAAGTTAACAATAATTGCGTTATAGTTGCGATTTATTGCGGTTATGGTTTCATTGGCAATTTCTTTAGCACGCATTTTTGGGGTTTGGGCAAAATTTTCCACTTTATATGACGGCACATGCACGCGGTCTTCCCTATCAAAAGGCTCTTCCACCCCGCCATTAAAAAAGTAGGTTACATGCGCGTATTTAGTGCTTTCGCTTATTTTTATTTGGCTTAAATTTAGGCTAGATAGATGCTCGCTTAAAGTGTGCTTTACAACCGAAGCAGGATAAAGCTGCACAGTTTTGCTTGTGCCAACGCTTGCCATTGTTACCATTGTTGCACCCAATTGCTCGCTCATTTTAACAATTTGGCGCAGCCTATCTTCCCTAAAATTAAAGAAGAGCAAAACATCTTTTGCGCCCACTAAAAATTTTGCATTTGTTTTTATGTGAACAGGCAACACAAACTGATCGTTGTTAGTTTTATGTTGCTCTTTTAAATAGTTTTCAATTTCAGTTTCAGCTATTTCGCCTTGATTTATAAACATTGCGTCATAAGCCTTTTTAGTGCGGTCTAGGTTAGATTCCCTATCCATTGCATAACCGCGGCCGGAAATGCTTGCAATGTGGCAATTTTTAATGTTTTTTATTTTTTGTTTAACCAATTTTAAATATTTTAAACTTTCATACGGCTCGGTGTCTCTGCCGTCGGTTATTAAATGCAAAAAAATGTTTTGGGCCTTATCTTTTGCCATATCAATAACTTCAAACGCATGATAAATGTTACTGTGCACATTTTTATCACTCATCATGCCAATTAAATGCAAATTTGCTTTGTTTGTGCTTAAAGTTTTTAAAATTTTAAGCAATTTTGCGTTCTTTTTAAAATTTCCATTTAAAACATCGTCATGAATTTTTTTTGCAGTGGAGGGTTCAATCCTCCCCGCGCCAATTGTCAAATGCCCAACTTCGCTTCCGCCCAACTCACCTTTAAAAATGCCAACAGCTTCGCCGCTAGTTTCCAAAAGTGAATGCGGCATTGCTTTAAGCTGATTTAGTGTTGGCGTTTTGGCATTGTTAACCGCATTATATGCATCTGGCTTGCCCTCGCCATATCCATCCAAAATTATAAGCAATCCGTTTTTCATTTAAACCCCCATTATAAGTTTGCAAAATTTGTTTGTGTCAAGCGATAATCCGCCCACCAAAAAGCCATCGATTTCCGCCGTTTTTAATTGTAAAAAATTGTTATCGTTAACGCTGCCGCCGTACAAAATTTTAGGGCTAAAGCCCAACGCGTTTGCCTCGGCTTTAATTGTTTTTATTTTATTGTTAATGTGCTTAATTGTTGGCACTTGCCCGCTGCCTATTGCCCAAACAGGCTCGTATGCAAAAATAATTTTGCTGCCCGGTTGCAGATATTTTAAAGCGGATTTAACCTGATTTTTAACCGCGCTAGATTTATCTTGCTTTGTTGCCTCACCAACGCAAATTATTGGAATAATTTTATTTTCACAAGCACTTTTAACCTTTTTTGCAATCATTTCGCCCGTTTCGCCAATTGCGCGCCTTTCACTATGCCCAATTATGCAATATTTAACATTAAATTCTTTTAACATATACGCGCCAATTTGACCGGTAGATTTATTATTGCCAACAATGGAAATATCTTGCGCGCCCAAACAAACATTTTTGTTTTTAATGTTTAAATTGCTTAGATAAACAAAAGGTGGGCACAAAACTACATTTGTGCCCTTAATTTTTAATTTTTCATATGTTTCATTCAATTTCAAGAAAAAGTTTTTGTTTCCATTCATCTTGAAATTAGCAACAACTAACATAAAAACCCCTAAACATCTTCAATTAAATCAATACAAGGTAATTTTTTACCCTGCAAAAGCATTAAACTTGCCCCGCCGCCGGTGGATATGTGGCTAACGCGTTTGCTTACGCCAATTGATTGAATTGCCGCAATGCTATCTCCTCCGCCGATAATTGAAACACCTTTGTTTTTAGCAACATATTTTGCAATTTTGTTTGTGCCGCGTTTAAATTTTTCATATTCATAAACGCCAAGTGGCCCATTCCAAACAATGGTGCGGGCTTTTTTAATAACCTTTTTAAAACATTTAATGGTTTTAGGGCCAATATCCATGCCCTGATAATTATCCGCAATAAACCCACTGCTAAACTTTTTGGTTTCGGCATCTTCGCTAAATTCTTTTGCACAAACATTATCTATTGGCAAAATAATTTTAACGCCCTTTTCCTTTGCTTTGTCTAAAATATCAGAAGCCAACTTTAATTTAGTGTTGTCTATAATAGACATGCCAACATTGCCACCTATTGCTTTTATAAAGGTATAAGCCATACCGCCACCTATAAGGATAGTATCCACTTTGTTTAGCAAATTGTCAATAACTGGCAATTTATCTGCAATTTTTGCCCCACCTAAAATTGCAACAAAAGGATGCTCTGGATTATTTAAAACTTTATCAAACATTAAAAGCTCTTGCTCTACCAAAAAGCCGCAAACGGCAGGAATTAATTTTGCAACGCCATATGTAGAAGCATGCTTTCTGTGTGCTGTGGCAAAAGCGTCTAACACAAAAATATCGGCAAGGGAGGCAAGCTTTTTAGCAAAAGCCTCGTTGTTTGCTTCTTCTTGTTTGTAAAAACGGATATTTTCCAACATTAGAATGTCACCATTCTGCATGTTTTTTACCAATTCTTGTGTGGACTTATCCATAATATCTTCTGCAAAAGAAATTGATTTATCTAAAAGTTTGGATAGCCTTGCCAACACTGGGCGCAAGGATAGTTTAGAATCCACCACGCCATTTGGTCTGCCCAAATGAGAGCACAAAATTATTTTTGCGCCATGCTCCACCAAATAATTGATTGTTGGCAAAGTGGCAGTAATGCGTGTGTCATCAACAATTTTTAATTCGTTATTTATAGGAACATTGTAGTCAACTCGAACAAGCACTCGCTTGCCTGTAACATCAACATCTCTAATTGTTTTTTTCATAATTTCTCCAATAAAAATTTATATTTTTAAAATTTAGGGCAAGGTATATTTCACCTACTATAGTATTGTTATTGTAACATATAAAATTTTTATTTCAAACTAATTTATGCCAAATTTTTAAATTTTTTTATTTAGTTAATTAAAAAAGAACATTAAAATGTTAAATGTTAATGGTGTTTATTTTGTTAAACCTTCTTATTAATTTTTTGTTTTTAACAAATGTGGTGCCAAATTTATCACAAAAAATATAAAGTTTTTTTATAGAGCAATTTTTTAATTGCGGCACTATTTTTTTTGAAGATAAAACAATTTTGTTTTTATTAAAATAATTTGTGAACTCGTCACCCACAATAAATGTGTTATTTTTTATGTGAATTTCTTGCCCGGTTTTTACTGGGGACAAATGAAGTTTATCTCCATTTGTGTAAATTATGGCTTTTGTTTTGCTGTTTCTAAATATTTTATAAATTCCTGCCACAACAACACAATTTAATTTGCGTGCCAAATTTAACAACTCTTTGGTTACAATGGCGGGGCCAACAAGTTCGTTTTTAACATCGTAATCGTATATAATGCCGTAGTTAAAAATTAGCAAATCACAATTTTTAAGTTTGCAAAAAAAATTTAAATAAAACGATTTATAACTGCCGCCTGCAACGCAAATAATTTTCATACAGCATTGTATGAAGTTTTAACATTTTTGTTTAACTATATGGGGGCTTTTGCCCGCTTTTTAAGCGGGCAATGGCGCCGCGGCGCCATAACGCCCGGCAGGGCGTTAAAGCCCCTGCTAAATGCAATCTACACTTGCATCAAGCACTTGTTCAATTGAATTGTTTTTTATGTAATAAATTATGTTTTTGCCGTTTCTATCTGCCGCCACAATGTTTAATGATTTTAATATTTTTAATTGATGGCTTATTGTGGTTTGATTTTGATTTAGTATTAGCGAAATATCCCCAACGCACAACGCTTTTATTGATAATAGTATAATAATTTTAAGCCGGGTGTCGTCGCTAAACGCGTAAAAAAATGTGGTTAGGCTTTTTATGTTGTTTTTTGTGGGCATAAGTTTTTTTAATAAATATTCGTCTTTAATTTCCATAAAAAAATTATAAATAATTAAAAATTTACAAAAAAGTTTTAACAAAAACGAATTTTGTTGAATAAATAGATTTAACAAAGGATTTTAAGAAAGGAGCAAGAAAATGAACACAACCGCATTATACATTTTATTTGCAATTTTAATTTCGGTAATTGCACAAGCCACTAACACCAATCTTGCCAACAACACCTCATTTTTGCTTTTACTTTTGCTTGCACTTGGTGCATATGGCACACAAGGTGGCAGAGACAATTGCTATGTTTACGGCCAGCAGCGAAGCTTCATTTAAAAAAGGGCTTTTGCCCTTTTATTTTTTATTTAATTTATAATTCATTTTTTTATTTTTAAATATTTTACTATCCATAATTTTTAAATTTTTATCAATTAAAGGTTTAAATTCCATCTGTTTAAGAACATCTTTTTGCAAATCAATGTTGGGCGCAATTTCGGTTAACATTAAACCTTTATTTGTAAGTTTAAACACGGCACGCTCGGTTACATAAACAATTTCCTGTTTATTTTTTAACGCATTTTTTGCGGAGAATGTTATTTGTTGCACATGTTTTACAAATTTTTTAATTTTGCCCTCTGCACTAATTTTTAGCCCGCCATTTACCGTTTTAACGGCCAATCCGCTTGAAGTGAAAGTGCCCATAAACACAATTTTTTTGGCGGTTTGCGTAATGTTAATAAATCCGCCCGGGCCGGTTACGCGCTTGCCAAATTTAGAAACATTAACATTGCCCTCGCTATCAGTTTCTGCCATGCCCAAAATTGCCATATCTAACATGCCGCCATCATATAAATCGAACATTGAAGCATCGCCAATAATAGAATCGGCATTATGTGCCACACCAAATGCTACGCCGTTTTGCGCAACTCCGCCCGTTATGCCCGTTTCAATTGAAAGGGTTATATCTTGCACACAGCCCTCTTCATTGCAAACGTTTGCAACCAATTCTGGCATGCCAACACCAAGGTTAACAAGCACGCCTTTTTTAAGTTCTTGCATGGCGCGCCTAGCACAAATTTTGCGCTCGCTTAATTCAACCGGTTTAATATCTTCTAACTTAATGCGAGATTTACCCACCAAACTTGGCGTGTGCTTTGGCACATTGTAATCCCCTTTAGATAAATCCGGTTTAGCAACCACAACATAGTCCACCAACACGGAAGGGATAAGCACATCTTTTGCTTTTAACTTGCCATATTCCACAACTTTTTCCACCTGAACAATTACGATGCCGCCGCAGTTATGAGCTGCCGCTGCAAGTTGAAATTGCTCACCAATAATTGGCTCCCATTCAAGTGAAATGTTGCCTTTTGTGTCGGCATAACTTGCCTTAATAATTGCCACATCAACCGGGAAAGCTTTGTAATATAAATATTCTTTATTGTCAATATTAACCAAACTTACAATTGGCGGAAGTTGTTTTGCCTTTTCATTTTCACACGCGGCTTCAATGCGTGGGTCAACAAAAGTGTTTAAGCCAATTGGCGTTATAATGCCCGGCTTGTTTGAAGCGCTGGCGCGCAGCAAATGAGTGTAAACACCAAGCGGCAAGCCAAATGCCGGAAATTTATTTTCACCAATTGCCATGCCAAATTTTTTGCCCATGCCAAGGTGGGCGCACATTGCTTTTGCCACCATGCCGTCCTGTGCCAGGCAGTTCATGCCAACATCTTCATAAGTTAAATTGCCGGGAGATATGCCGGCGCAAACAGTTAAATTTTTAGGGTGATGAGATTTTAAAAATTGTTGTTGCATGGCTATTAACACCGCATCGGGCGAGCCGCTGCCACCCGAACCACTTACCCCAACTGTGGAATTATCTTTAATTAATTTTGCCACTTCACACGCAGAAACAATTTTCATTTTTACCCCTCCTAAAAATATATTAACCTTTTTAAAAATAAAAATCAAACAAAATTAGCAAAATAAAAAACTGCCAAAAGGCAGTTTTTATTTATTTTTTAGTGGTTTTCTTAGTTGTTGTTTTTGTTTGAGTTGGCTTTTTTGTTGTTGTTCTGCTTGCTGCAGGCTTTGTTGTTTTGCTTGCAGTTGTTTTTGTTGCAGGTTTTGCGGTTGTTTTGGTTGTGGTTTTTGCAACTGTTTTAGGCTGAGTGCCTTCAACGTCAACTGTTTGCATAGTTGTGTCTGGCACGGAAACTACGCCAACATTTTCAACCTGAACTTTTTTCTTTCTTAACACAAATTTATCCATTAAGAATTTAACAATGCAACCAAGCACAATTGAAACTGCGGCAACAACAAAGAACACTTCTGCCCAAGAGTAAGGAGCTTCTGGGTTTTGGCCTCTAATTTCAACATAGAAATAGATGAAAGGCATATGCAACATATAAATATATAATGAAGCACCACCTAAATAGCCAAACACTTTTGCGGTGTATTTGTTATTTAAAAGTTGAGTTATAAAATCTTTTTCCAACAAAGTTAAGCCAACAAGCAAAATGCAAAGCAAGTGAACTAACCATCTGGTTAAAGTGCCACCGCCGTCATTGTTTGTTATGCTGTATGGACCAGAAATCCAAGTAGGGTTAATTGTGTAAATTACTAAAACTGTTGCAACAAAAATGTATAAAATTGTTAACATAATTTTAGTAAATGTGTTAAATTTTAGTGTTTTTAGTTTTTCAACAGCGTAATAAATTAGCACGCCGCCGCACATACCTAAGAACACGAATAATAAGCCATTGTTAAAGCCAATTACGGCATCAGTTACTGGTGTGCCAATAACAGATTTGGTTGCGGCATTTTGAACACCAAAAGTTGACCAAGCAACTTGGCTTGCCCTTGTGCCGTTCCAAGCCCACCAGCCGCCTAAGAACACGAATGTTAATGGAGCAATGAAACCTGCAAATAGGTCTTCATTTTTGCACATTAACCAATAAATAATGTAGCTGCTAATTAATAAGCCAGAGATGAACCACATTGCACCATTAGCTTGGCTGTAAGCCGCACCAAAGCCTGCGGAATATAACCCTAAAAATTCCCACAAGCCATTGAATGTTGAAAATAATGCGTGCAAGAATGTTTCACCATTGAAAATAGCAACCGAGGTAATGCCAAGCAAAATGCCAAGTGCTAAAACTGGCAACAATGCTTTCATTCTATCCCAGATGTATTCCCAAGCTCTTCCACTTGCTTTCCTTTGAGCATATTCTGGGTTTGCTTGCAAACGCTTAAAGTGTTTAACAAGGAAATAACCAGCTGTTAAGGTGAAAACAAATAGAATTTCGCCTGCGCCAGCCATCCAATTTGCGGCAACCAAAGCTTTAGGCATTGTGCGAGGAAGAATTGTGCCAATGTGATAACCGGTTATGGCAATAGCAAAGAAGAAACGCCAAAATTCAATTGCAAAATTTCTCTTTTTGCTTGTTGCAACCGTTTGAACGGGTTGCGAAACAGTGTTTTCTTTTGTCATTTTACCCCCTTTTAACCAACCAAGAAAACTGTTAGCTATTTTAATTATGTAACACTAAAAATTTATAGTCAATTATTTTTTAACCTTTTTGTTTAAAATATTTTCGGCAAAATTTAAAAATTCATAATAAATTTTTTCAGTTGTGCATGCTTTTTTAATTAGCACCACAAATTCATCTTTAAAAATAAAATAAACATTTTCGGGCGTAATTTTAACGGCGGTTAGATCGGTTTTTTTGTAACTATTTGCTCCCAAAACCTTTTCTTTAATTAAAAATGTTTCGGTTAAAACATCATTTTCAAGCTTAATTTTAATTTTTGTAACATCTTTTAAATTGGCATAATAAAATTCTTTTTGTTTATCCAAAACGCGGCTAAGCATAACTTTATCTATTAAAAAATAGCAAGCCAAAAGCCCCACACTAATTATGCCAACATACCAATAGTTAGATTTTGTTATTATAGCGCCAATTGATGCCATAACGCCAATAATTGTAAAAAATATTAAAAGTAAACCAACAATGTTAGTTTTTCGCTTATTTTTTAAAATAAATAAATGTTTTGTTGCATTTAAATTATCTTCAAGCGAATAATTATAAACACATTCTACCATATTTTTAATTTAGCACAAATTATAAAAAAAACAAAACAAAAAAGCACATTTGTGTGTGCTTTTAAATTTTATTAAAGTAAGCCCATTGCAAATTTTGCACTTTTTAGCGTCTCTTCTGCCACAATTGCTGCCTTTTTTGCGCCATGCTCGGCAATATAATACAATCTATCTAAATTGTTCATGTAATATTCGTATCTTTCTCTAATTGGCCTTACAACCGAAATAACGGCCTGGGTTGCGCGGCTTTTTAATGCACCATAATTTTGGCCCGATAGTGATGCCACAACCTTTTCAATTGGCACATTTTCGCAAGCGGAAATTATTGTAAGCAAATTGCTAACCCCCGGCTGATTTTTTTCATCAAATTTAATTTTGCCAAAGCTATCAGTAACGGCGCGCCTAATTTTGCGTGTAATAGCCTCGTCACTATCTTCTAAAAAAATTATATTATTTGGGTCGTCATCCGTTTTGCCCATTTTTTGGGTTGGGTCAATTAGCCCCTTAATGCGCGCGCCCACCTTTGGCACAACGGCCTTTGGAATAACAAATGTTTCCCCAAACCTATGGTTAAAGCGCGTGGCAATATCCCGCGTTAGTTCAACGTGCTGAACTTGGTCTTCCCCCACGGGCACGATGTTGGTGTTATACAATAAAATATCTGCCGCCATAAGCACTGGGTAAGTGAACAGTGCAGTGGTTACATTTATGCCTTTAGCGGATTTATCTTTAAACTGCGTCATGCGGCTTGCCTCACCCATCATGGTGTTGCAATTTAATAGCCAACATAGTTCGGCGTGCTGCCTAACCTGAGATTGCACATAAATTACAGATTTTTTAGGGTCCAACCCGCAGGCCAAAAACATGGCAAGCTGCTTTAATGTGCGTTCTTTAACCAAGTCGGCATCCATATCCACAGTGTGGGCGTGCAAATTGGCAATGCAAAAATAACAAGAATATTTATCCTGCAACGGAATCCAATTTTTAATTGCGCCCAAATAATTGCCCAATGTTAAAAGCCCGGTTGGCTTTGTTGCGCTATATAAAACTTCTTTTTCTTTTATTAATTTCATAATTAAATTATAGCACAATAAAAATTTTAACACAACAAAATTAGTTTAACTTCGTTTTTCTATAAATTAAACCCATAATTTCCTCCTTTTTGGTTAATTAAATTTTGTTAATATAAACATTAATTTAATTTTTGTTTTACATTAACCCTCCCCACGAAAAGAAAAAGACTTTTCGATTACTCAAAAAGTCTTGTTAATGCGTAACACTCCACCAAGCGGGCAAATGCCGAATTGACGCCGGGCGGACACCAGAAAGGTGAAACTACTCCCTTTTATGCCGTTATTATTTGATATAATTTTTACCTTGTCAACACTTTTTTAAAAAATTTTTTAAAGCAAAATTAACTTATATAAGTATACAAAACTTAAATTTTTCAGCAAAACAATTTTAAGCACAAAAAAATTCCGCATTTGCGGAATTTTTACTAGCCAACGATTTCAGAAACTACGCCTGAGCCAACAGTTCTGCCGCCTTCACGGATAGCGAACCTCATACCCTTTTCAACTGCGATAGGGTGAATTAATTCAACTTCCATGGAAACGTTATCACCTGGCATAACCATTTCAACGCCTTCTGGCAATTTAATTGAGCCAGTGATATCAGTTGTACGAACATAGAATTGAGGGCGATAGCCGTTAAAGAATGCAGTATGACGGCCACCTTCTTCTTTCTTTAAAACGTAAACTTCTGCTTTAAACTTGGTGTGTGGAGTGATTGAACCTGGTTTTGCAAGAACTTGACCACGTTCAATTTCTGTTCTTTGGATACCACGAAGCAATAAGCCGGCGTTATCACCAGAACGTGCTTCGTCAAGTGATTTACGGAACATTTCAATACCAGTAATAACAACTTTACGGGTAGGTTTAATACCAACAAGTTCAACTTCTTCGTTAAGTTTAACAACACCACGCTCTACTCTACCAGTAGCAACAGTGCCACGGCCGGTGATAGAGAACACGTCTTCAACTGGCATTAAGAAAGGTTTTTCAGTATCACGAACTGGGTCTGGGATATAACTATCAACAGCATCCATAAGTTCTTTAATGCAAGCGCAAGCAGGGTCATCAATTTTGCCTGCAGAAGCAGCTTCCAAAGCCTTTAATGCGCTACCGCGGATAATAGGAATAGTGTCGCCAGGGAATTCATATTTATTTAACAATTCCCTAACTTCCATTTCAACCAAATCCAAAATTTCAGGGTCGTCAACTTGGTCTACCTTATTTAAGAAAACAACAATGTAAGGAACGCCTACTTGACGAGCAAGCAAAATGTGTTCTTTAGTTTGAGGCATTGGGCCATCAGTTGCAGCAACAACTAGAATAGCGCCATCCATTTGAGCGGCACCTGTAATCATGTTTTTAACGTAGTCTGCGTGTCCTGGGCAGTCTACGTGCGCATAGTGACGTT
Organism: uncultured Clostridia bacterium; assembly: GCA_947589025.1. Lineage (GTDB taxonomy): Bacteria > Bacillota > Clostridia > Christensenellales > UBA1242 > Onthoplasma. The sequence goes on from CANQAY010000006.1 coordinate 61,519, forward strand.
TTTCAGTTTCATATTCAATGTGTGAAGTGTTAATTGTAATACCACGAGCCCTTTCCTCTGGGGTATTATCAATTTCGGCATAACCTTTACTGTCTGCCTTAAAGCCTTTTTTGCCTAGCCATACGTTGATGGCTGCGGTTAAGGTTGTTTTACCGTGGTCAACGTGACCGATAGTACCAATATTAACATGTGGTTTGGTTCTATCAAATTTAGCTTTTGCCATAATTTAAAATCTCCTTTATAATTTATATTTTATATTTTAATTTAAAAGTTAAACATAGTCAAGCAAATTTAAACCTATTTTTTAACTTTATATTGTTTTTTTATTTTAACTTTAGCCTAAATGTTAATTTTCAGTTAACTTTTTTCTATCGCCAATAATTTTTTCGGCAACGTTTCTTGGGCATTCTGCGTAATGGTCAAACAACATTTGGAATGTGCCGCGGCCCTGAGTTGTGCCACGCAAATCGGTTGAATAACCAAACATTTCGCTTAATGGAACTTCGGCATGAATAATTGTGCTGCCGTATTTTGTTTCGGTGCCGGTTGGCACGCCGCGGCGAGATGTTAAGCCGCCCAACACTGCACCAAGATATTCATCTGGCACGTTAACTTCAATTTTCATAATAGGTTCAAGCAACACTGGGTCTGCCTTTTTCATAGCCTCTTTAAATGCTAAAGAGCCGGCAATTTTAAACGCCATTTCGCTTGAATCGACATCGTGGTAAGAGCCATCAAAAACTGTAACTTTAAAGTCAATAGTTTCATACCCTGCCACAACGCCAGATTTTTTAGCCTCTTTAATACCAGCATCAATTGGTGGAATAAATTCTTTAGGGATTGCACCACCAACAACTGTGCTTTCAAACACATAGCCGGAATCACGTGGCAAAGGCTCCATTTTAATTTTACAATGCCCGTACTGACCGCGGCCGCCGGATTGTTTAATATATTTGCCTTCCGCTTCAACGGCTTTACGAATAGTTTCTTTATATGCAACTTGTGGCTTACCAACATTAACTTCAACGTTAAATTCGCGGCGCATTCTATCAACAAGAATATCTAGATGCAACTCGCCCATACCGGCAATAATTGTTTGGCCGGTTTGGTCGTCCGTGTAAGATTTAAATGTTGGGTCTTCTTCCATAAGTTTTGCAATGGCAATGCCCATTTTTTCTTGTGCCTGTTTATCTTTTGGTTCAATTGCCTGCTCAATAACCGGCTTCATGAACTCCATTTCTTCCAAAATAATTGGGTGGTTTTCATCACAAAGGGTGTCACCCGTGCCGGTGTTCTTTAAACCAACAACGGCGCAAATATCCCCCGCCAAAACTTCTGGAATATCTGTTCTTTCATTGGCGTGCATGTGAAGCAAACGACCAATACGCTCTTTTTTATCCTTAGTGGAATTTAAAACATAGCTGCCCGCACTTAATTTGCCGCTGTAAACACGAATAAATGTTATACGGCCAACATAAGGGTCGGTTGCAATTTTAAATGCCAAAGCGGCAAAAGGCTCGTTATCGTTATTATTACGTTCAACATGGCTGCCATCTGCCAACTTGCCTTTAATTGGCGGCACGTCAACTGGGCTTGGCATATAGTCAACAACTGCATCCAAAAGCTCTTGTATGCCCTTATTTTTAGCAGCTGTTCCGCAAAGCACTGGGAACATTTTTAACTCACAAGTGGCTTTACGAATGCCTTTTTTAATTTCGTCCATGCTAAGTTCCTCACCTGCAAAGAATTTTTCAAGCAAGGCATCGTCAGTTTCAGCAACTGATTCAATCATTTTTTGCCTATATTCTTGGCATTGTGCAAGCATGTCAGCGGGGATTTCTTCTTCCCTATAATCTTTGCCTAAATCGTCATAGAAAACGTAGGCTTTCATTTTAACAAGGTCCACAATGCCTTTAAAAGTTTCAGCTTCGCCAATAGGCAACTGAATTGGCACAGCGTTTGCGCCTAGCACCTCACGTATGCTTTTAACTGCTTTTAAAAAGTTTGCATCGTTAATGTCCATCTTGTTAATAAAGCAAAGCCTTGGAACATTAAACTTGCTTGCCTGACGCCAAACATTTTCACTTTGTGCTTGCACGCCGGCACGCGCGCTGAAAAGTGCCACTGCGCCATCCAAAACTTTAAGTGAGCGCTCTACTTCAACAGTAAAATCCACGTGGCCGGGAGTATCAATAATGTTGATGGTGCAATCTTGCCATTTACAAGTTGTGCAGGCAGAGGTGATTGTAATACCACGCTCTTGCTCTTGCGCCATCCAGTCCATAGTTGCTTCACCATCGTGCACTTCACCGATTTTGTGGTTAATGCCAGTGTAAAACAAAATACGCTCGGTTGTTGTGGTTTTACCGGTATCAATGTGCGCCATAATACCAATATTTCTAACTTTTTGTAACGGAACTGTTCTCGCCATAAATTTCCCCCTAAATTACCAGCGGAAGTGAGCAAAGGCTTTGTTCGCTTCTGCTTGTCTGTGCATATCATCGCGGCGTTTAATTGCGCCACCAGCCTGGTTAAATGCGTCCACTATTTCGGCAGAAAGTTTGTTTTCCATGCCGCGCTCGTTGCGCTTGCGGGCAAACATAACCAGCCATCTTATTGCAAGTGTTTGTTGACGGTCGGCACTAACTTCCATTGGCACTTGATAGTTAGCCCCACCCACACGCCTAGCTTTAGTTTCTAGCTTAGGCTTAATATTTTCAATTGCTGTTGTTAAAACGTTAAGAGGTTCGTCCTTTAACTTTTCGCCAGCGGTTTGCATTGCACTGTAAACAATTGTTTGAGCAATGCCCTTTTTGCCATCTAACATAACTTGGTTAACAAGTTTTGTAACCAAAATTGAATTATATAGTGGATCTGGCAAAACTTCTCTTTTAACAGCCTGATTTCTTCTAGACATATAATTCTCCTTATAAAATTTTATTTAAATTAATTATTACTTAGGGCGCTTAGCGCCATATTTAGAACGACCTTGTTTGCGTTTTTGCACAGCAGCGGTATCTAGCGCACCACGAACAACATGATAACGCACACCTGGCAAATCAGGCACACGGCCGCCACGCACCAAAACTACATTGTGTTCTTGCAAGTTGTGGCCTTCACCTGGAATGTAACAAGTGGTTTCCTTTTTATTGGAAAGGCGAACACGACATATTTTACGCAAAGCAGAGTTTGGTTTTTTAGGTGTAGTGGTGGTAACAGTTAAACAAACGCCACGTTTTTGTGGGCATTTATCTAGCAAAATTGATTGGCTTTTAGAAACCTGTTTTTCTCTACCCTTTTTAACCAACTGATTAATTGTAGGCATAATTCCTCCTTAAAAAATTTTAAAAATCAACCCATCGTTGCAAGCCGCCAACAAATTTTGCCCAGCCGCAACTACCCTATTGCTACAATATAGGGCTCTGTTATGACAAACAGCATTTTGTACTATAACGAATTTATTATATTAAATAAAAAAATAATTGTCAATAGATTTTGCTGAAATATTTAACAAAATTTTATAATAAATTTGTTGGTTTATTGTTAAAAACAAAAACAAAAAAACAGCATTAAACTGCTGCTTTTATAAATTATTAAAATAAATCCTTTTCATAATTAATTTTATAAAATTGCTTTGTTGTGTCGGTAACTTTTAATTCGTCTGCAATTTCAACATCTGCCACCAACAAAATTTTATTGTCAACTGCAAGCACAGGGATGGTATCCCTCATGCGTTGTGGAATTTTTTTATCTATAAAATAATCTTTAAGTTTTTTGCTGCCATTTAGCCCAAGCGGAGCAAATGTATCCCCTTCTTGCCTAAAGCGCCAAACTGCATCGGCTGGCAGTTTTTCAGCATCAATAATGTGCTGATGCATTTTAGGTTCGGTTTTAACCTTGCTTGAAGTGGCACGAATAATGCCATAATCTGCAATTTTTAGTTTGCCGCTTCTAAATTGATATTCACCAACCAATTCGCGTTTTTTAATTGCACCTATTGTTAAATAGTCATACTCCTTGCAAACTTTAATTTTAAAAGGAAGGCTAATTATGTTGCCGTTTTTAGCTTCCAAAGCAAATTCACGCACCATGTTAATATGTTTGCTTTCAATATCTTGGCTAACAAATTTTTTAAACACGCGCATTAAAATGCGGTTAACAATAACTTCGTCCTGATAAAAATATGAAAGTGGCACTTTAACTAAATCTTTAGTTTCAATTATTGTGCCCATTGCAATTTGTTTGTTAATATAATCGTCATCCTTAGCGCAAAGGGATGCAAATTTAACAATGTTGCGGTCGGTCGATTTAAATTGTTTTCTTAATGTTGGCATAACCACATTGCGAATGTAGTTGCGCGAATATGTGTTATCTTTATTAGTTTCGTCTTCAACATATTCAAGGCTAAACTCGTCAATATATGCCATAATGTTTTCACGCGGGGTGTTTAACAGTGGGCGAATATAAATGCCATCACGCACAGGCTCCATGCCGCGGGCACCATTTAGGCCGCTGCCACGAAGGATGTTTAACAGCACGGTTTCGGCTTGGTCATAAAGATGATGTGCAAGCGCAATTTTATCCACAAGGCCTTTTTTAATAAGTGTATCAAACACGCCATAACGCACTTTGCGGGCAGCTTGCTCTAGGGTAAGTTTTTCTTCCTTAGCAACTTTTAAAGATTCACCTTTAAATTTATAAGCCCTAATTTTATTTTCTTTGCAAAATTGCATAACAAAATCAACATCTAAAGCACTGTTGTCTCTAATGCCATGGTCAACAGTGACGGCAACCACTTCGCAATCCAACTCACCTTTAATTGAATTTAAATAGTGCAACAAGGCAATGCTATCTCGCCCGCCAGAACATGCAACGCCAATAACTTCGCCCGGTTTAATCATATTATTTTTTCTAATGTAATCTATAACTTGTTCCATAACTTTCTCCTGCGCTAATTATACAACAAAATGCAAAAAATTGCAATAGCTTATTAAAAATTAGTTAATTTTTTTTAATTTTTAATGAATTTTTTGCAATTTTTGAAAATTTTTTAAAATTTTTATTTAGATATGGTTTTTAAATATGTGCGGGCAACAAGCACAGTCATATCATCTTTTGCCGACATGCCGCTTAGCCGCAAGGCTTCGTTTAAAATGCTTTCCGCAATCGTTTGCGGATTGGTGGAAACAAGTTTGGAAACATATTCAATAACATTTTCTTGGCTTAAAAAGGCGTCGGTTATGCCATCGGTAAACATAATTATCATGTCCTTAGTTGAAATAGTGGTTTTAAATATTGCCGGGGTTATGCTATCCAGCGCGCCTATTGGCAACGCCCCGCCGTTAACAACATCCATGTTGCTTTCGCGCTTAATTAAGCCAAAAGGTGAGCCAACTTTAATAAAATCGGCAATTTCTTTATCTAAATCAATTAGGCACACATCTAAGGTGGAATAATTTTCCCCATTATTAACAGCCAAAAGTTTGTTTACGCTTTCAAGCACCACATCGTTATCAAAGCCCACCTTATAAAAATTTTCTATCAAGCCAAGGGTTAGCGCGCTCATGTTGTGGGCAGATTTGCCCGCCCCCATGCCATCACACAATGCAAGCAAAAATTTGTTTTTACATAAACGAATTATGCTGTGACAATCTCCGCATTCGTCATTGCCTGCCTTGTTGCAACTTGCAAGCCCAAACACACAATCAAATTTGTTGCGTTTGGTTAAAATAATTGAATTAAAATCGCCCTCTTCCATTGGCGTTACGCTGGCAATTTGCATTGGGGCTTTTAAAACTTCGGTTATAACCTTTTCAATAATTGGATTAAACGCATCGTTGGCTTTAACCACCAGCACGGCAGATAAATCAGCATTTTTTTCGTTATATAACAGCACCTCTTTGCATTCAACATTAAGGCTAAGCAAGCGAGAAATTATTTTGTTTTCCCGTGCCATATCAAACGAAACATTGCTGTTAATTTCGTCCCCAATATTTAGCAACAAATTGGAAACGGCGCCCATTTGGTCGGCAAGCAAAATTTTAACATTGTTAACATCCGCCATCATGGTTTTATATTGCCTATATTCATCGCACAGGCGGTTAATTAGGCTTATAAGTTGGTTAACCTTGCCGCACCTATTTATTAGCGAGCTTGGTAGGTCTAGCAAACTAACTTTGCCCTTAGTTAGTGCAATGTCTATTAACAATTCTAAATTAGATTTATTATCCAGCCCCAAACTGCGCATGCATCTGCTTTTGTCTAGGCAATCTTTACAACAAGAAGATGTTATTTCACGTGTTAGCATGGCGGTAAGCTCTTCTTTGTTTAATTCGCGCTTAACCATGTTTAAATGAATTTGTTTCATATCCAAAAACACATTGCTGAGTTCACTTAAACGCTTTTTTATGTTTTTGCGCGTGGTGTTAATTAAATTGCGCGAACTCATTTCGCTTTTTTTAACATAAACTAAATCACTTAAATTGTTTAGCATTTTGTTAGGAATTAAAATAAATATTATTGTTGCCGCAATTATTGGCAAAATTTCATAAAAAAGTTCAATATTTTTTGCAAAAAACAAAAATTGAATTAAAATATCCGTTAAAATTGTAACAACGCCTATTTTAATTTTGTGCGGCATGCTAAATATGCCCGCCATCAGTGCCACAATTGCAAACTCAGCAACGGGCAACAAATTCATTTGAAATAGCCCCACGCCAAAGCTAAACGCAAGCGTTACAGCAAAAGTTAGGTTGGCACTGCCAATTGAAATTAATATAAAAATTGCAAGCATTAAAATTAGGCGGTAAAAAAACACGTTATATAAACTAATTGGTGCCAGCCCCAAGCCAAGCAAGGCAATGGTAAACAAAAAACAAATGCTTTCATCCAGCGTTAATTTAAAGCAATTTTTTCTTAGGCACATCACCTGATTTACTACAATAAAAACATACAAACTTATTATGCCCATTAAACAAAAATAAATTAAATGGCTAAAATTATTAAAATTATAATAAAAATATGTAATTAAAGATAAAACAAACGTTAAAAAAATGGTTATTAAATGAATTTTTTTCTTAATTAACATGTGCAAATAAAAACAAACAAGCCCAACGCCCACCACGGTTAATGCCACAAAAAAAGTTTGCAAACTTGGGCTTATTATTGTGGCGCTAATTAAAGTGAATGCCGCCGTTAATTTTTCATTTAACCCAACATAAAGGCAGGCAAAAAACAGCGCATAAACAAACGGGCTTAAATCGTTAATTTTTGCATTTGCCAGCACCATAAAAAGAAAAAACAGTGCAAAATATTTTAAAATGGTGTTGTAATTTATTTTTTTGGTTTTCATAAATAAAAAAATAACACAAAAAAATTTTTAAAATATTTAAAAAATTTGGCAAAAAAATGAAAATAATAACTATTTTTTTAATTTTTTACAATTTTAAAATAAAAAAAGAGCATAATGCTCTTAATTTAAATTAATTCAATAATGGCCATTTGTGCGTTGTCACCTTTTCTAAGCCCGGTTTTAAGAATGCGTGTGTAGCCACCCTTTTGGCCAAGTTCTTTAGCACGCTCTGCATATTTAGGTGCATAAACGTTAAATATTTTTTCCAAAAGTGGGTGTTTAATGTTATCTATTCTTGCCAAATAATCAGCTTTCTTTTCACCCGGTTTGCGCTCTTCTTTAACGGTGTAAGTTTTAGCCATAATTTTTCTGCGGGCAGCAAGTTTTTTAGGCCCATCGTTCATAACCTCTTTATTAACTTTTTCACCTTTTTTGTTAACAGTGGTTTTTGTAACAGTAATAACATCTTCATAACTGTTAATTGCAAGGGTTAAAAGCTTTTCGGTGTAACTTTGTAAGGACTTTGCTCGTGCCAAAGTGGTTTCAATTTTACCGTGCCAAAGAAGATCAGTTGCCTGATTACGCATAATTGCCAATCTTTCTTCAGTTGGGCGTCCTAATTTTTTAGGTTTCATCTTAAATTCTCCTTATTTTAATAATCGTTGCCCTCGAGGGTAAGGCCGTAATCTTCCAGCTTTTTAATAACTTCTTCCATAGATTTTGCACCCATGTTGCGCACTTTCATCATTTCAGCACGGCTCTTTTTAGCAAGGTCGCCCACTGTTTCAATGCCGGCGCGTTTTAAGCAGTTATAACTTCTAACGCTTAATTCCATTTCCTCGATAGGTTTTTCAAATAATTTTGTTCTTTCATCTTCTTTTCTTGCCACTAAGATGTTCATTCCGTCCATGCCTTCAACAAGTTCAACAAACATGGTAGCATAGTCATTTAAAAGTTTGGCAGAAAGTGCCACAACTTCCTTAGCACTAACAGTGCCACGAGTTTGAACATCTAAAACAAGTTTGTCGTAATCTAGGCTTCTGCCCACACGGCTTGATTGCACTTCAAAATTAACCCTTTTAACAGGAGTGAATAATGAATCAATAGCAATAAAATCTACTTCGTCTGAAAAGTTTTTGTTTAAACTTGCAGGCACATAACCTCTGCCTCTGCCAACATACATGGTAATGTCAAGGTCGGCATCGTCATCTAATGTGCAAATATATTGCTCTGGGTTCATAATTGTGATGCCATCCGAACACTTAATATCCTTTGCATACAAAACTGCAGAGCCTTTCTTTTTAAGGGTCATAGTGCCTTTAAAATCTTCATCATTATTTTCGGTTTTAACGGCAATGGCTTTTAGATTAAGCACAATGTCTGGCACATCTTCGGTAACGCCTTTAATTGTTGAAAATTCGTGCAAAACTTTTTTAATTTTAACACCAACAATTGCAGCACCAGGAAGGGAACTAAGCAAAGTTCTTCTTAACATGTTGCCAAGTGTTATGCCAAAGCCTTTTTCAAGTGGTTCCACAGTAATAACAGCGTGTGCGCCGTTATCAAGTTCTTCAAGTTGAATTTTTGGTTTTTCAATTTCCATCATAATTTTAATCTCCTATTATCTTGAATAATATTCTACAATCAAGTGTTCTTGAATATTTAAGTCGATATCTTCACGCTCTGGCAATGCCAAAACTTTACCTGTTAAACTTTCGGTGTTAAACTCCAACCATTTAGGGGTAACAGCCTTTTGCCCTTTTAATGAAGCAAACATTTCAAGTGCCTGTTTACTCTCTTTAACGGCAATAACATCGCCAACTTTAACTTGATATGATGGTATATTAACTTTTTTACCATTAACTGTAATGTGGCCGTGGGTTACAATTTGCCTTGCTTCACTGCGGGAAGCACCAATTTGCATACGATAAACAACGTTATCCAGCCTTAATTCAAGCATTTTAAGCATAGCCCAACCGGTGCTTTCTTTGCTGCGGGTTGCTTTTTCGTAATAATTTCTAAATTGTTTTTCCAAAATGCCATATGCTCTTCTAACTTTTTGTTTTTCCCTTAACTGAATGCCATATTCGCTAACTTTCTTTCTGCCAGTAGCGTGCACACCAGGAATTGTTGGGCGTTTATCGAAAGAGCATTTGGTTAAGCATCTTTCACCTTTAAGGAAAAGTTTGCAACCTTCCCTACGGCATTGTTTACAATCTGGATCAGTAATTCTTGCCATAATTCCTCCTATAACCTTCTTGCCTTAGGTGGTCTGCATCCATTGTGTGGGATTGGGGATACATCTTTAATATACAAAATTTGTAACCCAAAAGAACCAACCGCACGGATGGCTGCCTCTCTGCCACCGCCAGCGCCTTTAACCAAAATGCCAACCTTGGTTATGCCAAAGTTAGAAGCATTTTTAAGCACAGTTTCAACAACTTGTTGAGCAACAAAAGGTGTGCTTTTTTTAGCACCACGGTTGCCCAAAGCGCCTGCACTGCTTTGTGCCAAAGCGTTGCCTTGACTATCTGTTAAAGATACTAGTGTGTTGTTTGAAGTTGCTTGAATGTGCACTTGACCTTCACCATTGCTTACTAATATCTTTTTCTTTTTAGTTTCTTTTTTAGTAGTAGCCATTATTTACTCCTTACTTTTTCTTATTTGCTATTGTTTTTTTAGGGCCTTTTCTAGTGCGAGCATTTTGTTTGCTAGATTGCCCACGCACTGGAAGGTTGGCAATGTGCCTTAACCCACGATAGCACCTTATTTCTTTTAAACGTTTGATGTCTAGCGCAACATCTTTTCTTAATTCACCTTCCACAACAAAATTTGCCTCTATATATTTACGAATAGAAGCTATTTCACTTTCGGTAAGGTCTTTAACACGAGTGTCTGGATTAATTCCGGTTGCTGCCAAAATTTTGTTAGCAGAAACCCTGCCTATACCATAAATATAGGTTAAGCCAATTTCAACTCTCTTTTCATTAGGTAAATCTACACCTGATATACGAGCCATTTTTTTTAATTCCTCCAAAAATATTTTTTATGTTCTCACAAAACCAAAATTGCCGCGAGGTTTTGTGCTTATTTTCATATCCTTAACCTTGGCGTTGTTTATGTTTAGGATTTTTAGAACAAATAACCATAACTTTGCCGTTACGCTTAATTACTTTGCATTTTTCGCACATTGGTTTAACTGATGGTCTAACTTTCATAAACTTTCTCCTTCTTAGTTTTTACTTCTCCACACAATTCTACCTTTGGTTAAATCGTATGGACTCATTTCCACCTTAACTTTATCCCCAACCAAAATTTTAATGTAGTTGGTGCGAAGTTTGCCCGAAATGTAAGCTGTTATAAGGTGGTTATTCATAATTTTTACTTTGAAGTTTGTGTTTCCTAAAACTTCAACAACTTCGCCTTCAGCTTCAATAACGTCTTCTTTAGACATATCACTCCTTAAATTTATTAATTAATTTATGCATTTCTGCATTTGTGGTTAGGTTAGATTTATATTTTTTAATTAAATTTAAATCTTCCCCCAATTTTGTTACATGTTTTGGATTTTTTAATTTTGGTTTTTCTTTTTTTCTAACTTTACCATCTATTATAGCAAGATAACCGTTTTTGTCAATAGAAACAACCAAAAATATTTTATTTTTATCGTGGCCTGATACCGATTTTACAATATCGCCCGGTTTAAAAATGCTATCCATAACGCTCCTATAAGGTTAAAATTTCAACACCATCTTTTGTTATTAAAATAGTGTTTTCATAATGTGCACTTGGCTTATGGTCAACCGTGGTAACGGTCCAGTCATTATCTTCCAAATACACATCTCGCTTGCCCAAAGTAGACATAGGTTCAATTGCAAGGGTCATGCCCTCTTTAAGTTCAATGCCGGAATTATATTTTCCGTAGTTTGGCACCATAGGGTCTTCATGCAGGTCAGTGCCCACGCCGTGGCCAGTTAGTTCCCTAACCACGCCATAGCCATGAGATTCTAAATACACTTGAATGCGGTGGCTTATGTGGCCCAGCCGGCTGCCCGCTTTAATATCCTTAATGCCTTCAAAGAATGATTGTTTTGTTTCGTTAATTAAATTAGATTTTTCTATCGACACATTCCCCACTGGGAAAGTGCGCGCAGCATCGCTATGATATCCTTCCCAAATGCAGCCACAATCGATGCTAATAATGTCGCCCTCTTTGAGTGGTGTATTCGTACAGAATCCGTGCACAACTTGATCATTTAGGCTGGCACAGATAGTGTACGGAAACCCCTCATAATTAAGGAAGGAAGGTTTTGCGCCTTGGGAAATAATGTAGTTATAGGCCAAATCATTAAGGCGCTGAGTGGTTTGGCCTGGGTAAATTGATGCCTCAATTAAATCGAATGTTCGTTTTAAAATTTGGCACGATTTGCGCATTTTTTCTATTTGTTGTTCGTTTTTAATTGTTATGTTCATTAATTGCCCTCATAACATCTTTTAGTATCTGGTTTGGCGTTTTGCTTGCGTCCACCTCTGCTAAAATTTTTTGTTTTTTATAACGTTTAACTAGCGGATAGGTTTCAATGTAAAATTGTTCTATTCTTTTGTTAATTCCTTCAAGGGTATCGTCAAAGCGGGTTTCCAACTTGCCACCACAATTTGGGCATAAATCATTTTTAACCTTGGTTTTGTTAAACACACTGCCACAATTTGTGCAAGTTAATCTATTTAACAGGCGCGTTATTGCAGTTTGCTTATCCAAATTTAAATAAATTACTAAATCAAGCTTTAAAAGTTTATCAAATTCTTCTGCTTGCAAACTGTTTCTAGGAAAGCCGTCAAACACAATGTTAGAATTTTCATTTTGGGCAAGTTTTTTTTGAATAACTGCCATAACAGTTTCAATTTCTACCAAATTGCCAGCGGCTTGAACCTGTTTAATGTGCTTGCCCAGTTTTGTGTTTTTTTTAACTTCGCCGCGCAAAAGCTCGCCAACTGAAATTAAACTAAATTTAAGTTTTTGCTTTAAATTTTCCACCAGCGTGCCCTTGCCCGAGCCCTGAATGCCAATTAGAACAATATTCATTTACACCCCTATTTTAAAAATCCGCGATAGTTGCGCATCATCATTTGTGCTTCAAGTTGTTTATCAAATTCCAAAGCAACAGAAACTACAATTAGCATTGCCGTTGCACTAAATGCACTTGTTATTCCGCCACCAGCAATTGCGGTGAATATAAGTGTTGGAATTAACGCCATGAAAGCCAAGAATATTGCACCAAATAGGGTTATTCTTTTATTAATAGAGCCCAAATATTGTGCTGTTGGCTTGCCCGGCCTAATGCCCGGAATAAAACCACCATTTTGTTGAATTTGACGGCTAATTTCGTCAGTATCGAAATTTAGCATAGTGTAAAAGTAAGCAAATGCCAAAATTAAAAGTGACATAACAATTGCATAAATCCATGTGCCTGTGCCCAGCCATTTTTGCCACCATTCAGTAAAGCCATTGCCGTTTGGCGCAAAAATGCTCATTAATAATTGTGGGAAAGTTAAAATTGAACTTGCAAATATTATTGGCATAACTCCGTTTGCGTTTACGCGCACTGGAATGTAGGTGGATTGCCCGCCATACATCTTTCTGCCTTTCATTTGCTTGGCGTATTGCACGCCAACGCGCCTTTCACCACCATCAACAAACACAACAAGGGCAAATATTGCAATTAATGCAACCAAGAACAACACCAACTGCCAAATGGCGCGCTGAGTAGTTTCGCCACCAACGGCAATGTTTTTAAAGTTGTTCATAACCCCAGTGCCGGCACTAGATAAAATGCCCACGAAAATTAGCAAGCTCATACCATTGCCAATGCCAATTTCGCTAATTTTTTCACCTAGCCAAACGGTAAACATTGCACCGGCAACCAACATAATAACAATAAACGCATAGCATAAGAATTCTTGCCCAGCAAATAAGTTCATGTTAACACTATCTGCCGTGCCAAAGCCCACTGCAATGCCAATTGCTTGTGCGGTTGCAATTATAAGTGCTGCAACTTTTGTGTATTGGCTAATTTTTCTTCTGCCATCGCCACCCTCTTTGGCAAGCCTTTGCCAACTAGGAATAACGGCGGAAAGTAGCTGAATTATAATTGATGCGGTAATATATGGCGAAACGCCCAGTGCCAAGAATGAGCCTTGGCTTAGCGCACCACCACTAACTGCACTTAGCAAGCTTAAAAAGGTGTTACCTTCAACGTTTAAGCCAAGTGCTTTACTATCAATGCCGGGAATTGGCAACCAACACCCAACACGATATATAAACAGTAAAAGAATAGTTAACAATAACTTGTTTCTTACTTCTTTTATTTTAAATGCGTCAGCTAATGTTTTAAACATTATACCTCCTCAATGCTTCCACCTAAAGATGTTATCTTTTCCTTTGCTGAATTTGTAAATTTGTTGGCAACAACTTTAAGTGCAACAGTAAGTTCACCATTGCCTAAAATTTTAATGCCATCCTTTTCCACTTTTTTAATGATGCCAGCATCTAACAATTTAACTGCATCAACTTCGCTGTTTGCTTCAAAGCCATTAAGTTGGGAAACATTAATAGTGGTGTAAACCTTTTTAAATTTAGCATTGCTAAAGCCCTTGCTAGGTATCCTTCTATATAGAGGGTTTTGGCCACCTTCAAAGCCCGGGCGAACGCCGCCGCCAGAACGAGCATTTTGCCCTTTATGGCCTTTGCCCGAAGTTTTGCCAACGCCAGAACCTATACCACGGCCAAGCCTTTTTTTAGATTGTTTTTCGCCATCGGCATTTCGTAAATCGTGTAAATACATTATGCTTCCTCCTCCACTTTTAACAAGTGTTTAACTTTGAAGATGCTACCTCTAACGCTTTCGTTATCTGGAAGAACTCTGGTTTCGTTTAATTTTTTAAAGCCTAAAGCGGTAACAACTTTGGCTTGGCGTTTATCAAAGCCTATTGGGCTTTTAATTAAAGTAACTTTAATTGTTTTTTCTTGCTTTTTAGCCATAAGTCCTCCTAAATTTCTTCAACTGATTTGCCGCGTAGCATAGCAATTTGTTCTTTTGTTCTTAAGCCTTTAAGCCCATTAATTGTTGCCCTTACCACGTTAATTTTATCAGTTGAGCCATAAATTTTTGCAGTTATATCTGTGTAACCTGCCAATTCAAACACTGTACGTGCTGCACCACCGGCAATTAAACCGCTACCCTTTTTAGAAGGCAACATTTTAACGCTGGTTTTAGAAAATTTGCCAACCGTTTCATGTGGAATTGTGCCCAAAACCACTGGCACGGTTATAAGCGCCTTTTTAGCAGCTTTAGTAGCCTTATCTATAGCGGTTGGAACTTCACTTGCTTTTGCAAGGCCCATGCCAACCCGGCCTTTTTTGTCACCCACCACTACAAGAGCGGAGAAACGCATGGTACGGCCACCTTTAACAACCTTTGTTACGCGGCGAACAGCAAGCATTTTCTTTTCAAATTCGTCTTTTTCTTCAACTCTTGGTTTTCTAAATTCACGTTTTTGTTGTTGTGCCATAATCTCTCCTTAAAACTCCAAGCCCGCGGCTCTTGCGCCATCGGCCAGTTCTTTTACTCTGCCTGTATATAGGTATCCGCCTCTATCGAAAACGACAGTGTTAATTTTCTTTTTTAAAGCAAGTTTGCCAATTTGTTCACCAACAAATTTAGCTTGCTCTTTATTTGTTAAATTTTTAACTTTTGCTTGCACATCTTTTTGTGCGGTGTTGCAAGCAACAAGTGTTACGCCAGTTGTGTCGTCAATAATTTGTGCGTAAATGTGTTTTAAACTTTTATAAACGCACAATCTTGGGCGCGCCGTAGTGCCAGACAAGTCATGACGAAGCCTAACATGACGTTTAACGCGGTTTGCGTTTTTATTAATTTTGTTTATCATAACTTACCCTCCTACTTTTTCTTCTTACCAGCAGATTTACCTGCTTTTAATATTACAGTTTCGTTAGCATATTTAATGCCGTACCCGTGATAAGGTTCAACTGGGCGCAATGCCTTGATTTTGGCTGCAACAGCGCCAACAAGTTGTTTATCTGCACCATTAACAACAATTGTGTTGTTATCTGGCACATCAAAAGTTATGCCCTCATCTGCGGTAAATTCTACCGGATGGCTTAGCCCCAAGTTCATAACCAATTTGTTGTTGCCTTGCTTATTTAATTTGTAACCAACGCCTTTAACGCTTAATGTCTTTTTAAAGCCATCTTTAACGCCGGTTATCATGTTATGAATAAGTTGGCGGTAAAGCCCTTGTTTTGCGTTGCTGTCAGTTGTGTCATCGTTTCTGGTAACGTAAACGTGGTTATCTTTAACTTCAACAGTAACATTTTTAGAAAATTCTTGTTTAAGTTCCCCTTTAGGGCCTTTAACGGTAACCATATTGCCGTTAACGTCAACGGTAACGCCAGCTAAAATTTCAATAGGTAATTTTCCAATTCTTGACATAGAAAACCTCCTACCACACATAGGCAAGCACTTCGCCGCCTACGTTTAATTTTCTTGCATTTTTATCAGTAACAATGCCCTTGCTTGTAGAAATAATGGCAATACCCAACCCGTTTAAAACTTTTGGTAGTTGGTCGGCATTGGCATATATTCTTAAACCGGGTTTGCTAATGCGTTTAAGCCCTTGAATAACTTTTTCGCCATTAGGGCCATATTTTAATGTAATATCAAGCATTTTAACGCCGTCTTGCTTAGTTTCGCTAAAATCTACAATGTAGCCTTCTGCTTTTAAAATTTCAGCAATAGCAAGCTTAGTTTTAGATGCTGGAACTAATACATTTTCGTGCTTATTTGTGTTCGCATTGCGAATACGAGTAAGCATATCTGCAATTGGGTCTATAATATACATAGTTCACTCCTTTTACCAACTAGCCTTTGTAACGCCG
Source organism: uncultured Clostridia bacterium (assembly GCA_947589025.1). Lineage (GTDB taxonomy): Bacteria > Bacillota > Clostridia > Christensenellales > UBA1242 > Onthoplasma. The sequence goes on from CANQAY010000006.1 coordinate 77,826, forward strand.
GGAATTTCACCCTTTGAGGCCAAATTTCTAAAACAAATTCTGCAAATTCCATACTTTTTAAGCACTGCATGAGGACGCCCACAAATAGAACAACGAGTGTATTCACGCGTTTTAAATTTTTGTGGTTTTTGTTGTTTGTTTATCATCGCTTTTCTTGCCATACTAACTCCTACTCTTTTTAAATGGAACGCCCATTAATTTTAACAATTCAAGTGCTTCTGCGTTTGTTTTTGCGGTGGTTATAATCATAATATCAAACCCACGAACTGCATCAATTTTATCGTAAACAATTTCTGGGAAGATAATTTGCTCTTTAACGCCAAAACTATAATTACCACGCCCATCAAACGAAGTTGTGCTTAAACCTTGAAAGTCTCTAACCCTTGGCAAAGCCACCGAGATTAGCCTATCAAAGAATTCATACATTTTTTCGCCACGCAAAGTGACCTTTGCACCAATTTTTTGGCCCTGACGAAGTTTGAAATTTGCAACTGATTTTTTTGCGGTTGTAACAACTGCCCTTTGACCAGCAATTAAAGATAACTCGTCAACTGCATTGTTAAAACTTTTTGCATTATCTTTTTCCTTACCAAGACGAAGGCTTAACACGATTTTGTCAAATTTAGGTATTTCCATAACATTTTTATACCCAAATTTTTCTTTCATCGCCTTTTTAACCACTTCGTTATAGTATGCATGACGCCTATTAATTTCTTTTTCCATATGTCATACTCCTTTACGCCTTTTTACTGCTTTTTGTGGCAGTTTTTGTTGTTTTTTCAGTTTTAGTTTCAGTTTTTTTAGTTGCAGCCTTTACTTCTTTAGCGGCTGGTTTTGTTGTTTTAGAGGTTGTTTTTGCAGCTTTTGCCTCTTTAACTTCCTCTTTTGCAACGGTTTTTGTGCTTTTGGCAGATTTTGCAGGTTTAGCTGCCTTAACATCTAGGCTAGCACCACATTTTTTGCAAACGCGGGTTTTTTCGCCATCCACAACAGCGTGTGCAACGCGTGTTGCCTTTTTGCAAGCCGGGCAAACAACCAAAACGTTGGAAGCACTTATTGCACCTTCGGTTTTTAAAATGCCGCCTTTGTCGTCTTTATTTCTTGGTTTTTTGTGGTGAGCTTGAATGTTAACACCAGCAACTTTAACCCTATTATTTTCTCTATCAATTTCAATAACTTCACCTGTTTTTTTAGCGTCTTTACCGGTTAAAACAAGCACGTTATCTCCTTTTTTAATTTTCATCATAGCCTCCTATAATACCTCTGGTGCTAAGGATAAAATTTGAGTAAATCCCTTAGCGCGAAGTTCCCTTGCTATTGGGCCAAAAACACGAGTGCCGCGAGGTGCTTTTTGTTTATCTATAATAACGGCAGCGTTATCGTCAAATTTGATTGAGCTGCCATCAGCACGCTGAACACCTTTTTTAGAACGCACAATAACTGCCATAACAACATCGCCTTTTTTAACTTTGCCGTCTGGGTCAGCCTTTTTAACAGAGGCAACTATGATATCGCCAACGTTAGCAAACTTTCTAACTGAACCACCAAGGCAACGGATGCACATAATTTTTTTAGCGCCAGTGTTATCTGCCACATTAAGTGTTGATAATGGTTGAATCATATTCCCTCCTACTTAGCCCTTTCAACGATTGTAAGAAGCCTAAAATATTTATCTTTGCTTAGTGGGCGAGTTTCAATAATTTTAACTGTATCGCCAACTTTGGCTTCGTTCTTTTCGTCGTGTGCTTTATATTTTTTTGTGTATGTTGTATATTTTTTGTAAATTGGGTGCATTTTTTTGCTGGTAACCAAAACAGTAATGGTTTTATCCATTTTATCAGAAACCACAACACCTTGAATTGTTTTACGGTTAACTTTCTTTTCTTCCATATTCTACTCCTTTGCTCCAGCAATTTCTTTTTGACGTAAAGCGGTTTTAACCCTAGCAATATTTCTTTTAACTATTTTAATGCGTGAAGTATCTTGAAGTTGGTTAACTTTGTGTTGAAAGCTTAAATTAAAAAGTTCACTTCTTAATTTAGTTTCTTCTGCCTGCAACTCTTTCACGCTCATGTTGTTATAATTAGTTTTCATTGTTTTCACCGCCTTTTTCCTTATAAACTACCCTAGTTTTACAAGGAAGTTTATGTGAAGCAAGCCTTAATGCCTCCAAGCAAACTTCTTCACTTGGGCCGCTTACTTCTATAATAACTCTATCACGTTTTACAACGGCTACGTGGCCAACTTGTGCACCTTTACCGCTACCCATACGAGTATCTGCTGGCTTTTTAGTTATAGGTTTGTGAGGGAAAACTTTTATCCAAAGTTTGCCGCCACGCTTCATATATCTATTAATTGCAACACGCGCTGCTTCCAATTGGTTTGGAGTTATCCAGCATGGTTCGGTTGCTTGCAAGCCATAATCACCATATGTTACCTTGCTGCCACGGATGGCACGGCCAGACATATTGCCACGGAACTGTTTTCTTCTTTTTTCTCTTTTAGGTAATAGCATATTAGTTCTCTCCTTTCTTGTGGTTTACGGTGCTTTGAGAAACTTTACCTAAAATTTCGCCTTTATAAATCCACACTTTAACGCCCAAAACACCATAAGTTGTATGTGCTTCTACTTTAGCGTAGTCTATATTAGCGCGGATGGTTTGCAATGGCAATTTGCCATCGTGGCAAGATTCACTTCTTGCAATTTCGGCACCGTCAAGACGCCCAGACACCATAATTTTTGCGCCCAACGCACCTGCACGCATAACGCGTTGCAATGCGCTTTTCATAACGCGCCTAAACTGAGCACGTTTTTCAAGTTGAGCAGCAATGCTTTCTGCCACAAGTTTAGCATCTAAATCTAGGTTCTTAACTTCCACAATATTAACATTAACTTTTTTTGCTGCGCTTAGTTTTTCAACATTTTTCTTTAATGCTTCAACCCCAGCACCTTTTGTGCCAATTAACACACCGGGTTTGCCGGTTGAAATTGTAACAGAAAGGCTATCGGTTGTTCTTTCAATTAAAACGTTAGAAATTGCGCAATTTTTATATTCTTTAAGGATATATTTACGGATAACATCGTCTTCCTTAAGGTTTTTTGCAAGTTCTTTTTTGTCCGCGAACCAAAAAGAGTTCCACGTTTTATTGATACCAATTCTCATGCCATTTGGATTAACTTTTTGTCCCATACTCTACTCCTTATTTCCTAGCACAACTTTAATGTGGCTAGTTCTTGTTGCAATTCTATCTGCACTGCCTTTGCCGCGTGCATAAACTTTGTTAACCCTAACTGGGCCCGAGCCTAAAACAACTTCGGCAAGGTATAAATCGTGCACATTCATGCCCTTGTTGTTTTCCGCATTTGCGCCGGCAGATTTAACAACTTTTAAAAGCACTTTTGCAGCCTCGTTTGGCATAAAAGATAAAATTGCCACCGCATCGTCATAAGATTTGCCTCTTACTTGGTCAATTACTATTTTAGCCTTTGTAGGAGAAAGCCTAACGAACCTTACCATAGCGTAAGGGCGAGTATCTTTACTTTGTGCTATTTTTAATGCTTTTTCTCTTATATTTTTTGCCATAATTCACTCCTACTTCTTATTGCCTTTTGCTGCTTCTTTCTGTTTGTGGCCTTTAAATGTTCTTGTTGGCGCAAATTCGCCAAGTTTATGGCCAACCATATCTACAGTGCAGTAAACAGGTATATGTTTTTTGCCATTGTGCACAGCAATTGTGTGCCCCACAAATTCAGGATAAATTGTGCTAGAGCGGCTCCAGGTTTTAACAGCCTTTTTTTCGCCCTTTTCGTTCATCTCTTTAATGCGAGACATCAATTTTTCTTCCACAAATGGAGCTTTCTTTAAACTTCTACTCATACTCTACTCCTACTTAGCATTAGCCCTCTTGACAATAAGTTTGTCAGAAGCCTTATTATGTTTTCTTGTTTTATAACCAATTGCAGGTTTGCCCCAAGGTGTTAATGGCCCAGCGTGACCAACTGGTGATTTACCTTCACCACCACCATGTGGGTGATCTACTGGGTTCATAACAGCACCACGAACAGATGGGCGAACACCCATGTGACGAGCGCGGCCAGCTTTACCCAAAGATACAATTTCATTTTCCTCATTGCCAATAACGCCAATTGTTGCGCGGCAAGAAACAGGAACTTTTCTCATTTCGCCACTAGGCAAACGAACGGTTGCATAAGCGCCCTCTTTTGCCATAAGCTGAGCTGCCAAACCGGCACTTCTAACCATTTGGCCGCCCTTACCCGGTTGCAATTCAATGTTGTGAATTGTTGCGCCAAGTGGAATTTCGCTTAATGGAAGTGCGTTGCCGGGTTTAATTTCAGCACCAACACCGCTCATAACCCTATCGCCAACATTTAAGCCTTTAGGGGCCAATATAAAGCGCTTTTCACCGTCAGCATAAACAAGCAATGCAATGTCAGCTGTGCGGTTAGGGTCGTATTGAATGCTATCAACACGGGCAGGCACGCCATCTTTGTTACGTTTGAAATCAATAACTCTATATTTTCTTCTATTTCCGCCACCAATGTGCCTAACAGTAAGTTTACCTTGGTTGTTGCGTCCGCCAGTTTTTTTAACGTCACCATCAAGAGATTTAGGAACGTTAGTTTTGTCGGTTGTTCTTACCTTATAAGATTTAAATCTGTTAGCGGGTGAGGTTGGTTTTAAATTTCTAATAGCCATTTATAACTCCTTTTAGTTCAAACTTTCAAAGAAGGCAATAGGTTTAGAATCTGCTTTTAAGAAAACGATTGCTTTCTTATAATCGCTAGTTTTTCCGTAAACCCACCCGTTCTTTGTGTTTCGTTGTTTGGTTGTGCCTTTAACGGTAACTGTGTTAACGCGGGCAACTTTAACTTCAAAAAGCTGTTCAACTGCTTTTTTAATTTCAATTTTGTTGGCGTTTAAGTTAACTTTAAAGGTGTAAACTTTGTTTGGGAAGCCTGCGTATGATTTTTCAGTCATAATAGGCTCTAAAATAATTTCTTGTGCGTTCATTATACGTATGCCTCCTCTATTTTCTTAATAGCGTCTTTAGTGAAAACTACATAGCGGTTTTCAACCAACTCTTTAACGTTTAAAAGTTTTGCGTCAACACAACTGACTTTTTGAATGTTGTTTGTTGCGCGCATAACATTTTCGTCTTTGCCGGCAGTAACAAGTATTGTGCGTTTATCTAGCCCAAAAGTTTTTAAGAACTCGCTTGCCGCTTTGGTTTTAGCGTCAGCAAAGGTTAGGCTGTCAATAACAAACACTTCTTCTTGCCTTATTTTTTGAGAAATTGCACTTGCAAATGCCACATCCCTCATCTTTTTGTTAATTTTAACTCTAAAATCCCTTGGTTTTGGGGCAAACACAACGCCGCCGCCGTCAAATTGAGGTGCGCTCTTTTCGTCATGACGGGCATTACCTGTGCCCTTTTGCCTGTAAATTTTCTTTTTGCTTGCATTAACTTCACTTCTTGTTAGGGTGGATTTTGTGCCCTGACGCGCGTTGTTGCTTAGTGCAACCACCACTTGGTGAATTAATGGCTCGTTGTATTCAACAGCAAACACGCCATCTTCCAAACTAACGGTGCCCACTGCTTCCTTTTTCATATTATAAACTTTAAGTTTTGCCATAGTTTTCTCCTTTACGCTTTGCTAGCAGTGCGGATAGTAACAATGGACTTTTTAGCACCAGGGATTGCGCCCTTAACCATAATTAAATTTCTATCTGCATCTACGCGTATAACTTTTAAATTTTGAACGGTAACCGTTTCGTTACCATATTCGCCCGGCATCTTTTTGCCTTTAAACACTCTGCTTGGGGTTGAGTTAGCACCCATTGAGCCAACTTCTCTGTGCACAGGGCCAACGCCGTGGGTCATTTTAAGCCTTTGTTGGTTCCAACGTTTAATAACACCGGTAAACCCGTGACCTTTGGATGTGCCGATAACATCTACCACATCGCCAGCGGCAAACATGTCCGCCTTAATTTCTTGCCCTAGGGCAAACTTGCTCATATCGTCATACTTAAACTCTTTTAAAACGCGTTTAGGGTCAACGCCCGCCTTTTTAAAAGTGCCAGCTTGAGCTTTGTTAACATTTTTTGCTTTAACTTCGCCATATGCTAGCACAGCGGAATCGTAACCATCAACCGATTTGGTTTTAATTTGAGCTACATAGCAAGGACCTGCTTCAATAACTGTTACAGGTTCAACTCTGCCATCGTCTGTGAACACTTGTGTCATGCCCACTTTTTTACCTATAATTGCTTTTTCCACAGTATCCTCCTTATAATTCCACCTTAATGTCCACACCGGCCGGAACGTTCATTTTGGTTAACGTTTCAACAGCCTTTGCATTAGGTGCAAAAACATCAATTAGTCTAAAATGAGTTCGGGTTTCAAATTGTTCCCTACTATCCTTGTTTACGTGTGTTGAACGTAAGATTGTAACCACTTCCTTTTTGGTTGGAAGCGGAATTGGGCCAGAAACTTTGCAGCCCGATTTTGTTGCAGTGTCAAGTATCCTTGAAACCACATTTTCGAGTAAACCCGTATCATAAGATGCAAGTTTAATTCTTAATTTTGTTGTTGCCATTTTTCT
>CANQAY010000007.1 GCA_947589025.1 uncultured Clostridia bacterium
TGGTGCCGGTGGTCGGGGTCGAACCGACACGTCCTGTTACGGACCCAGGATTTTAAGTCCTGTGCGTCTGCCATTTCGCCACACCGGCTTGGGTTATATGTTAACTTTATAATTATATATGATAAAAAGAAAAAATGCAACATATTTTTAAAAATTTCTTAAAAATTTATTAACAATGCATATTTTAAATTAGATATTGACAAATTTGGTTAATTTTGATATAATAAATATATGACTGATAAAATTTTAGATATTTGGGCAATACAAAACAATCCGGAAGAATTATATACTGCATTAAAAAACATTAAAACCGATGTTGTTATTTTTAAAAATGTTATTTGCAAGTTTAAAGTGGGCTCTAAAACAGTAAAAATGCAATATGATAGTTTGATTTATAGTGAAGAAAGTGACACTATTATTTTATTAATGCGCGGCGGAGAAGCTAAAATTGAAGATGCGGAAAAATATTTTGAAGATAATAATATTGAATATGATATTGTAAATTTTATGGATTTAAGTGAGGATTATGCCCCTACCAAAACTAAAGAATTTTGGTTTGCAAGGGAAAGCTATGTTGTTGAAGATGCCGTTAAAGACTCTATAACTAAAGGCAATTTGAGTTGCTATTATAACCCTGATATTATGGGGCACATCTATTTTGACTATTATTATGGCAAAAATAACAAACAAGGCAATTTAATTTCAATTCCGCTTAAAGGTTATATTGAATTTGAAGATAAATTTATTTTGCCAACGCATTCTAGAAAGCAAAAAAATATTTATGTTGATGATATAATAAATATTCTTAAACATAACCGCATTAAATATAAATATGTTAAAACTGAAAGCTTAAATATTTAATAAAATATAAAAAATATTAAAAAATTCCTTGACATAACCAAAAGATTGTGGTATATTAATACTGCAATCTTATGGGAGATTAGCGCAGTTGGCGAAGTAGCGTTAAGCAATATGCCCTTTGGCATGTTGTAGCGGTGCGCAGCAACGAGTGAGCGATAGCGAGGGAAGAGCTTGCTCTAACAACTGCAAACACAACTTAATATTTTATGGGAGATTAGCGCAGTTGGCGAAGTAGCGTTAAGCAATATGCCCTTTGGCATGTTGTAGCGGTGCGCAGCAACGAGTGAGCGATAGCGATGGGAGAGTTTGCTCTAACAACTGCAAACACAACTTAATATTTTATGGGAGATTAGCGCAGTTGGTAGAGTACCTGCCTTACAAGCAGAGGGTCACAGGTTCGAGTCCTGTATCTCCCACCACCTTTTTTAAAGGAAACAAACAAACTAACATATAAAGAGCAAACGTTGTGCTCTTTAAAAGTAAATGAAGTGCCCGCCGCTAGGCTTATAATTGCGAGTTAACAAGCAATTTAGCAAAAAGGCTTGGCACGACGTGCGGGAGTGGCTTAGTGGTATAGCGTCGCCTTGCCAAGGCGAAGGTCGCGGGTTCGATCCCCGTCTTCCGCTCCAAATGGGCACAAAAAGTGTCCTTTTTTTATTAAAAAACCTCAACCTAAGTTGAGATTTTTTAATTATTTTGCACATTTACAATTGTCTGAAATTGTTTTTGTGCTAGATTTTCCACTGCAAGCGCTTGTAGATTTGCCACTGCACCCTTTTGTGGCTTTGCCAGTACAAGATTGTACATTTTGTGGAGTGGAACTAACCGCTTTTTCTTTTTTTCTTCCAAACATAAATTTCTCCTTTTATGTAGGAACATCCTACAGCATTATTTTGCGCAAATTCGACATAATTATACATTAACACAAAATGAAAAAACACCACATTATATTGCGGTGTTGTTTTTAACAATAAACAATATATGGTTATTCAACCGAAACGATGTAATAATAAACCGGTTGGCCACCAAACACGGTGGAAACATCCATATCTGGGAAAAGTTCTTCTAATTTAGCTTGCAAAGTTTGGGCATCTTCTTCCGTTACCCCATCGCCATAAAACAAAGTTAAATTGCTGCTATCGGCGTTAATAAGTTTTTTAACAAGGTTAATTGTGGTGTCACACACTTCCTTGCCTGTGGTTAACACGGTGTGCCCGTCAAGACCCATAATATCACCAACTTTAACGTCTATACCGTCCACATTAGTTGTTCTAACCGCATATGTAACCGAACCAGAAATAACATTTTCAATGGCGTCAATCATGTTAGCTTTATTTTCTTCTACCGAGCAAGTGGAATCAAACGCTAAAACTGCGCTTACACCCTCTGGAATGCTGGTGGTTGGGATAACAATAATGTTTTTATCAGTAATATCATTAGCTTGCTCAGCAGACATTATAATATTCTTATTATTAGGGAAAACAAAAATGTTTTTAGCGTTAACTTTGTCCGCCGCGGTTGCAATATCATTAGCGCTTGGGTTCATAGTTTGTCCGCCACTAATGATGTAATCAACATCAATATCTTTAAACACGTTAGAAAGCCCTTCGCCAGCCGCCACCGCTATCATGCCATACTCTTTTTGAGGTGCTTTTTCTTGTTTTTTTCTATATTGACGGTTTTGTTCGAGCATATTTTCAATTTTAACGCCGTTTAATTCACCTAATTGAAGTGCATAGCCAAGAGCTTTGTTAGGCTCGTTGGTGTGAACATGAACTTTAATTAAAGATAAATCTCCAATGCACAAAACGCAATCACCAATTTCCATAAGGCGAGAGCGCAATTTGTTAATATCAGCATCGGTGGTTTTTTCAAAAATATTAATTATAAAGAATTCAGTGCAATAAGCGTATTTAATATCGGCAAGCGATTCGAAGTTAAGGTGCATTTCCTCGCTTGTAATATCCTTTTCAACATTATTAACAAAGTTAACCTCGGTCATTTCCCCGGTTAAAGCCTTGTAAAAGCCGCTGAAAATAAACACTAAGCCACGTCCGCCAGCGTCAACAACCCCCGCTTTTTTAAGCACAGGGAGCATGTTTGGCGTTTGTTGAAGAACCTCTTCTGCATGTGCTATAATTTGGTTAAAAAATTCTTCAAAAGTTTTGCTAGATTTACTTGCCTGTTTTGCCTTTTCAGCCACGGCTTTAATTATTGTTAAAATTGTGCCTTCTTTTGGCACAGTTACTGCCTTATAAGCCATTGTTGCACTATTTTCCAGTGCCTTGGCAAAATCTTTTATGGTAACTTCCGTTTCCTTAGACATTAAAGAAGCGCACATACCCTTAATTATTTGCGAAGTTATAACACCGCTGTTGCCACGTGCACCCTTTAAAGCACCACGGTTAAAAGCCACACAAATAGCTTCTATTGTGTTAGATTCGCAAGCATTCATTTCGGTAACAGCACTTTTTAATGTTAAACTCATGTTTGTGCCAGTGTCACCATCCGGAACAGGAAACACGTTTAACGCGTCTATATCTTTTTTATTTTCCTCCACCAAAGAAAATGCACTAGAAAACATCTTCCTTAAGGCAGAGCCATTTAATGTTTTACCCATAAAAATTATTAAACTCCTATACTCTAACGTCTACAATATGAACAACGACATTTTTAACCATCATGCCCGAGAAACGCTCTACAGAATACTTAACACTTTGCCTAATAGATTCTGCCACTGCAGAGGCGGAAACGCCACAATGCCTCATTATAACATAGACATCAATATTCATATTATCATTTTCGAGAGCGGTTACCACAACGCCCCTGTGCGCAGTTGTTATTGCATTGCCCTTAAAAAAGCTGCGCTGGGAAACTAAACCAACAACACCAACACACTCTAAAACAGAAACAGCAGCAACTTTGCTAATTGCTTTTTTGTTAATGGTTATTTTACCAAATGAGTTAAAAGTTGTAAGTTTCATTACACTCTCCGAAAGATATTATATATTATTACGATTAAAAAATCAACAATTTTTGTAATATTTTTAAAAAATACTTGCTTTTTGACTTCTTTTGTGTTAATATAGCCAAGCAAAGAAATATTATAGGAGGTTATTATGAAAGTTTGTGTTGTATGCGGTAAAGGTAGAACTGCCGGCAATAATGTTAGCCACAGTATGCGCCACACTAAAAGAACTTTTGATGCAAATATACAAAAAGTTGATGTTGAAATCGACGGTAAAAAAGGTAAAAAGAACATTTGCGCTAAATGTTTAAAAACTATGAAGAAAGAAGAAAAATAAGGTTAAACTAACCTTATTTTTTAATTATTTTTGTGCAAATCATCCCACTCGGCTTTTAGTATGCCAAAATTTATGCTATCTAAATATTTATTGCCTTTTAGGCGGGCTTCCCTTTCCATGCCTTCTTTTTTAAAGCCCAAGCGCAATGCCAAATTTTCACTTGCCGTGTTGCCCTGCCAAACATTTAATTCAATCCGGTGCAAATTATATTCGTTAAACATATAATTTATAGCCGCGCTGGCAGCCTCCGTGGCGTAGCCTTTATGCCAAAATTTGCTGTTTAAAGACCAACTAATTCTGCCTAAATTGTTAGGAAAATTAATGGCTATGCCAATGTAGCCAATTACTTTGTTTTTGCTTTTTAAATTAATGGCATAACGCAACATGCCAGATACATTGCGTTTTCGATAACTCTTTAAAAGATTAGGAAAATCTTTTAAATAATCCTCTCTTGTTTCAGTATGGTCGGGTTGATAAGTCCACATATGCTTATCTGACATAAATTCGGCGTAATCGTTAGCGTCTTCTTCTTTAAATTTTCTTAGTAACAAGCGTTCGGTTTCTAAATTTACAATTTTCAATTTCATAATAAAATAATACTACATTTTAAAAGATAATCAAAGCATTTAACCCATCTATTAAATTTTGCATAAAATATGTTATGAAAATTTACTGCTTTAAAGCGCCAAAAATTTTAAGGCCTATATTTAAGCTTCTGTTTGGCAAAAACATCTATTATATAGGCAAATAAATTTTGTTTAAGCCAGAATTTGTTAGTTCATACGCTTCATCAAAAACAGAATTTATAAACTTTCTATCGTGAGATACAGCAATTATTGCACCTTTGTAGTCGTGCAAAATTTTTCGCATTACGGGTTTAGATAGCGGGCTTAGGTTTCTGGTTGGCTCATCTAGAACGAGCACATTATCCCCTTCCAAAATTAGTTTAAGTAACAACAATTTTGCCTTTTGGCCCTCGCTTAAATTTATAATTTGATGCGTCATTTCTTCCGCGGTAAACTTTAAACTGCCCAACAGGGTTTGAACATTAATGTTGCCAAAATCAAGCTCTTCTACTGGTGTGTTTTTAAAATTTAGTGTTTCTGCATAATTTTGTGAAAAATAGCCAACCTTTACCCCAATTGTGTTTTTAAGCATGGGCAAAACGGCTTTTAACATAGTAGATTTGCCCACTCCATTTTTGCCAATTATGGCAATTTTTTTGGCACCTTTAATTAGTATATTGATGTTTTCTGCCAATATTTTGTTGCCAATTGTTAACTTGGGTAAATTAATGTTTAACAATTCTTTTTGATTAGGAAAAACAATTTGGGTGTTAATTAAGAGTTTTATGTTTTCTTCAACATCAGGGATTTCTGTTAATTTTTCATTGTCTATGCGTTTTTCTTGTGCTTTAACATTTGCCATTTTTTTAACTATAATTCTTGCCGCGGTGGAATCTTTTGTGTTATTGATTGAATCTCTAACCTTTTCTTTTATGTCGCGTAAAATTCTCTCTTTTTTAGCGTGCTCGCGCCTTTCATATAAGGCAATTTGAGTTTGCTTTTCAATTTCTTTTTCACGAATTGCCACATATTCGGCATAATTGCCTTTAAACAATGTAAATTTAGGTTTTGTTTTCCTTGCAAGTTGTTCCAAGTGAAGCACCATATTTGAGCAATTTTCAAGCAGTGTTTCATCATGCGAAATAAATATAATTGGATTATTATATTGCAAAATAAAATTTTCTAGCCAATTAAGAGTTTCTATATCCAAGTCGTTAGTGGGTTCATCTAAAATTAACATTGTGGGGCTAAATAATAAAATTTTAATTAATTGAAGTTTAACCTTTTCACCACCTGAAATGTTAGATATGTTAATGTCCGATTCCATAAGGCCTTCATTTAAATTAAATTGCTTAAACAGTTTATTTAATTTAACTACGTTGTTAAAAATTTCAAAATTTTGTTCTGCAGTTGGGCTTTGTTTGGTTAAAAAATCAAAAACTGATTGATTATCCCACTCTTTTTCAAGTGATTGTTGCAGATACCCTATTTTTTCATTTGTTTGAATTTGACCGCTAATTTTACAATAATCTTTAATTAAATTGGGGTCTATGATTGCTTTTATTAGGGTGGATTTACCATTGCCCTCTTCACCAATTATGGCAAGTTTATCCCCTTTATTTAAAACTAAGTTTAAGTTTTCTAAAAGTTTGCGCCCTTTTAAAGTTTCTAAATATAAATTTATTATACTAAACATACAACCTCCTTTTAGGATAATTGTATTTAAACTAAAAAAGGCAAATAAAAAAACAATTATCCCATTTAAAAATAATTAAATTAAATTTAGGATAATTGTTGTATAATGTATGCAAAAAGCATAGTAAACAATAAAACAACAACACCCTTTTATTGTTTAATTGGCATTTTGCACACCTCCTTCTATTTATATAATATCACATTATTTTAATATTTGCAATAAAATTTTAAAAAATTGTTTAAAAAAAGTGCAGATGCACTTAATTTAATTTTTTTGTGTAATTGTTTGTTTTTGGGTAAGATTTTTCGCTTATTGAATTTTGTAAATCTTTTATTAGTTTTATTGAGTTTTTGTCTAAATCCTTTGGCATTTCGCCCTTAAGGGTTACAATAATATCCCCACTGCCCAAGCCTTTTAAATATTTTACGCCCTTGCCTTTAAGGGTATATTTGGTGTTAGATTGCGTCAATGGCGCAACATCTATTGTTTGCGTGCCTTTAAGGGTTGGGACTTCCACCTTTCCGCCCAGCAAAAGTGTGGTTATTGGCGCATAGGCATCCACATACAAATCAAAGCCCTTGCGCACAAGCAGGCTGTGTGGCTGAACGGTGATTGAAATGCGCAAATCCCCCGGAATACCGTTTGCTGACGCGGTTTGGTTGCCTTCGCCGTTAAGGCGGATGACCTGCTCATTATCTATGCCGGCTGGCACCTTAACTTTAATTTTGGCAGTAACCGTTTTTAGCCCTGTGCCGCGGCAATTTGGACATTTGTTTTTAACCACTTTGCCCTTGCCGTTACAATTGCGGCAAGTGCCAACTGTGCGCGTCATGCCAAAAAGGGTTTGTTGGGTGTAGCTAACTCGACCAGTGCCGTTACATTCGCTACAAGTAACATAGTCGCTATTAGATTTTGCGCCCGTGCCGTTGCAATCTTTACAACGCTCTTTACGAGTTACACTAACCTCTTTTTCGCAGCCAAAAGCGGCATCCAAAAAGGATAATACAAGGTTGATGTTAATATCTTCACCCTCTTCCCGAACTTGCGCTTGCGCACCACGCCCGCCAAAGTTGGAAAAAATGTTGAAGATATCTTCAAATCCGCCAAAGCCTTCCGCACCTGAAAATCCGCCTGAAAAACCACCCGCGCCACCGCCAAAGCCTTGTGGGCCATCGGCTGAACCAAATTGGTCATAATTAGCGCGCTTTTGCTTATCACTTAAAACGGAATAAGCCTCGTTAATTTCTTTAAACTTTTCCGCTGCTTCGGGCGTTTTGTTTAGGTCGGGGTGATATTTTTTTGCCAAATTCCTAAATGCAGATTTAATTTCATCCTCACTTGCATTTTTGTTTACGCCTAAAGTTTCATAATAATCTTTATTAGCCATATGCTCCTCGTTAAATTATAACTATGCTTAAATAAAGCAATCTTCGCCAAAATTTTTTTGTGTAAACTTTTTCAATTTCTTCAAATGATATAGATTTTTTTGAATGTGTTCCTATTACGTTTTTATAAAATTTTGGCACAATTCCTGCATCAAAAATTTGAAAACCTATGCTTAACACACAACTATCGTAATCTGTTCCGCATATATCAACTTGTTCAATTTTGTTGTTCTTTAATGTTGTTATAAAATTTTTAGGCATAGAATAACCATATTTTTTTATTATTTCATGTTTTGGCAAGTTTATTGCCAAATTTGTTTCTTTTGGGGTTGTGAGTTTGTTCCAATTTAAAATTTTTACATAATTTGGATTGTGAGTTTTATCATTAAAAAATTGTGTGGCATAAATTTTGCAATATTGCCCTAAATTTATTTTATTTACATTATTAAAAACAAACTGATTTTCTTTGCTTTTAAAACCATGCTGTAAATCTACAATTATTAACGCTTTTTTCACAAAAAATCCTTTATAAATATTGAAATTGCTTTTTTAAGTGCAATAGAAAAACAAAATTTGTTCTTTTGGTGGCTTTCCTATTAAGAAAAGCCACTTAAAGAAGTTGAGATTGCAACACAAACTTGATGGTCAAGTTTGCTCGCAATGACATCGTCGCACCATGCCTCATTGCAAAATTGCTTCATTTTATTACGCAATTATAAGCCTATCGTCAGGTACTCCTCATCCCCTTCAAAACAAATATTGTTTTGCGGGGACCCCATAAAAACTTTCTTTCTATCAAAGAAAGTTTATTTATTCTACAACTACGTTAGGGTCGCCATCATCTTTTGGTTTGTCACCATTTGGGTTGCCGTTAGGGTTGCCTTGAGGTTGCTGGCTTGCCATTTTTTGATACATTTTGCTGAATGCTGTGTTGGAAACATTGGTTAAATCGTCTGTTGCCTTTTTAATTTCGTCCAAGCTTTCGCTTGCAATGTGCTTTTTGGCCTCTTCCACTGCATCGGTTAGGGATTTTTTATCTTCCTCGCTTAATTTATCGCCATTTTCCTTCATAACCTTTTCAATGTTCATGGTCATGCCATCTAGGTTGTTGCGGGCATCAATAACTTCACGTTTCTTTTTATCCTCTTCTGCAAACTGTTCAGCCTCCTTAACAGCTTTGTTAATTTCATCTTCGCTTAAATTTGTTGAAGCGGTGATAGTTATTTTTTGTTCTTTGTTTGTGCCAAGGTCCTTTGCTGAAACATTAACAATGCCGTTAGCGTCAATATCAAAGGTAACTTCAATTTGAGGCACTCCCCTTGGTGCTGGCGGAATGCCCGTTAATTGGAATCTGCCAAGAGATTTATTTTGAGCGGCAAATTCGCGCTCGCCTTGAAGCACGTTAATTTCAACGCCCGGTTGATTATCTTGCGCCGTGCTAAATATCTGGCTCTTTTTAGTTGGGATTGTGGTGTTACGTGGAATAAGTTTTGTGCAAACTCCACCCAAAGTTTCAATGCCCAAAGAAAGTGGAGTTACATCTAGCAACAACACGTCTTTAACATCGCCACCCAAAACGCCCGCTTGAATTGCAGCACCAACTGCAACGCATTCATCTGGGTTAATGCCCTTAAATGGAGTTACAGGTATTTCCTTAGCAAGGGCTTCAACAACACAAGGAACACGGGTTGAGCCACCAACTAGCACAACATTTTGAATATCTGATTTAGTTAAATTAGCATCTTTAAGTGCGTTACGAACGCAAACAAGGGTGCTATCTACAAGGTCGCTAATCATGCTTTCAAATTTAGCACGAGTTAAGGTATATTCTAGGTGTTTAGGGCCGGTTGCATCGGCTGTAATAAATGGCAAACTGATTGTTGTTTGTGTAAGTGTACTCAGTTCAATTTTTGCCTTTTCTGCTGCTTCTTTAAGGCGTTGTTTTGCTAGCTTATCGGTTGATAAATCAATGCCATTTTCCTTTTTAAATTCGCTAATTAAAAGGTCCATAATGCGGTTATCAAAGTCATCACCGCCAAGGCGAGTGTTACCGTTTGTAGAAAGCACTTCAAACACGCCATCACCAATTTCTAGGATAGAAACATCAAATGTTCCGCCACCCAAATCGTAAATCAAAATCTTTTGATTTTTTCTGTCGCTCTTATCTAGGCCATAGGCAAGTGCTGCTGCGGTTGGTTCGTTGATAATACGCAAAACTTCTAGCCCGGCAATTTTGCCTGCATTTTTGGTTGCTTGACGCTGGCTATCGTTAAAATATGCTGGCACAGTAATAACTGCTTGGGTTACTGGCCCGCCAAGATATGCTTCTGCATCTTGCTTTAACTTGCTTAAAATCATTGCGCTAATTTCTTCTGGGCTATATTGTTTGCCACCGATGTTAACTTTGTAATCTGTGCCCATTTCACGCTTAATTGAAATGACGGTGTTGTCTGGGTTGGCAACCGCTTGGCGTTTTGCCACTTGGCCCACTAACCTATCATTATCTTTAAAACCAACTACGCTTGGGGTTGTTCTGCTGCCCTCGCTGTTGGGGATTACGGTTGGCTGTCCGCCTTCCATAACTGCTACACAACTGTTTGTTGTGCCTAAATCAATACCGATAATTTTTGACATAATTTATTTACTCCTTTAATTTATGAATTTTATTTTTTGTGGCTTGCCACAAATTTGGCTTTTACGAGTGAATTTGAAATTTATTTCGATATTCACTCACGGAAAAGCCAAGAATAATGAGTGAAACGAATTAAAATAAAATGAATTTATTAAAGAGCAAGAAATTTGGAGAATATTATATGTTTGCGAGTTTACGAGCAACATATAATATTTGACATATATAATTCTCCTTTAAATTTTAATTTTTATTGTTGAGATTGCCACGAAAACTTGATGGTCAAGTTTTCTCGCAATGACATTTGTATTTGTTTATATGACTTT
The DNA here is from genome assembly GCA_947589025.1 of uncultured Clostridia bacterium. Taxonomy (GTDB): domain Bacteria; phylum Bacillota; class Clostridia; order Christensenellales; family UBA1242; genus Onthoplasma. Next base: position 10,769 of record CANQAY010000007.1, read on the forward strand.
TATTTGTAACTTTTTAATAGAAAACTCGTTTAAACATTTGGGTGTAATGCCCAAGCATCTTTTGCTTGCTGTTGGACTTTATTTAAAAGGTTTTTATATCTAGTAATAAGATTTTCAGGGTCATAACGTAAATCATAACTGCCCCTAACGTGATTTGCAAAATTTTCATTCAATTTTTCAACAATTTTTTCGCATTCTTCATAGGATTCTACAACTTGATTTGGCGATAAATTATTCACTGCCTGATTATCGCAAATTGGACCATAACCTCCTGGATAACCTTGAAATTCTCCACTATAATATGTTTTTTTTGTGGGTTCATTGTTGTAATAAATTGTTTGTTTAGATTGCAAATATACTCTATCAACAATATAACCTATTAATTCTTTGTAGTTCCCATTAATAATTTCTGTTACAACTGGTCTTGGTGCGTATAATGTTTTCATTTGTCCTCCTATTTCTTCACAATTACTTGCGAATAGCGTATAACTTTGCCTTTATAGGTGAAGCCTTTATAGGCCTCTTTAACTATATATCCGCTTTCAACATCGGCGGTGCTATCCGTGTCTATTGCCTGATGCAAATTAGGGTCAAACTTACCGGATGCGTCAATCACATCTACGCCCATTTTAGATAGAGTATCCAAAATGCCCTTTTCAATGAACTTTATGCCCATAAGCGTGTTTTTATCTGTAATCATGTCCGTTGCCATTTTAAAACTATCTAGGGCTGGCAAGAACTGAGTTATTGCATCCATAAAGCCATCTTGCCTTGCTTCGCCAAGTGCAGTTTGCATGCGCTTGCGGTAGTTATCAAACTCGGCTTGCAAACGCAAAAGGTCATTTAAATAATTTGGCAACTCCACCTCTTCTTCTGGTGGAGGGATTGCCTCTTCTTCCATGTTTAAATCTTCATTAACTTCTTCATTTTCAGTTTCATGTTCAGCTTCGTTTTCAGGGGTTGGTTCTATTTTGTTTTCTTCTAAATTTTCTTTATTTTCAGTGTGGTGTTTGCTCACTTTTCGCCTCCTTTTAAGTCTATCTGCCCAACAATAAATTTAAGTGCAGCCGCTATATTTGCATAGTCCACCCTCTTAGGGCCAACAAGCGCAAGGCTGGCTATTGGCACACCGTTTATAACTATTGGTGCGCTTAGCATCATGCCGCTTTTTAGCGAGCTTTGCTCATCCCCAACCTGATAGCTTACTTCGGTGTTCTCCTTAACTGCATCTATAATTTTATCCGCATCTTGCAAAAATTCAAAAACGGTTTTTGTTTCGTCAATTTCGCTGGCAGTTTTGCCGTCTAAAAGTTTGGCCGGGTTAACGTTAGAAATGTCACATTTAGTTTTAATAACTGCCATAAGCACATTTGCAACGCCATCAATCAACTCTTTAAATTCGGCAATTTGGGCGCCCGCCTTTAAGCATAGAGAATTGATGTTATCCACCATAAATTCTATGGTTTTGCCCTTAAATTGCAAGGTTAAATAGCTGCTGGCCTCTTGACAACTGTTGCGGTCAATATTAGGGTCTAGGCTCATGTTATCGTCAATAATGCCGGCGTTGGTTTCAACAAGCAAAAGTGCATTTTTGTTAATTAGTGGAATAATTTGAATATTTTCTATGGTAAGGTTTTGAAGCCCGTGCTGAACAAGCACTGCCGGGCAGTTTGTGGCACGGCTAAGCCGCTTTGCCAAGCTGGAAAGCGTGTTTATAAGACTAACCGACCTGTTTTCATATGAATTAACAACTTCTTTTATGTTTTTGTAGCTAATTTTGTTGTTGTTTAATATATTTGCAACATATTCCTTATATGCAAGTGCGGTTGGCACTCTGCCGCCCGAAGTGTGCAACTGCTTAAAATAACCCATGCTTTCAAGCGCATTAAGTTCGTTGCGCAAGGTGGCAGAACTTATGTCCTTAAAATAAGCATTAAGCGAGGCACTGGTTACCGGCTGGGCGGTTTTAATGTAATCGTCCACCGCTTTTAACACAATATCATGCTTGCGTTTGTTTTTTTCGTTATTCACTTTTCTCCTTTCATCACATCGCGCTTTGCCGGCGAGGAATTAGCACTCTTATTGTATGACTGCTAACTCTATTTTATGCACGTTGCTAGCATTTGTCAAGCAAAAATGTCAAATTTTTTAAAATTTTTTTAATTTTTTTGTTGTAATTACAACTTTATAAGGCATGAGAAAAAAGAAAATTGTTAAAATTAACAATTTTACGCGTTATTGATTAAAAGGTCTATTGCTCTTGTGTTTGCAAAGCCATAAGTTTTTTAATTTCTTTTTTAACGCCAGAACTTAATTTAAATTTGCATTTTATTAAATATTTATGTAAGTCAATAGATTTTAAATACTCTTGAAATGCAAAAAATTCAAGCTCATATAAATCATTTATTAAACAAGGTTTTCTTTTTAAAACGGATGACAAAAATTTTTGATTGGTGCGAATTTTGCTTGGAATGATGATAAGTGGAGCATTATAGTTTATTAAAATATCTTCACAAAAATCGGCTAAATTTTTGTAATTATCTAGCTGATTTTCGTCAATAATTGCATTTTCATCAGCATAAAAGTACCATTGCCTAATTATCTCAGTTGCTTCAAATTTGTTTTTCATATTTCTCCTTAATAAAAACTTGCTTATTTTATCACACGCAAAAAATTTTGTCAACACTATTTACACTAATTCTAAAATAATCGTGTTAGAAATTTCAAAATATTTGGGCAATATAAAAAGGTATCCATTTTTAATATCAATAGACCCTGCCTTTTGCAAATTATTTATTTGTTTTTGTTTGGTTTTTAATAAATCCATGTTAAATTCTTTGCAAAAATCAGTTAAATTTAGCCCATTTTGGGTGCGAAGTGACAACATTATGCGTTCGGTTATTTTTTGTTGTTTGGTTAGTTTTTCTTTGGCTTTAATTGGGCGCTTGTGATTGGAAAGCTGCGTTATATATGTGTTAAAATTTTTAGTGTTCCAAAAACGGGTGCCATCAACATAGCTGTGCGCGGCAATGCCAATGCCTAAATATTCAACATTGTTCCAATATTTTAAATTGTGTTGGCAGGTATAGTTTGGCAGTGCGTAATTAGAAATTTCATATCTATTAAAGCCGTGTTTTGTTAAAATTTTATATGCCTCGTTATATTGTTTAACAACAAAATCATCTTGTGGCAAAGATATTTGTTTGCTGTTAACTTTTTTGTATAGCGGGGTGCCCTCTTCCAGCTGCAAGGTGTAAGTGGAAATATGCTTTACGTTGTTGTTTATAAGGTAAGTTAGCGTGTTTTTAACAGAATTTATGCTTTGATTGGGCAGCCCAAGCATAACATCGGCAGAAATGTTTTTAAAACCTGCAATGTTTAAAATGTTAAATGCGGCGTCTATTTGCGCGCGGGTTTGCGCCCGGTTAACGCCCGAGGTAACTGCCCCATTTATGCTCTGTACACCAAGGCTTATGCGGTTAATTTTGGCTTGTAAATATTCTTTAAACTTTTTTTCGTTAAAGCTGCTTGGGTTAACCTCAATTGTAAACTCATAATTTTTTGCAATATTGAACGAAGAAAAAATTTTTTTACTTAAACTTAAAATAAAGCCATCAAACACCACACTAGGCGTGCCGCCACCTATAAAGATTGTGTTAAATGTTTTGTTTTTAAATTGGTTTTTAACAAGGTCAATTTCGGTAAAAAGCGCGTTTAAATAGGCGTTTTGTTCGGTTTTGCCCATGCAAAAAGAAGTAAAATCGCAATAATCGCACTTTTTACTGCAAAATGGTATGTGAATATATAGCCCTAAATTAGTCATCTAACTTTAAAATGGTAACAAAAGCTTCGCTTGGCAACTCCACACTGCCCAGTCTGCGCATTCGCTTTTTGCCTTCCTTTTGTTTTTCAAGCAGTTTGCGTTTGCGCGTTACATCGCCGCCATAACATTTGGCAAGCACGTCCTTGCGCATAGCGGAAATGGTTTCCCGCGCAATAACTTTGCCGCCAATAACCGCCTGAATTGGTATTTCAAACAAATGGCGCGGAATAACCTCTTTTAATTTTTCGCACAATGCCTTGCCGCGCGCGTAAGCCTTATCTTTATGCACAATTAAGGAAAGTGCATCGCAAATTTCGCCATTAAGCAGAATATCCAGCTTAACAAGGTCGCTTTGTTGATAGCCGTTTAGCGAGTAATCCATACTAGCATAGCCCTTGCTTAAAGATTTTATTTTGTCAAAAAAATCATAAACAATTTCGTTAAGCGGCATGGTGTAAATAAGTTTGGTGCGGTTGGCGTCAATATATTGCATATCCAAATATGTGCCGCGCCTATCTGCGCACAAATCCATAATGCCACCCAAATAGTCTTTTGGGGTAATAATTTCCATTTTAACAATTGGCTCTTCCATTTTGGATATGGTTGCCATGGCGGGCATTTCGCTAGGGTTGGTTACGTCAAACAAGGTGCCTTTATTGTCATAAATTTTATATTCCACACTTGGGGCGGTGGTAATAATATCCAAATTAAACTCCCGCTCTAGCCGTTCGGTAATAATTTCCATATGCAGCAGCCCCAAAAAGCCACATCTAAAGCCGTGCCCCAGCGCAAGCGAGGTCTCTTTAGTATAATGCAGGCTGGCATCGTTAAGTTTAAGTTTTTCAAGCGCATCGCTAAGTTCCTGATATTTATCCCCATCAAGCGGAAAAACGCCACAAAAAACCACACTTGTGGCCTCTTTATAGCCATCAAGCGGCTTTTCAATTGGGTTGTTTTTAAGGGTTATTGTGTCCCCCACCTTAGTGTCGGATACATTTTTAATTGATGCGGCAATATAGCCCACCTCACCCGCAGTTAGGCAGTCTGCCGCCACTGGCTGCGGCCTATATATGCCCACCTCGGTTACCACAAACGATTTTTTTGTTTGCATAAACAAAATTTCATCGCCCGCTTTCACTTTTCCGTCAAAAATGCGCACCATGCTAACCGCACCCTTGTAACTATCGTAATAGCTATCAAAAATAAGCGCTTTAAGTGGTTTGTTTTCATCCCCTTTTGGCGCGGGCACGTGTTTTACAACTGCATCCAGCACGCTGTTTATGTTTAAGCCCGTTTTGGCGCTAATTTCACATGCTTCGTCACACGGGATGCCAATAACATCTTCAATTTCCTTTTTTGTGCCCGAAATATCCGCACTGGGCAAATCAATTTTGTTAATAACAGGAATAATTTCTAAATTAGCATCCAAGGCAAGGTAAACATTTGCCAAGGTTTGCGCTTGCACCCCTTGGCTGGCATCCACAACCAAAATTGCCCCCTCACACGCGGCTAACGAGCGGCTTACTTCGTAAGAAAAATCCACATGGCCGGGCGTGTCTATCAAATTTAAAGTGTATTCCTCGCCATTATAGTTATATTTCATTGTGGCGGGCGTTAGTTTAATTGTAATGCCACGCTCACGCTCAATATCCATGCTATCCAAAAGCTGATCTTCCATATCCCGCTTTAAAACCGTGCCCGTTGCCTCCATAAGCCTGTCCGCAAGGGTGGATTTGCCATGGTCTATATGCGCCACAATGCAAAAATTGCGTATTTTATCCTTAGCCATAAACTAATTATATCAATAAAAAACAAAATTGTCAAAATAAAAAAGGGCGCTTGCCCTTTTATTTTGTGTAAACCCAATATCCGTCAACTTCTTCTTCACTAAACCCGTGGCTAGCAAGCTCGGATATTTGATATTTTGCCTTTATTGTTGTGACATAATTAGTAATATAAGCTGAGTTCAACATATTATAATTGCACACTGATACACTTTCTATTGTCACTTCTTTTAATGAGCTACAGTTGGCAAATGCACTTATACCTATTGATGTTACGCTACTTGGAATTGTTATGCTTGTCAATCCTGTGCAACCTAAGAAAGCCTCCTCTCCTATCCTTTCAATCGTGTTAGGAATTATTATACTAGTCAATTCTACACTTTCAGAAAATGCTCCATATCCTATACTTGTTACGCTGCCATCATCTGGAATAATAGTGTTTGCAATGCCTACCATTAATTGTTTTTTAGCTATATCTATTAAACAATTGCATTCTTGTGTTTCATCTTGGTTGCGGCTACTGTAATGCGTGTTTGCACTATCCACTTTTATGCTAGATAAATTAGTGCAGTAACCAAAAGGAAAGGCTCCTATATTCTCAACACTGCTTGGAATGTAAATGCTAGTCAATCCGCTGCAATTGGTGAATGCCTCCGTTCCAATATCAGTTACTCCATTTAATAGAATTAATGAATTATTATTCATCAACTGATATGCGAATGAAACTGGATAAACTTCCCCACCTGAAACCGCTATTGTAAGGTTGGCAGGAATAGAAAATAATCCAGCGCTTGGGTCTTGCATCATTGACATCAGATCGTCCATTGTCAGTGTATTGAAAATATACCCAAACAAAATTATGGAACATTTTGGGTCGAGAAATATTTGCAATTCATTAGACAAATCTAAACTATTTCCATCTATAATAATTGCACTCTCAGTCATTTGCACGTCAATATCCTTTTTGCCGCCTACAAATGGGACTTTTAGGTATTGTAAGTTGTTGCAGCCTTTAAATGCGGAGCTGCCTATTGTCTCTATTGTGTCTGGGATTGTAACTTCGGTTAAGTTTAAGTTATCTTCAAAAGCGTTTGCCGCTATTGATGTTACTGGGGTGTCATCTATTGTGGTGGGGATGTGAAGTTTGCTGCCAGTAAAGGTTGGTTTTAAGCCTTTTATTACTCCATCTTCAAATATAAAATAACTGCCGTAATCTTGCCCATCTATGTTAAAACTAAATGAGCCTGAAAATGAGGTGTTAACATTAGCATTTTGCATTTGTGCAATTAAGTAGATATATTGGCCATCACTAGCTGGGATGGTGCTGGTTACCCAATTGCCAAAGTTGTTGGTAATTGTTGTTTGGTAATCGGATGTTATTTGATCTTCTGAATTAAGATAGTATAGTGAGATGTTTGAATCGGTGATTGAGTCATCATTATAAAATAAATCTATAACATAATCGTTATTGCCGGTGTTAGTAAACTTATATTCAAATATAACATATGGGTTTGCTTCGGTTAATGTAATATATTCATCGGCTGGATTTAGGGTTGCACTGGTGTTAGAGCTAAATGTTATTTGAGCATCACCATCTGGCTTGCCGGTGGTGGTCATAGTTTTCCATGCTCTGCTGCCCACTTTCCATCTGGCTGAAGCATTGCCATATGCTTGTGTGGTTGTGTAACTTGCATTTACATTGCTTTTAAATTGCTGCTTTAATGGTGGTGTAAGCTGTGCTAAATTATTACCGTTGCTAGTGCCAAAATTAATAGCACTATTGTTATGTTAATTGCTACTTTGGTTATTGTTAATTTACTTTTTGGTTTCATTTATCCCCCTTTTTATTTTGCCCAAAAATATTAACGCTTAAAATTTATTGGTTTATAATAATTGTAAATATTACCCCCCCCGTCAAGCAAATTTAAACCGATTTTTGAAAATTTTTTGTTTTATTGCAAAAAAACGGGCAAAAAGCGGGCATTTTGCCCATTTTTTGCCCTTTACCCATTACACTTTATCCACTTTTTTGCACATTTGCCACTTTTTGAGATTCCTCGACTGCGCTCGGAATGACATTATTAACCCTTGCAATAACATTATTGACCTTAGCAAGACATTATTGGTGCTTTGGAAACTCCCAACGATGTCATTCTGAGCGAACGAAGTGAGCGTGAGAATCTATTGAAAATGAAATTTACTTAAAATTGGGTTTTTGCATATAAAATTTTATGAGTGAAAGATTATTTTGCAAAATGATTGGCTCCAAAGGTTTGCCCGATAAGTTAACTAGAGAAGAAGAAATTGAACTGTTTAAAAGAATGGAAAACCATGATGATTTGGCTAGGCAAACCATTATTGAGCACAATATGCGGCTTGTTGTGCATATTGCTAAAAAATTTAGCAACAAGGCGTTTAATGACGACTTTATTTCGGTTGGAACAATTGGATTGATTAAGGCCGTGGATGCTTTTGACTATAAAACTGGAAACAAATTTTCTAGATTTGCGGGGATTTGCATTGAAAACGAAATTAAAATGTTTTTAAGGATAATTAAGCGCGACAACAATGTGGTTAGCCTTGAAAAGGTTATTGCCAAAGACAAAAATGACGAAAATTTGACAATTGGAGACACAATTGTTTACACCAACGACGAACAGGCTAACGACGATGTTGACAACATGCTTTTGCGGGATAAAATTGTTAAATTGGCAAAAACTTGTTTAACTCCGCTGCAATTTAAGGTTGTGTGCATGCGATACGGCCTTGTGAACGGCAACCGCATGACCCAGCAGTGTGTGGCAAATGAGTTAAATGTTACCAGAAGTTATATTGCCCGCATTGAAATGATGTCTAAAAAAATTTTAAAAGATAATTTACCTTATATATTAACTGCGGATGAAATTGATGGATTTAAGTTAGTTTTTTAGTGTACAAGCAAAAATCGACCTTTTTCGCCATATATATGTTTGAGGTGAAATTATGGTTTTTGAGACGCTTGGGCAGTTTTTATCTAAACTTATGCTTTTTCATGGATATGTGAACGAATATAACGGGTTTCCTAAACCGCTGAAAAAAGAGGAAGAAGAAAAATACGTTACCCTTATGAGAAATGGCGATAAATCCGCCCGAGAAAAGCTAATTAACCACAACATGCGTTTGGTGGCGCATGTGGCTAAAAAATATAGCGGCGCGGCCGAGGCGGATGAGCTGCTTTCGGTGGGCAGCATTGGGCTAATTAAGGCAATTGACAGCTACAGCTTGGAAAAGGGCTCGCAGCTTTCCACCTACGCAAGCAGGTGCATTGAAAATGAAATGCTTATGCTTTTGCGCGCAAACAAAAAGCACAAAGTGTGCGTTAGCATTGAAGAAACCATTGGCACGGATAAAGACGGCAGCGAGCTTACGCTTAAAGAAATTATTCCGCAAAAAGGAAAGGACGACCCAGACCGAATTGTTGAAAACCGCGTTATGCTGCAAGAGATAACCGAAACCATGAAAAAACTGCTGGATAAACGCGAATTTTTGGTGCTTAGCCTGCGTTATGGCCTTAAAGACGGCATTGAACGGACGCAATATGAAGTGGCAAACATGCTGGGCATAAGCCGAAGCTATATTTCACGCATTGAAACGCAAGCACTTAAAATTATTAAACAAAACTTTAAAATATAAAAAAAGGAGAATGTTACTACATTCTCCACCATCCAAAAGGATGAAAGCATTTAGGTGGCAGTTTGGCCTATAAGCCGGGTTCTGTATTAGACGGTCATCTATCTAAACCATAAATTGCTTTAGGGTTTTAGCGGTGTATGTATTCTGGCGAGCAGCGTTATAACGAATACTTCTTACCTTGCTTCGGATGGGGTTTGCATGGACCAGATTTGTCACCAAACCTGCGGTGAGCTCTTGCCTCGCCTTTTCATCCTTACTAACCACTCAGGGGTATAGCGGTTATTTTCTGTTGCACTTTCCTTCTAGTTGCCTAGACTTGCCGTTAGCAAGCATCCTGCTCTGTGAAGCCCGGACTTTCCTCAAATTATTACTAACTTGCGACCATCCGTCCAAACTGACATAAGTATAATATCACTTTAAAAAAATTTGTCAATACCCTTTTTTAAATTTTTTTAAAAAATTTTTGCTAATAAAATAAGTTTTTGTGGGTTTTAAATAAAAAATCTGTTGTTTTTACAACAGATTTTTATATATGTCAACTTTAAACATTGACCCCACTTGCCGAATAAATGGTGTTTGTGCCCGCAAAACAATTCTTACTTTGCAAAATTTTAAGTTGTTCTTCTTTTGAAAGGTTTTTTGAAATTAGAGTTGAAATGAAGGCTCTTAGGTTTGTATCCTGTGCTATGTCTGTTGGATTATGCAATAAATCTCCAACGGCTTGTTGATTTTTTTCTTTATCTTGTTCGGTGAAAAATTTAATTACACCTTTTAAAGAAGCTGCGGTATAGTCGTCAACCTCACCAATTAAACCCCAAGTTGTTAAAATGTTGGTTTTTATATAATCTTCATGTTTAATTGTGGAATTTGCAAAACCTTGTGGCCTTTCATGGACTTTGCCATCAATGATAGGGTTTTGGCTATCGGCCGTTGGATCCGAAGCATAAATTCCATGAATGCCCCATTTATTATCATCAATTCGCACATAACACATAGCGTGATTTTTATTTACACCCTGCACGCAGCACGATATGCCCAACCTGTTACAAATTTCACTTAGCAAACCAGCGTACCCGGCACAAACAATTCTATCTCCAGTTAAAACAGTTATTAAATGCCTAGAAATATCCTTACTTTGCCCCTTATCCTCTTCTTTATAACTGAATTTAGTTACTATGTCATAAGCGTATAAAAATTTTTCGTATGGAGAAAGTTCTTTACCTTTCCTTCTTGCAGATTTAATTTCATTTACCCAATAATTTAATTTGCGGCTGGCTTCTATTGCCTTTTCTACCGCAACTTCTTGGCCATATTCAAAAACTAAGGCAAAACTTAATTCTATGCCCTTTTCTTGCAAACTATTATACAAGTTAACAAGTGTTTTTGTTTCTTCTTCATTAAATAGTTCTTGGCCAGATGAAGGTGTCACAATTTTTATTTTAAATTTATTTACAAAAAGCGTATCCCCAATTTGTTCATTGACCAATTTGTATGATTTATAAAACCACTCTTTTTTGTCTTTTAAATAATTAAAAACATCATCAACATTTTTAAATGTCTTAAAATCCGATTGCTTTATGGTTATTGTATATATGCTTTCGTGTATTTTTTGTTTTTCCATATTTTTATTTTATCATTTTTATAAATTTAGTCAATGCTTTTTAATTTTTACAAACTGAAAAACTTTTTGGCGTTTTGGTCGGTGGCAGAAATTAATGCTGGCAGAGGCATTTCTCTTAGTTCGGCAACATATTTGGCTGTATCTACAACAAAAGCGGGTTCGTTTCTCTCTCCCCTATGCGGCGTTGGGGCTAAATATGGGCAATCCGTTTCCAAAAAGAAACTATCTAGTGAGATGTTTTTAACAACTTCCTTAACATTTGTTGCGTTTTTGTAGGTTACAACGCCCGTAAAAGAGAGTTTTACGCCCAATTTTAATAGAACGTTCGCAAATTCTAAACTACCGCTGTAACAATGCATAACCGCGCCATATTTAAATGGTGCATATCGTTTTAAAATTTCAAGCGTGTCGCCATACGCTTCCCGGCAATGAATTATAATTGGCAGATGATATTTATTTGCAAGTTCAATTTGGCTTATAAAGGCTTGCTTTTGTTTTTCCTTATTATCCTTTATGCGATAATAATCCAGCCCAATTTCACCAATGGCAACCAGCTTGTTTGTTTTGGGGATTGCCACAGCGTTCTTATGGCAAGAACGCTGCGCAATGACATTGTTTTGTGATTTATCTGCATCACTTAAAGAGGATTTTATTAAATTTTCCAATTCAGTTGAATTAAAATCTTCAACATTATCTGGGTGAACGCCCACAGAATAATAAACGCAATCATATTTTATTGCAATTTCGCGCGCCTTTATGCTGGAAGGAATATCCCAAGAGACACATATTGCCTTTTCTACCCCCGCGCGCAAAAAATTGTTAACAACATTATTTACATCGTTATCAAATTGTTCATCGTTAAGATGGCAATGGCTGTCTATCGTGGCAAATCACCTTCTTTATTGTTGTTTATCTTTATTCTCTTTCTTTTTAAACAGGCCTTTAATCATTGCCCAAAGTTCGGTTTTATTTTCCTTGCCTGTTAAAAGTTTTTTGATGTTGGAGCGGTGCGCAAAGAAAACCAAACACAAAATGCCAACAATTAAAATATAATTAACCCACAAAGCTGGGTTGTTAAGGCAAATTTCCACAATGCTCATAAAAAGCACAAAACTTAATGTTAAAACCGATGCATATTTAATAAACAACATAAGCAGCACCATAACCGCAAACGCAATTAAACTAACCCACCAGTTGGCAACCAAAAACACGCCCACTGCGGTGGCTATGCCCTTGCCGCCTTTAAACTTAAACACAACAGGGAAAATGTGCCCCAGCACAACCGAAAAGCCGGCAACATAAAGTGCAATTTCCACATTGCAACCTAGGTAGCCAAAAGTTAAATACGCAACAAGGCAAGGAACAACGCCTTTAATCATATCAAAAACAAAAGTAAAAATGCCCGGCCAAAAACCGAATGTGCGCCAGGTGTTAAGCGTGCCCGGGTTGCCGCTGCCGGATTTTGTAATATCCCCTTTCAAAATTTTGGAAATAATGCGAGCAAAATTTATATTGCCAACAAAATAACTTATAATTCCCAACAAAATATAACAAAGATATTGCATATCACTCTCTTTACAATTACTTTAATATTTTACCATATGTTAATTTAAAAAACAATTAAATTTTAACATAACAAACAAAATGTATAAATTAAAAAAATGTAAAAAATTTAATAAAAAGTTAAAATTTTTAACAAAAAATAGCATTTTTTGCTATTTTTTTGTAAATTTTTTAAAAATTTTTTTAATTTTCTCCCTTTTCTTTAAATTGAATTTTTATTGGGGTGCCTTTAAAATCAAACGCACGGCGGAGGTTGTTTTCAATATAGCGCATATATGAATTTTCAATAAGATCGGCATGGTTGCAATAAATGTTAAAAGTTGGTGGGCAGGTTGCAATTTGTTTGCCAAAAATTATTTTAATTTTGCGCCCGCCCTTGGCTGGTGGCTCGTTCACACTTATTGCATTTGTAAGCACATTGTTAAACAGTGCCATAGGAATTTCCCGCCTGCTGTTATTATAAACCAAATCCACCATTTGCATAATTTTGCCCGTGTTTTTGCCATCTAACGCGCTAACATACAATGTAACATAATATTTCATAAAGGCAAGGTCCACTTCAAATTGATGTTCAAACGCCTTGCGTTTTTCTTCACTTTTTTCAATTAAATCCCACTTATTAACAACAATAACACTTGGCTTAAATTGTTCGTGTATCAGCCCGGCAATTTTAACATCTTGCTCGGTTATGCCCTCACTTGCGTCAATAACAAGCACGGCAACATCACATCTTTCAATTGCCGCCAAGCTACGTATTACACTATAACGCTCTATGCTATCCGGCTCTATTTTAGATTTTCGCCTTAGCCCGGCGGTATCTATAAGCATATAATCTTTATTGTTCCATTTAAAAGGGCTATCAATTGCATCCCGCGTGGTGCCGGCAACCGAACTTACAACCATGCGGTCTTCCCCCAACAGGCAATTGGTGAGGCTGGATTTGCCAACATTTGGCTTGCCCACCAGTGCAATTTTAACTCTGCCCTCGTCTAATGAATTGTCCACTTTGTTTAAATGCTTTACAATTTCGTCAAGTAAATCCCCCATGCCTTTGCCTTGCTCGGCAGATATGGCAATTGGATCACCTAAGCCCAGCTCATAAAATTCATAAGTTTTTTCCCGCTCATAGTTATCCAATTTATTAACAGCCACAATTTTTGGTGCCTTTGCACGGCGCAGATGGTTGGCAACTTCAATATCGTCATGTGTTAAGCCTTCGCGGCCATCCACAAACAGCACAATGACATCTGCAATTTCAATTGCCAAATTGGCTTGCTCCAAAATGCGTTTGTTAATTTCGTCATTTTTATTAAAATCTAGCCCGCCAGTATCCACAATTTGGAAATTATATCCGCACCACTCAGCGTTGGCAAAAATTCTATCCCGCGTAACACCGGGGATATCCTCAACAATGCTAATTTTACTGCCCGCCATTTTGTTAAAAAATGTGGATTTGCCAACATTTGGCTTGCCAACTATTGCAACTATAGGAACTTTGCTCATGTTTTTATTTTAACACAAAATGTTTTTATTTTCAATAAATTTTGTTAAATTTGCACAAGTTAAAAAAAATTTTGCAATTAGTATTGACAAATTCGACATTTTTGCTAAAATATTAATTGTTATTAACTAAGGAGAATTTTATGTTTGAAGAAGATTATGCAAAGTTTGAAGAAGAAATAAATTTTCTTGCACTAGAATCGGCAAAAACAAAATTTCAAGATACCTTACTTAAATACAGAGCGGGTGAAATTGATGTTGACACTTATATCCCCGAGCTTGAGGATATTTATGACGAATTATTAAACCTTACTTGTGTTATTGATGAAGAGAACATTCTAAACAGCCAAAAACAACAAATTAAACAATTTAAAAAAGAAATTAAAAATTTGCGCAAAAAAGTTATTTCTTTGCTAAATGATTTTTATAACTGTGCTTTATAAGGAGTTTATATGGGAACGATTGATTATCAATATTTTGTAAATAGTTATTATGAACTTAACAATAAATTTTTGAATTTAAAAGAGCAATTTAGATCTAACAAACTAACAAAAGAAAATTATATTATTACATTGCGCGAAATATTAAAGGATGTGGATAAATTAATTTCTTATTTCGAAATGTCCTTAAATGATGACCGCTATTTAACACTTAAATTGAAAACTTTATACTACAGCGTTCGTGATGAAATTAATGCTTATGAAAATAATTTATCGAATAACTAATTTATTTCCTACATTTATTGCAAGTTAAGCATTTTGGGTGCTTAACTTTTTTTATTATATAAATTGTTGCCGCTAATATTATTGCCGCCAAAATTATTGTTAATATTGGATAAATTATGCCATTTGTTATGCCCTGATAGAAAATAAAGCTAATTAAATATGCAGTTGTAAGTTGGCTTATTATGGCAAACCACATATAAAAACTTCCCACTTCCCTTTTTAACACTGCCAAATTGGAAATGCACGGGCAATATAAAAGCGTAAACACCAAAAACGAAACGGCGCTTGCCACATTAAAGTGCACCACGCTTGTTAGCGAAGTTAGGCTAAAAATTAATGCCGATGTGCCAACAACATTGTTTGTTATTGACATTGTGGAAACAATTAATTCTTTTGCCATAATGCCTACAATAAGTGCGGTTACAACCCCAGCAGAATTTAGCCCAATTGGTGCAAAAATAAAGGCTAGTTTATCGGCAATTAAAAACATTATGCTTTCAGTTACAATATCGGTATAAGCAAAGCCAAACGTTGTGTGCGTAAGCACCCAAACAATTATGCCAACCGAAAGCACCACCCCAAACACGCGGCGGGTGAAATCTATTGCATTTTGTTTTGCAACCTTATAAATGTGGGCAAAATCAACACCCCGCAAGGCAGGAAATTCAAGCAGCAAATTGTTTGTTTTGTTTTTTAAAATTGTTTTGTTTAAAATTAACGCCATAACAAGTGCAACGGCAAGCCCCAAAAGGTAAAGCCCCACCACAACAAAATATGCCTTTGCGCCAAAGAACGCGGAAGCAACAATAACATAAACCGGCAGCCTTGCCATGCAACTGATGTATGGGTTAATTAACGCAGTTTTTATTTTTAAATTTTTGTTATCTGCATTGCGGGATGCGGTAGTTGACATTGTGTTGCACCCTAACCCCATCAAAATGATGTAAACCGATTTGCCGTTAAGCCCAAAAAGCGATAAAAAATCATCCATAATAAAACTAAGGCGTGAAATAAGGCCGCTATCTTCCAACAAGGTTAAAAACACAAACAGCAAACACACTTGTGGCAAAAATGTAAGCACAGTTGTAATTGAACTAAAAACTCCATTGTTTATAAATTCTATAACCCACACATTGCTGGTTATTAAATAAATTAAATTTATTATTGGCGTAAAAAGTAAGTGTTCAATTAACAAGTTTAAAACGCTGCTAATTGCCGGCCCAAGCAAGAAAAATATTAAATAAACCGATGCAAAAAAGAACAACAAAAACAATGGCAACATCACAATTGGTTTTAATAAAAATTTATCTAATTTGCTTGCACCATAAACATAATTATTTTTTGTTTTAATTGCACAATTTAAAACTGAATCGATATAATCATATCTTGCCTTTACAATTTGCGGATTTAATGATTTTATAAACTCTATTTCTTCATCCTTTAGTGATGTGTAAATGCCGTTAAAAGCTTTTATTATTTTATCTTCAGTTAAATTAAATTTGCTTTTAACCGCGTTAATAAATGGTTGAAGATAATTTATATTTGCCTCTTCAAAATTAGTAAAAATTTTATTTTTTGCATTAAAATCGTTAAAATTTGTCAAATTTTTTTCACTTTTTGCTGCATTTTTGTCTGTTTCAAAAAATTTTTTATCATTTGTGTTTGTCTGCTCTTCTTTCTCTAAATTTATTAACTCGGGTGTTAGTTTAATTTTTTTTGCGTTTATAATTTTTGTTTCCATCCCAAAATTAAATTTATTTAAATCTATCCTGTTGCCGTGCTTTACAAAATAATCGTAATTATTTATTAACAACTTAAATCTTAAATTTAACTCTTTCATTTGCACTGCCAAATACAAATTCCTTCTTAAACTATTGGCGTCCACCAAAAGCAGCCTTGTCCCATCGGTGTTTAAAATTATGTTTTTGCTAACTTCTTCTTCAAAAGAAAAACAATTCATAGAATAAAGACCGGGTGTATCTATGAATTCTATTTTTGCATTTTTATAAGTTATAATTTTTCGTTTTTCTTCCACCGTTACGCCATGAAAATTGCCCGTATGTTCGTTAGATTTTGTTAGGCTGTTGAACAGTGTGGATTTACCCACATTGGGGTTGCCAATTATTAAAACTTTAAACATAATTTACCATTATTGATTTTGCAATCTCATCCTTTATTGTAAAGCAGGTTGAATTAAAAAACACAAGCAAAGTTTTTTTAAAACTGCTTTTGTTTTTAACAATTATTTTGCAGCCCTCAATTATGCCCAATTCCATTAACCTAAGGGTTGTTTTTTCATCTGTTGATGCTATGTTTTTAACCACGCATTCGGTGTTAAGTTTAACATCAATTAAGCTCATAAATTAATTTATTATTTTAATGTTTGTTTTATGCCAAGTGCCAAATAAAAAAGGCCATGTGGCCCTATTTTGTTATAAAAGTTATTTGACTGTTTACTGTTAAATCTTTCTTTAAAAAATTTATTTTTTCACCATCCATTGTAAACGGTGCGTTAGAGTGATTTTCTATTGTGACATTCCCCACATCGCGCACAATAACATTTTTGCTTTTTCTTATAGATTTAACACCAAAGAAAAACAGTTTAAAGAAGTTTACAAACCCGCCTATGCCCTTAGTTTTTTTAATTAAAACCATTTTTGCTTTGTTGTTGGATAAATTTTCACCTTTATTAACATTAAAACCGCCAGCATATTCACCATTTAGCAACATAAAATAGATAAATGAGCCATGAAAACGCTCACCGTCCGCCGTTATGCTAATTGGCAAAGATTTAAATTTAAAAACATATTTTAGTGAATTTAAAAAGTAGGCAAACCTGCCAAATTTGCGTTTTGCATTGTTGCTGGCGGAAAAGGTGGATTTTGTTAAATAGCCAGTTGCAAGTGCGTAAATAATGTAATTATTGCCATCATAAATTAAATCATAAGTTGTGGTGTTTAGCCTTAAAATGCAATCTATTGCCTTATCCAACTCAGTTGGAATTTTAAGCGTGCTGGCAACATCGTTACAAGTGCCAAACGGCAAAACGCCAATTAGCGGATTGTGCCCATTTTTAAGCACCCCGTTAATAACTTGGTGCAAAGTGCCATCTCCCCCACAGGAAATTACAATATCATATTTGCCGGCGTGTTTAATTGCCAAGTTTAGCGCGCCATCGGTTTTGGGACTGGTCATACAATCCACAACCTCATAACGCAAAAGCAAGCGCTGTTTAATTTGTGGCAAAAACTCGTCAATTTTGCCTTTAATAGCGTTTGGATTATATATAATTAAAATAGATGAATAATTTTTCACTTACGCTTTTTGCCTTCTTAAAATTTCATACTTTTTTAGCGGTGCTTTTGTGTAAATATAAACTTGCTGCTTTGGAATTTTGCATTCAGTTAGTTCGTTGCCATCCAAATCTTCAATTTTATTAATAGTAATTATAGCATTATTTTTGGTTTTAGACAACAATTCAAGCGGACAATTTACTGCAAAACGGTTGCGCATTTCAACTTTTGCCCTGCCTTTATTAGCATCTTCCACAACAATAGCCACAAAATCGTAACTAGCCTGTGGCAAGCTGCTATCTAAACTCTGCTTTGGCTCACCAAAATAAAATCCGCAAGAATAATCGCGGTGGCTGGATTTATAAATTTCACCCCGAATTTTTTCCGGCAAATGATAGGTTTTGTGCGTGACCAAATAATTGAGTGCCTGCCTATACGCATTTGTTATGTTTGCAACATAATATTCGGTTTTCATTCTGCCTTCAATTTTAATTGAACTAACGCCTGCATCACGGAGTTTATCCAAATAATCTATCATGCACATATCCTTGCTGTTCAAAATATATGTGCCGTGGCTATCCTCTTCAATTGGATATTCCTGCTGCTTATTAACTTCCCTTATTGCATAATTCCACCTGCAAGCCTGCACGCACGCGCCGCGGTTGGCATCCCGCCCGGTGAAAAAGTTGCTAAGCAAACATCTGCCCGAATAACTTATGCACATTGCACCATGGCAAAAGGCCTCCAACTCTATATTGGCAGGGATTTTTTTGCGAAGTTCTTTAATTTCATTTAAAGTCATTTCTCGTGCCAAAATAAGCCTTGTTGCGCCCAAGTTAATAAACACTTTTGCGCTTTCGCTATTGGTTATATTGGCCTGAGTGCTTACATGAATTGGCATTTTGGGTGCCACGCGTTTTACAATTGAAATTACGCCCAAATCTGCCACAATAACGGCGTCAACCTTAATTTTTTTAAGGTATTTTATATATTCTGGCAAATCAGCTAAATCACTTTCGTGCGGAATTATATTTACTGTTACATAAACCTTAACATTGTGCGCGTGGGCATAATCCACCGCCCATTTTAGGCCGTCTAAATCAAAATTTCCGGCAAAAGTGCGCAAGCCAAAACGGGTGGACGCCAAATAAACTGCGTCCGCCCCATACTCTATTGCCATAATTAATTTATCTCTATCCCCAGCGGGTGAAAGTAGTTCCATATATTTTATTTTAACACAATTTCATTTATTTTTCAACTGATTTGTTAAAATTGGTTTTAACAGAATTAAAGTTACAACCTTCGCATTAAAAAAGCAGTTTTCTGCCTTTTATTTTTTTATTGAATAGCCTAAGCCATCGCCTATGTCTAAAATTTGGGTGGTGAGTGCCGAATGCGTAGAAATTGCCGCAATGTAATTTTTTAGGCCCTTTATCATGGCGCGGCAACCTTTTGAAATTGGAATTTTGCCGGTTACCATGCCGTGAAAATATAAATTATCCGCCACCAAAACGCCGCCGCTTTTTAAAATGTTAATTAGATATGGCAAATAGTTTATATACTGCCCTTTTGGTCCATCAAGGTAAATAAAATCGTAAGTTTTATTTGTGGTTTTTAAAAATTCCATAGCATCAATTAAATGCAGGGTAATTTTTTTGTTTAGTTTATGCTTTTTTACGTTACATTCAGCAACAATAAATCTATCCTCATCAATTTCCAATGTGTCAATATGCGCGCAGCAAGTGTTTTCAGCTATGGTTATGGCAGAATAGCCTATTGCCGTGCCTATTTCTAAAATTTCTTTAGCGTTTGTTTCGTTAATTTTGTTGCAAACAAAAGATAAAGTGTCATCCAAACTGATTGGCACTTTATTTTCTATTCCGCTGTGCTTTATATTTTCATCAATTGTCATATAAGGTTGAGATACACTCCACTCACAATGCTTGCTCGGTCGATATGGCATTGCAATATGTGAGGTTATAATGCATTTATTATTGAGATTGCCACGAGAAAATTTAAAACTTTCCCTTTTGGGCTCTAATCATTACTTTCAATAATAATTGGCACAATCATTGGTTTGCGTTTTAGTTTTTTGTTTAGGTAGTTTGTTAAGGCCTTTCTTAACCCAACTTTAACAGACAAATAATCACGCGCGCGCAAATTTTCTTGATCTATGCTATTTTCTATTGTAGTTTTGGCATCTTCAAGCCATGTTTGCGCCTCGCCGGTGTAAGTGAATCCGCGGGAGACAATTTCTGGCCTTGAATTTAACTCCCCACGCGCGGTGTTAACATTTAATATTACAATGCAAAGGCCATCTTCACTAAGTTGTTTTCTTTCCCTTAGCACGTTACTTTCCATTTCTCCAATGCCGGCGCCGTCAATAAGCCTGCTGCCAAATGGAACGGTGCCCGTTGCCTTTAAAAAGTTTTTGTTAACTTCAAGTTTCATGCCCAACATAGGAAGCAAAATGTTGTGCCTATCCATGCCAACGGCAATGGCGCTTTCGCGCTGGGCAAGCAAGTGTTTTTGTTCCCCATGCACAGGCACAAAGAATTTTGGCTTAACAAGGTTTAGCATAATTTTTTGTTCTTCCTTACAAGCGTGGCCGGAAGCATGCACTTGTTCAAGTTGATTATATATAACTTTTGCGCCAAGCATAATAAGTTTGTTTATTGTGTTGCTAACGCTCTTTTCATTGCCCGGAATTGGCGAACTGGAAAATATAACGGTGTCATTTTCGCCAATTTCAATGCCTTTAAATTCATTATTAGCCATGCGGGAAAGTGCGCTGTGAGGCTCACCCTGACTGCCCGTGGAGAGGATTAAAAGCTCACCATCCTTATAATTTTTCATTTTTTCAACTTCAATAATGTTGTCTTTATTAATTTTCATTTCGCCAATTTGGGTGGCAACATCGGTTACGTTAATCATGCTTCTGCCCGTTAAAACAACTTTACGCCCAAACTTTTCTGCCAAATTCATAACTTCTTGCAATCTATCCACATTAGAGGCAAAGGCAGCAACAATAATACGGTGCTCTTTGTTTTCAACAAACAATTTTTCTAGTGTTTCGCCAACCACTCTTTCGCTTAGCGAAAACCCTTCACGCTCGGCGTTGGTGCTGTCACTCATATACAGTAAAACGCCCTCTTCCCCCAAGCGGGCAAAAGAGGCAAAATCAAATGGCTCGTCGTAAATTGGGGTTAGGTCAATTTTATAATCCCCAGTGTGAACAACCATGCCAACAGGCGTTTTAATTGCAAGCGCAAAAGCCCCCGGAATTGCGTGGTTAATATGAATAAATTCAATTTCAAAGCAGCCCAGCGTTATTTTTTGTTTTGGCTTTACGGCAATGGTTTTATATTCCACCTTTTTGTGCTCTTCCATTTTTTTCTTAATAAGGCCGCAAGTCATTTTGCTGGCGTAAATTGGCGCTTTAATTTCATTTACAACATAAGGTATGCTGCCAATATGATCCTCATGGCCGTGGGTTATTAAAAAGCCGCGCACTTTATCCTTATTTTCTACAAGATAAGTTATATCTGGCACAACAAGGTCTATGCCCAACATATCCACGGTTGGAAACATAACACCACAGTCAATAACAATGATGTCGTTGCCATATTCCAAAACTGTCATATTTTTGCCAATTTCCCCAATACCGCCCAAAAACATAACTTTTAAATTTGCAATGCGCTTTTTTCTGTTTTCAGTTTCAACATGCGGCTGAGCATCTTCCTTTTCGCCTTTAGCATGCTGTTTTGCATTTAAAACGGGTTTTTGAGGGTTAAAATCCGCATTATTTATAATGGTGGAATCAAACTCCTCACTTGTCATTAAATTGTCTATCATAATTCTCCTTTTAAATTTTAACACACAAAAAGAGATATTTATCCACTTAAAAAACAAAAGTGAACATCCCCTTATTGATTGCAAAGTTGAACTTTACAATGTTAAAAAAACTAAATTCTTAATGTTATTATATCATAAATATTAAATTTGTCAAGCAATATAACCCACATTTTTAAACAAATTATTTTTAATTTTAAAGCATAAAAAACGGCAAAAAACACTAAAAATTTACAAAAAAATTAAAATTTTGCAATTTTTTATTAATTTTTAAAATTAAACATGTTGTTTAACTCTTTTAACGATGGCAGTGTTTGTTTATCAAACTCACCATACAAGCTTAAACTTACATGGCTGTTTTTAAATATTTCATTAAAGGTAGCGTTGCACTCTTCAACTGTCATTTTAAGTTTTGCCTTTTTAAATTTTTTGTTATCTAAAATTTTGCCTTCCCACCTATATTCATAAAGTCTGTTTATTAAGGCACTAACGGATGGGTTTTTTATTAACATGCCGTGTTTAAAACTGCGCTTCACTTTTTTTAATTGTTCTTCAGTAAAGCCATCTTGTAATGTTGCTTTAACATAATCTGCAAGTGTTGTAATAATATCATTAATATTTTCTTTTTCGCACTCGCAGTTAAGTGATAGCATAGAATTATTTTCATATCTGCCATATGAAAAATAGGCACCATAAACCAAACTTTTTTGTGTGCGCAAAATTTTAGCAAAACCCAATGCACTGTCGTTAATAATTGCACGCATAACATCGCATTTAATTAAAAAATCATAATCAAAAATATTTTTAGGGAAACAAAAATTGATTGTTAAATAACATTTATTAATTTTTTCTGGTTTTGTTTTTATAAAGTTGTTATTTTTAACATCATAAAAGTTAACTTTTAATTCTGGCAAATTTTTGTTAATGGCAAGCTTGTTAGATAAACTTTCGTTAACAATTTTTTTAACTTTATTTATGTTTAATGGTGAAGAAACATAAATTTCTAAATTATTTGCAACAAAATAAGTTTTAACAAACTGCTTTATATCTTTACTGCCAATTTTGGCTATGCTTGCCTTGCTGCCCGTTACTGTTACACGCTCTTTAAATGCGGGCAATTCAAACACATTATATGTGTTAATGTTATAAGCAATGTCGGCATGCTTGTCATAATATTCTGCAATTTCCTGATTAATAACTTTGCGCTCTTTTTCAACGGCCTCTTCAGTAAAAGTGCTTTCGTTTATCATCATGCAAACGGTGTTTAAATAGTCTTTAAGCTCGTTTGTAAAAAGTTGGGCGGTAAAAGCAATTTCCCTTAAACTTGTGTAGGCATTAGATTTTATAAATGAGCGATATTTAGCCCACATTTCCGTTTTGTTTAAATTTTTTGTGCCGGTAAAAAACATATGCTCACAAAAATGGGCAAGGCCGGGAATTGTATCACACCTAGCGCCGCAATTAAAAAGCACATCTATCATTGTAGATTTATTTATGTTGTTTTTAACATAAAACAATTTTCCGCCATTGTTAAGTTTTGCAAATTTATATTTCATAGTTAAAAGTTAACACTTTTATTTGTTATAGTCAAGTTAAAATTATATTAATTTATCATTTTACAAAATACGCCCTTTTTAAAGAAAAAATCCCACAAAAGTGGGAATTTTTATTCTGTTCTTAACGCAATAACTGGGTCTTTCTTGGCGGCAATTCTTGATGGAACAAGCCCGGCAATAAAGGTTAATAACACGCTTATTACAACTAGTGCAATTGCAGGCAAAGGTTGCAACACAGCAAGCCCAGAAATGCCAGTTAAACCCTCTAAAATTAGGCTTATTGGAATGGTTATTAGCCCAGCCGCCACCACGCCAATTACACCCGCCAGCAAACCAATTATTATTGTTTCGGCATTAAACACGTTGGAAACATCGTGTTTGGAAGCACCAACACTTCTAAGAACGCCAATTTCCTTTGTGCGCTCTATAACTGAAGTGTAAGTTATAATGCTTATCATAATGCTGGAAACCACAAGCGAGATTGCCGCAAATGCAATTAGCACATAAGAAATGATGTTTACCAAAGTACCCATCATATTGGTTAGCATTGCCGAACTATCGGTTGCCAAAATATCATAAGTGTAGCCCAAGTTGTTCCAGCCCGCAATCATTTCCATAATATCGTCTTTTGCTTCAAAACTTTTTGCATAAAAATACACACCAGTTGGCACACTGCTTGCGCCATACATTTGAAGATATAAATCAACAAGTTGTGTTGGAGCTAAACTTACTTCATAACCATTAAGCGCTGCGATCATTTCTGTTAATGTTGAATAAGTAAAAATGTTTTTATAACTTTCGTCATAAGCAGTAAGTTCAGTTATGTTTACTGAATAGGGCAACAGTTTTAACTCTTCACTAAAGTTTTTCTCTAACACATCTTCTTTTAAATTATCGCCATCCAACAATGTTTGTTTAACTAAGGAAACAACATTTGAGTTTTGGCAGTTTTCTCTATACGCTTCTGTCAACGCCTTTGTGTACATAATGCCATTTGAAAACAAACTGCCTGTAACACCCTCTTTGTGTTTTAAGATGCAGGAAATTGTTAATTCCTCATTCTGTGCATCGTCAAACATAGTGCCCAAATTTTCATCATCAGTAGCGTCGGTAATTGTGTTAAAATCAACATTAGGCTCGCCATTCTCTTTATAATAGCTGTTGTTATAAATTAATTTATAAACCTTTTTGCCAACAATATCCTTATACTCAACGGGGTCACACTCCTGAGTTTTCAAATCCATTTTAAACTCCAAGCCAAGCGCCTGCATTTCAACTATTGAAAGTGCACCACTATCCCCCACAACTAACGCCACCTGATTTTTTGTTGTTGGATATTCCCCATACTCCACATTATACAAGGACAAAATATAGTCTTTATTGCCAAGTTCTTCAAAGAAAAGTGAACTTGTTGTGCCGGACATAACGCTGTATTGCACTTTGTTGTTAATTGGCAAATAAACATCTTTCCCCATAAGATTTTTTGTTTGGGTTAGTATGTGCATTGTGCTAGCGTAACTAACTTCAAGGTCGTTAAGCATTTGTTCTTTTTTATTGCCGCTATAATAATCGTTAACATAATCAACAAAACTGGTTTTTGTGCCGTCTGGCTTTTCAATTTCACCCAAATAATTAAACTGCCCCATTGTCATAAGCGTTTTTGCGGGGTTGTAAACGGTTATTTTATCATTTTGCTTTTCAATATCTGCGCCGTTGCCAATAACCCTTAACGCCTCGTCCATATTAATGGCAATTGATGAAACAGCCACCGGATAGCTGGATAAACTTTCGTTTTGCATGTTGTTTATGTAATTTGTCATGCCGGCGCTAACTGCCAAAATAAGCGCAATGCCAATTATGCCAATGCTGCCCGCAAACGACACCATAATTGTTCTGCCCTTTTTGGTTAGCAAGTTTTTAAAACTTAAAAACATTGCTGTAAACACGCTCATGCGCTTTTTCTTTTTTGTCTTTTTAAAGCCGTTATCTTCAAGCTTTTCTTCCTTTGCTTTGTGCTTTAAAATTTCTTTATCTGCGCTCTGTTTGGTGTAAGGCTTGCTATCTTCAATAAGTTCGCCATCAAGCAAACGGATGATGCGGTTAGAATATTTTGTTGCCAAATCTGGGTTATGGGTAACCATAATAACCAAGCGGTCCTTACTAACCTCTTTTAAAAGCTCCATAATTTGCACACTGGTTTTGCTATCCAAGGCGCCGGTTGGCTCGTCTGCCAAAATAATTTCGGGGTCGTTAACAAGGGCGCGCGCAATAGCCACCCTTTGCATCTGCCCGCCCGAAAGTTGATTAGGCTTAGATTTTAATTTGTCTTTAAGCCCAACTTTTTCAAGCACTTCAATGGCACGTTTGCGGCGTTCCTTTTTCTTAACACCGCTTAGGGTTAGCGCCAATTCAACATTTTCAAGCACGGTTTGGTGCGGAATTAAATTATAACTTTGAAAAACGAAGCCCACACGGTGGTTGCGATAGTTATCCCAATCTCTATCTTTAAAATTTTTGGTGGAAATGCCTTCAATAATAAGGTCACCACTAGTGTATCTATCCAGCCCTCCAATAATGTTAAGCAAAGTGGTTTTTCCGCAACCGGATGGCCCCAAAATTGAAACGAATTCACTGCGCCTAAAAACAACGCTAACATCTTTTAGCGCTGGCACAACTTGGTCTTTTAATTTATATTCTTTACAAATTTTGGAAATTTCAAGCATAATTCCCCCTTTATATTTATGATTAGCTAAAAATAAAGTTAATTAAACTAAATTCGCTTATTATTTTACCAGCCTAAAAACATAAAGTCAACTAAAAAAGCACCATAAGGTGCCATAAATAACAAGTTTTATTAAAGCGCTGTGCCAGAATTGTTTTGCAAGTTGTTATAAATTTCTTGTTCAAACATTTCTTGCAAATATTGTGCCAAAATGGGGTCGGTTTGGCTGCTTTTAATAAAATGATTTAATTCTAAGTTAATATCTTCCCCTTCAATTGCTTTTTGCACAATTGTTGAGCTATAAGGAAAAAATTTTCTTAAAACATCAATAAAATGTTGAGAATAAATCATATCCCTCCTTAAAAAAGGTTATTTAAGCTCGTAAGTAAACTCGCCAATAGCAACATCAACATAAGAAAACGATTTATTAATTTTATAACCATGAGCACGGCATTCAACCAAAAAAACGCTATCAAAAATTTGTTTAATTGTGCCCACATAGGTGTGTAAAAGCCTGCCCTGCCTGTTATATTCTTTTAGTTCAATATCCCTGCCAACATTGCTAGAAATGTCATCCTTAACCACATCAACCGATGCGCTTTCTGGTGATAAAATTTTCATAAACTCCCCTATTTTTAAAAGCAAAAGCCCGCAAAAGTTATGCTTAATTGTTGTTATTTTACCACAAAATTCAAATTTTTGCACCTAAATTCAACAAATTTTTCAAAATTTTTTAATATTTGCTAAAAATATTAGAATTTTTTTTACATGTTTAAAACCAAATAATGGTTAATTTTGTTTGACAATTATTAAATTATTGTTTACTATTTTTATATATTAAGTAAGGAGTTTTTATGGGGTTATTTAACAAAAACAAAAATGAAACCCAAAATATGGGTAAACAGGGCTTTAATATTTATAGCTTTTTGCAAACAATTTCCATACTTGGCTTTGCTTTGGTTATTGCCCTCTTCGTGTTCGGGTTTCAAGGTTATTTTAGGCTAAATTCTGCCACAATCACTGTTTTGCTGATTGTTGCGGTGCTTTGCTTTTGCTTAAGTTTAATTTTGCCTTGGATAAAGCGATATCAACTTAAAATGAACAGAATTGTTTGCTTTGTGTTCTTTGGGCTTATTGCTTTAATGGCAGTTTTATGGATTATTGCTATTATTTTAATTGTTAACCTTATTGCCAAAGGTGAGGCAGCAACTATTGAAAATTCTATTGGAACTTTAAACTATTTGAAGGCTGTGCTTGTAATTTCCGTTCAATTTGGCATTGCATCACTAATTGCAAGCACGGTTATAAAATATAAGGCACGCCTAATTGCCTTTCAATCAATTTTATACGCAAGCGTTTTGTATTGTGACTTCTATTTAACTTCCCTTTGCTTCTGCATAAGCTTTAACACCGATTCGGGCATTTCATTCGACTTCTTCCCTTACCTTGCAAATAGGCTAATTGTAACTATTTTAATTGTTGCCCTAATTTTCACTGCAATTTCGTTGGGCATTTTAAGACGTGTTGAAAGGCGTAAAGGCGGAAAATCCATTGAAGGTTTTGATTATGTTGAGGACACGGAAGTTGCACAACATCGCCAAGCAATTAAATCTGCCGGCACACAAGAAAAACTTGCCGAACTTAAAGCCATGCTGGACCAAAACCTTATAACCGAAGAAGAATATAACAAAAAGAGGCAAGACATTTTGGATAAAATGTAACAAAATCAAAAAAACACCCACTTTGGGTGTTTTTTGTTCACAAGAATAGTTTAAATGACTTTAAAAATTTTTATCAATCATGTCTTTCACAATTGTAACAATAACATCTTTTCCATCATCATGATAGCCTTTTGTTAGTTTTAAATATCTTTCCCATCCGCTTGTTTTAACTAGGTCGCTAAAATATAAAAGTTGTGCAAATTTTAATCCGCGATATTTTGCCACCGCGCACCAAGCTGCACATTCCATTTCAACGGCAACCGCCCCCAAATTTTTTGCCATGGCAAGTTTTTTATCCGTTTCTCTATAATAGGCATCGGTTGTCCAAGTGATAGATTTTTTAAATTTAAAACCATTTTCGTTTAAGAATTTTTCAAGTTTTAAATTTAAATCTTTATCTGTTGCGACATATGTGCTTGGTTTTAAATAATGATAAGAAAGACCTTCGTCTCTTATAGCCTTTTTAACAATAACAAATTTATTCTTAACAGCATTATCCAGACAGCCAGCAGAACCAATTGCAACAAATTCATCTATTCCAAAAATTGACAACTCTTCCATTAACGCAGCGGCAGCAGGTGCACCCAAAGGAGATAACGCAATTAGCGCATTTTTATACACAAACACTTTTGTGGTAACACTGCCAGAATGAAAGAGAAACACAACTTCAAGCTTTTTTAAAAAATCATTATCGTTTGGCTCATCATAAAAAATTATAAATGCTTTATGAATGCCTTTATTCTTTATTTTTTCAACGTTTTTAAATTCTTCAGGCACATGTGAAGCAAAAGTTTGCGGGGTAACAATTTCGTTTTTACCGTTGTAATTCATTAAAATTGGATATTCCATTTAGTTCTCCTTGTGCTATTATATCATATTTAAAAATATATTCCAAAGCAATTATTATAAAAAAACTGCACGAACTCATTGTTTAAATACGTACAATTCAAGAGGATTAGCAGCGTAAAAATATCCCCCTTTGGAATTTTAGCCAAGCAAAAGGAGTGCCCGCCACTTGGGGCCCTCATAAGACGAATGTCGCAATAGAGTTATCTTGCTTACAATTGCGAGTTAACGAGCAATTTGGCAAAAGTGCAGCCGCGCAATAGACAAAAAAACTTTTAAAGAGTTAACGCAGTGCTCTTTAAAAGTAAAGGAGCAGGCAAACCTAGGCTTACAATTGCGAACTTGTGAGCAATTTAGCAAAGGTGCAGCCTGCGACGTGGTGGTGCGTCAAGAGGGATTCGAACCCCCGACCCCCGCCTTAGAAGGGCGATGCTCTATCCAACTGAGCTATTAACGCATAAAAAATTGTTGTTTCCTTTATAGATTTAAATAAATCCTTATTAAAAGGAAAAGGTGTCATGAGGGAAAAACAATTTATTGGTTGTCCCTCATAAAAGTTGCGACCAAGCAAAAGACGAAAATAATTTTATTCATAAAATTATTAAGAATAAACGCAGGTCGCAACGCTGGAGCGGGTGAAGGGAATCGAACCCTCGTAACTAGCTTGGAAGGCTAGCGCTCTACCATTGAGCTACACCCGCAGATAATATGGGGTGGATAGAGGGACTCGAACCCACGACAACCAGATCCACAATCTGGCGCTCTACCAACTGAACTATATCCACCACGGTGGGCAATTCTGCCCCATAAATTAAAACCATCCTTTTATAACGGAAAAGGAGTAATGAGGGAAAACTGCTCGCTGGTTGTCCCTCATAGGAACGAGCAACCAAGCAAAAGGCCTAACGTTTGTGAAGTGGAACGCACAAACTGGCAAATGCGCAGGTTGCGAGTGGCTGGGGTAGGTAGATTCGAACTACCGCGTGCAAGAGTCAAAGTCTTGTGCCTTACCGCTTGGCGATACCCCACCGTGGGCAATTCTGCCCTCTTTTATCGTGTGCACAAGTGTGTGCACCCTTCTTTTATGGGCAAATTGCCCACATCTATGAGGGACAACCAATAAATTGTTTTTCCCTCATTGCTCCTTTTCCCTTAAGGTGTAAATAGTGCTTTATCGTTTGTGAAATTTCACAAACTCTTTTAATGGCCGAAATTTCGGTCATCTATTAGGGGGCAAACCATCTTTTCCCCCTAATAATCCTCCTTTGAAAAGGATTACATTTTTAACTTATTCTGCCCTTTGTTATCGTTTGTAAATCAAACAAAAAACGCCTTAACGCGAATGTTAGGCGCTTTAGGCATGGTGCGGATGAAGGGACTTGAACCCCCACGGTCACCCACTAGATCCTAAGTCTAGCGCGTCTGCCAATTTCGCCACATCCGCACGATTGCAAACTGTGTATTCAATTTGCAAAATCATTTGCAAATGAGCCAAACCTATGGTAAGGCGTTGGTGGCTCATCCGGGACTTGAACCCGGGACACCATGATTAAAAGTCATGTGCTCTACCAACTGAGCTAATGAACCAAATTGATAAAAATGTAAGTAAATTGCCGCTAAGACTTTTGTATTATACACCATATAAAACAAAAAAACAAGTGTTTTTACAAAAATTTTTGAAAAATTTTCCTTGAATTTTTATTTGAACTTTTTGGCAAATTATATAATGCATAAATTGAATATAATAAAAAACTCAATTAAATATTTTGAGTTTTTGTTTTTAAATTTTATAAATTAAAAGATTCAGTTGCAATTTGGCTGCGTGCATTTTCGAAAATTGATTTAATATGCTTTTCCTCTATATCAATGCCGACTGATTTAATAAATTGTTCTTCTTTTTCTAATTGTTCTATTGTTTTGCACATATTAGCCCTATAAATGCAAGCGAGCCTAATTAATTGCGCATCAGAGAAAGTTATATTCCCAACGGAATCTTTATATTCAAAACCGTTTTTTAAAATCTCTTTAAAAGATATGTTTGGTTGATTGACAACACTATCGAATTCTTGAACAAATATTTTTAAATCATCAACACTGCCAAAGTATGCATTTAATAGCTTTTGATTTGACAAATTTTCGCCTAATAAAATTGTTGAAAACAATCTAACGCTGTCATAGGCTGTCCTATAAGGAATGATGTTTCCTTTATCATCTGTATAGCGCTTATTGTTTTGCTTGTAATAGTGATATGAAATAGCATCTGTAAGGCTCTCATTTATCAAATTCCCTGTTAGAGCTTCATATTTATCTTGTGCGAGATTCAACTTGGCCACCTTCATTCCATCTTTATATAAAGCCCCATCCTCTTGTATCGCTACAGGATCACTTGATATCACGTGGTTTAGTTCGTGAAAAGCTGCCCCTTGATTCTTTTCTTGTATTCTTAACCCAATGCCATTTGTAACAGTGTCGAACACCACTCCATTTGCCTCATTTTTAATTTGTTCCCTAACAAATGCAGCGGCACGAGCAATTTTAGTTGGACTATTTTTACCATAAAAATTTCTTGGCACTTCAGTGGACATTTTATCAAGAATATATACAACAATATTATTAAAATTTGTAGTTATTTTGTCTTTAATTCTCTGATCTTTAACCAAAGATAAAACAAATTCTAAATACTGCTTAATTTCGGATTCTTGCACAGCTTTATACGCTTCAACTTTTTGCGCATCATAATTTTGGCAAAGATTTACAAATTCCATTTTTGTTCCTCATAAGGAGTATAACACAAAATGAAAACAAAATCAATTAATTTATATTTAATTTAAAATCCATAAGGCGGTGTTAAGGCTTGAAGCAATTAAAAGCCAAATTGGATATAATGTTAAAATTATTGAACAAAGTTTTTTATATTTAGATATTGCGTAAATTAAATATGCGCCAAAATACAAATTTATTAATATTATTATGTTGCCCAACTGAGTTTGTTTTAGCGTAAAAAACACCAAGCACCAAAGAACATTTAAAATTCCGTTAATAATTAAAAGTGTTGTAACGCTTTTGGGCAAATTTTCAGTTTTTAACCAATTAAATAAAATTACGCCAAGTGAAACATAAATTATTGTCCACACAATGGGGATTACAAACGAAGGCACAAATTGGCTGGGCTTTATTAAACTTTTAAACCACGGCATGCCAATTGCAACAAAAATGCTACCCATCACCGCCACCAAAATGATTGATGCAATTGAAATTATAATTTTTGTTTGTTGTTTCATAACTTATTTTATTAAAAAAGTTAATTTTTATAATAGTTTTCTTTTAATTTGTAATTATGTTATAATAATATTATGAATTACAAAAAATGGCTTAGCAAAAACACAAAAGAATTATCTGGTAAAATTGTTGCAATAACCGGGTCTACTGGCGGGTTGGGAAGAAATATCTGCCAGTTTTTGTGTGAGCTTAATGCGGAATTAGTTTTGCTTGATAGAAATGAAGATAAATCGGCGGCACAAATTGCTGAATTAACAGCCCTTTACCCCAATGCCAAAATTAGTTTTATTAAAACTGATTTATTAAATTTTGATAGCGTTAAAATGGCATTCGAAAAGTTAAAAAGCATGCAAATTAGCTATTTAATTTTAAATGCCGGCATTTACAATGTTAAGCGAGAAAAAACAAGTTTGGGTTACGATAACATTTTTCAAGTTAACTTCCTTATGCAATATTACATAACAAAAGAACTTTTGCCAACTTTAAGGGCAACAAATGGCAAAGTTATTGCCACATCAAGCATTGCCCACAATTATTCAAAATCTGATGCGGCAGATATTCAATTTTTAAACCGCAAAAAAAGCAGCAAAGTTTACGGCAATTCAAAGCGATATTTAACCTATGTGCTGTTTAAACTTTTTGAAAACGAATCATGCGCCAGCCTAACCCTTGCCCACCCCGGCATAACTTTAACTAATATGACCAATCATTACCCCAAAGCAATTAATTGGCTAATTAAAATTGGCATAAAATTAATTTTTCCGCCCGCTAAAAAAGCAAGCTTAAACATAATTAAGGCAATGTTTGTTAATGCTAGCAAAACCAATTCGCAATGGGTTGGCCCAGCCGTGTTTAACATTTGGGGCAAGCCAAAATTAAAAAACCTTAAAACGGCAACTAAAGACGAGGCACAAAGCATATTCATTAGTGCCGAAGCAGAATACAAAAAACTGCTAAAAATTTTATAAAATTAAAAAAATTTAAATAAAAAACACAAAAATTTTGTGTTTTTTAATATTTTTTTATTAAATCAATTATTTTTTGGCGACCGTTAGTTGCATTTAAATTTTTATATTTTCCCTTTAAATTGTTAATTTGTTTGTAAAATGATTTAATGGTTTTTAAAAGGTTTGTTGGTGTTAAATCTGTTTCATGCAATATTGTTGCCACACCCAAATTTTCATAATATTTTGCGTTTAAAAGTTGGTCGCCCCGCGTGGCTTTATTTTCAAGCGGAATGAGTATCATGGGCAACTTTTTGTAAAAGCATTCAGCAGTTACCCCTGCCCCGCTTCTACCCAAAACAAAGTTAGATAAATTGTATAAATTAACCATGTCATCAGTTTGTTCAATTGCGTTGTAATTATCATACGATTTTATTTTTAAATTGCCTTTGCCTGTTATGTGAATAATATTAAAATTTAAAAGTAAATCTTTAATTATAGGAAAAATCATATCGTTAATCTTTTGTGAGCCAAGCGAGCCCCCAACAATCAACAATGTTGGCTTATTATCGTCTAACTTTAAACCGCCCTTGTTTTTGCTTGTCTTTTCAAAGTCTGCACTAAAAATTGGCCCAGTGTAAACAATTTTTTTATTTTTTCCTTCCAAATTTTTAAAATTAACGCACATTGTGTTGCAAGTTTTTAAAATAATTTTATTGGCAAGGCCAAAGGAATAGTCACTTTCGTGCGCAACAACGGGTATTTTTAGCATTTTTGCCGCAATGCAAACTGGCAAAGCCACATATCCACCCTTTGAAAACACCACATTTGGCCCAATAGCTTTTAAGGCCCTTTTTGCTTCTTTAATTGCTTTAAACAACACAAAAGGAATTTTTAAATTAACAAATATTTTACCCCTAACCAGTTTTATGGCAGAAATTGGAAAATATTCCGCCACCTGTGAAGCTTTTTCTTTCTCAATGCCATTGCTGCCTATGTAAAAAATGTCATAATCGTTTTTTAATTCGTCAATCAAATACATGTTAGGCATAACATGCCCCAATGTTCCGCCACCAGTAAACACAATTGTTTTTTTCATAGAACTATTGTATGTAAATTAATGTCGAAATATAAGCAACAATTTAATTTTTTATTAGCAAAATGTTTTGTGGCAAAATAAAAATTAGCAACAAATTATCAAAATCTATTGACATCCAAATTAAATATTGATATAATATTAAAGTTTTAAATGGACCGCTAGCTCAGTTGGTAGAGCAACTGACTCTTAATCAGTGGGTCCGGGGTTCGAGTCCCCGGCGGTCCACCAAACAAAAAACTATTTTATAGGTGATTTAGCCACTTTTCAATTTTTTGAAAAAGTGGCATTTTTTGTGTTTTTTGCCCAATTTTTGGGGTCAAATTTGGGGTCAAACTTTTGATATATATTATTTAAATAAATAATATAATTCTCCGTAAAGATTTAAAATCTTTTCTTTTTTTATTGTCCTATCTATAAAAATGTATACTTTTTGTGTTAAATCCACAGTTTCATGCCCTAACCATGAACTTATTAATTTATCCGGGTTGCCAAGATACCAGTGATTGGTTGTAAAAGTGTGTCTTAATGTGTGTAATTTGCCTTTTATGTTTAGTGTGTTTAATAATTTCATAAACTGCTTATAAACCTGTCCGCTGCTTAATTTACAAATTTCATTGGCATGTGATTCTATATATTTCGTTGCTGCAGGACTCAAATCGATGTATCTATACACCGTTTTATTAAATCTTTTCTTTTCACACTTAATTTTTAACAAATTATTTTCACAATCTAATGCTTTTAACAACTCGTCTTTTGTTTGCGGTCTCTCATTTTTCCTTACGCCAGTTAGCAGATAAAACATTATTACATGTTCAATAGGTTTTCCCTTTAGGGCCTCAAGTATCCTAACTTGTTCATCATATGTAAATGGAGGGTCTATGTTTGATTGTTTTGCGTCTGCAACAAACTCTTCAAACAAATCTTGTTTAATTAGGTTTAAACCCTTAGCCTTTTTCAACGCGGCCTTAACATAAAGGATAACGAGTTCTTTTGTCCTTGATGGTTTCATTTTGTTAAAAAAGTTTTGTAACATGTCCGTTGTTAAACTATTTATATAAATTTTGGCAATTTCGGTGTTGTCGATATGGTTTTTAAAATATCGCTTGATTTCATTTATTGTTCTTGCTTTTATTCGATTGTTGTTTTTATAGGTATCCGCCCAATAATAACACCAGTCAATAAGCGTATATCTTCTGACCGAGTTAGAAGAAGCATAAATATATTTGTCTTGTTTTAAACGTCTTAGAGCCGCAATAAGCTCTCTTTGGGTAGGTTTGATAATGGCTTGCCTTACGCCATTGGTCATTTTACGCCATTCCCATCTGCCATCTACTCTTTGTCTAATGTTTTTCATAATGTCCTTTTCTCCTTTTGATTGAATTAAGGACATTCCAAAATAATTTGACCTTGTTTTCCCGCTTTTTATATCTTCTTTATCTATTTTGCCTTTAATGTAGGCCTGATAGATTTCATTTTCTGCCCGGATGTACTCTAACCTTTCGTTTTGTTTTTTAAAAATTCAAAAATCTTTTCGTATTCTACGCTTTCCACCGGGCTAATCCTCCGTTAGGCCGGTAACATAAGCTCGCGTTTTTGCCAATTCAAGCTGATTCATTTTTAAAATCTTTTTAATTAAATAGGCCTCGTTATCATCTAAGAACTTTAAATTAATAACTTCAGTTTCGCGGCCAACCAATTCGTCAATGCTCACATTAAAGAAATCTGCTATTTTTATAAGAGTTTCAATGCTTGGGTCATTTCTGCCGGCCTCATAATAATAAAAAGTTGTTTGTGGCATACCCAGTTTTTTAGCAACTTCACTTTGAGACAAATTTAGTTTTTGTCGCAATTCTTTTAACTTCATTACTCCTCCAACAATCCTGTAATATAGGCCCGTGTTTTTGACAATTCAAGCTGATTCATTTTTAAAATCTTTTTAATTAAGTAAGCTTCATTTTCGTCTAAGAACTTAAGATTTACTGTATCGCTATCTCTCCCCACCAATTCATCTAGCGATACATTGTAAAAATCAGCAATCTTAATTAACGCGTCAATGCTTGGACGGCAGGTGCCTTGTTCATAACTGAATAATGTCGTAATTGGAATTTCTAATTTTTCAGATAATTCCCTTTGTGATATTCCCAATTTTTGTCTAAATGATTTTAAATTCATAAAAAACCTCCTTTTGTATTCGACATTTGAATTTTACCACTCTGATGTAAAAAAACAATGAATAATAAAAAAATTTTTAAAATTTTACAAAATTACCGTAAAATTGCTTGACATTTTATGTTGTATTCGTAAAATTAATTATAAATTTACATTGATAATGTAAATACAACCTCCTTTGTATTCGACAAACAAAGGAATATGGCGCATTTTTCTCCCATTTCGTGTGCGCCATACATGCCGAGATTGAGCCTAAAGCTTAAAATTGGCTTTTAAAAACTCCGTGGCGCATGCACCCCTAGTGCGCCATACATGCCGAGATTAAGGGAAGAGCCTTAAAATCGGCTTAGCAATCAATCAATTACAATTTTCCCCTTCCCGCCAGCAATGGCGGTCATGCCCTTAATGGAAGCAAACGGTCGCGCCGGGCCAAGTTCGAGTCTTGGCGAGGGCTATGTGAACTGCTGCATAAACTTATGGCCAAAGTTAAAAAGCAGGCGGATGATTGAACGTTGTGGAGCCGGCAAATCACAACGTTCCTGTTGTTGGCTAGGAAAAAGCCTTATGCAGTGCAAATCTGCAAGCCAGCACTTAGGAGGAGTTGTGGAAAAGATAAGATTGCAATCGATTGGTTGGCACAATGCCGTCAAAGCAAAAGAACTTAAGCCTAATGATGTTCTTATTTGGAATTTTGGTGGCAGAGAAAAAGTTACCAGTGTATTACCTTCAAAAAATGGCAAAACCTTATCCATTGGCATTCAATATAAAAATTTTGAAGGCAAAACTGTCAATAGCCGAAGAAGGTTATCGGCCAACACGTTGGTTGCCACAGAAAAAGTTAATTCAACAATCATTAAACCAAAATTATAGGAGTTTAAATGAAAAACACCAAACAAAAAGCCAATAAAATTAAGCCAAAAATTGATGTTAAGATTGGACAAACATTAGAGACAAATGATATCTATTTGCCACACGAGAAAAAAGACAAACCGAAATCAAAAAGCCGCCCAGCAATTGTTGTGGATAAAAACTCCAAACAAGAATTAGTAATTGTGCCCGGCAGCACGAAAAACACACCGAATACTACAGAATACAAGAAATATGGAATTCAATATTACCGACACAATATCGAAATCGAAGATAACGAACAGAAGCCGATTAAAGTAAATCAAAAATTTAGAATCACCAAAAACTCTACTAAGTTACCGGAGAGTGAAGCAATAAAGATTCGTACCAAAGTTATTGAACATTCAAAATTTTCTAGTGAAAATAGGAAAAAGTACAATAAATTTTGGAAAAGAAAAAAGTAGAGATTAAACCACTCTACTCAATGCCAAGACTTTCAAGGCGGGTGCTCGCCTAGCACAGAATTATAATTTGAACTTATAACCTGTTACGCTATGAGCCTTTTAGATAGCCACGGGCGGAAGTCATTAACTCCACAGGACTAATCTTTGTGGAAGTATAACACTAAATTTTCGACTTGTCAATACAAATTTTAAAAATTTTTACAAAAAAAGGACCATTTTAATGGAAAATTTAGAGATTTTGCAAGAAAAATACCGCGATTTAGCCAAAG
This sequence comes from uncultured Clostridia bacterium, assembly GCA_947589025.1. Taxonomy (GTDB): domain Bacteria; phylum Bacillota; class Clostridia; order Christensenellales; family UBA1242; genus Onthoplasma. Next base: position 48,517 of record CANQAY010000007.1, read on the forward strand.
AGCACCAACAGCTGCAGCGAGATTACATATTGGTTGTTAAAGACAATGCAAGCTTAAGAAAAGATGTTAAAGCCCTGCGCGAGCTGTTGAATGCAAAACAAAAAAAAGAATTTGAGCTTAACAAAATTCTGCAAGGTCAAATCGAATTACCTATTGGAGGCAAATAAATGGAAATTCCCACTCACTTTTGGTTAAGAATTACCAAGACAAACAATGAATTCCCCACATCGTTTGCAGATTTTAGCGCTAGACTTGGTAATTTGCGCCGCAATAAAGTTAGTGTTACACCTTTTGTTGGATATGATGATTCAACCAAAAAACACGGTATTCGCTGGCAATTGTACGGTGAATATAAAAAATTAAAGAAAAAGGAGGAAGCACCAAATGTTTAAAAAAACAAAGAAAACCGCCCAAAAAACTAAAGCTAGGACCACGGCAAAGAAAGCTGTAAAACCTGCAGCTAAGAAAACAGCAGTTAGAAAAACAGCCAAGAAAGCCACAAAACCAGCTGCAAAGAGAACTACAGCTGCAAAAAAGGGCCTACCAAACGAACTTTATATTGTTGATAAAACTGGTCGTGTTTACACCAAACTTGCTAAAAAATAAGCAAAACACTGCATTTTTGCAGTGTTTGGAGGTTAAAAATGCTAATTGTGAGATATGCAGACAATAATGGTGAAATTAAAGAAATTAATGTTTCATCCAAAAATGCGTTCTATGTTTACAAAAATGCAAAGCGCATGTATTTACATGCGGATTTAATTTTAGTTGCAAATGACAAAGAATTTTGTTTAATGTAAGGAGTTTTAATGGTTATACCAGATTACATTGTTAGAAATAACAATTTAAGCCTTAATGCCAAATTTCTTTATGCTTTAATCTTGGAAAATCAAAATAACGGCGTATGTATTGAAAACAATACATTTTTTGCATGCCGCCTTGATAAAGGTGTAACCGAGCGCACTGTTAGAACTTACATTAAAGAGCTTAAAGACAATGGCATTATATTTGTTGGAAGATATAAACAAGCCAAAAATGCCATTTTTGTTATAAATACGCAAGATTATGTTCAAAACACTGTTCAAAAAATTACAAAAGTTGATGAAGGTCAAACCAACGTCCAAGAACTGGAAAAAATTTTCCACTTCGCGGAAATTAACGGTCAAAACACCCTAAATTCGACCCCTAATATTAATTATACTAAAGGATTATATACTTTAGTTTTAGTTAGTAAAGAAAATAAAAATAATAATTATATATCTAAAAGCGCGCGCGTGCGCGAGGAAATTGATAATTATACCATTTTTTCAAATTATGATAGGTTGAAAGAATCCGAACGAGCGCCGATATATGACGATAAAAGCCGTGCACACTATACTAACTTGTTGTTTAGGGAGTTTTTTAAGTGGAATACATCCGGCAAGCTGCACAATGCCGGCATTGAGATTGTTGATACTATAATCGAAGCGTTAAAGCAATCTAATTCATTGTTGGGCTTTAAATATGATATGGTAACATACGACAAAAACAATCCTTTTTCAGATTTAGTGTTAAATTTAACTGAAAACGAGTTTACCAGTATTGCCAGCTCTATTGCCTTTAGGGATGATATAAACAATCGCCCGGCATACATAATTGGGGCCATTGTGCAAGCTGGCACAAAAATAAACTGGAAAAAAGCCGACGAATTAGTGCGCAAAGGTTGGCCGTGGTCTGATTGGACGCCGACGGATAAAACATTATCCAACGTGTTTTTTGCCACTCAGCATCGGGTTGAAAAAGAAAAACAATATTTGCAATTCAAACAAGAGTTTGAAAATAAAAATTTAAGGAGGAATCTATGACAAAATTTGAAAAAGCCTTGCTTATCATATTTTGCACCATATTGGCCCTTGTTCTTGCCACGGTAATAATTAGCTTGGTTGTTGCACATAGCCACAATATTACCTTCGTTGAACAATGGACTGAATGGCTAAAAGCAATGCATTTCATTAAATGACGCGTTTAAATTATTAAATTAGGAGTTAATATGTCGAAATTGAAGAAGTTCGGTATTGCCATTGCAGTTTTGTTGTTAATTGTATGTCTAGGTATAAATGTTTGGTATCTAGGTATTTCTTTCCTTGGCAATGAGAAAATTGTTGCCAACACGTTTGAAGTTGGCCTGCAAAAATTAGAAGACGGCGATACCGACTATTTTGTAGAGGTCAACTACATGGCAGATATGTTTGAGGTTAAATTCAATTATCTGCTTGACGAAAACAAAACTGCATTCTTCAGCCAAGGCTTACAATTTATGGCCGACAATACTGGCACAATTCAATTTCCATTTGTTATGGACGATAACCGCTCCCATTGGCTAACAACCGATATACGCGGTTGGGCTGCGTTTACAGAGGGCACCTACTCTATTTACCTTGACGGCTATTTAGGCCAAAATACATATAACTACATGTCGGGCGACAATTATGAGAGTGTGCAAAATTCCACCAATCCGTTTAACCAAAACAGCCGATTTAAAATAACTTTAGGCGAAGATACTTATTTAATGGCGTTTAAGGGCCATGATATTGGTTATGGAACTACCATTAACAATTATGCTTACACCACTTATTGGAAAGACACCAGCGCATCATTGATGGACTGGAAACATGATTTCTATTATTCTAGTGACGTTTATTACTTCTGCTATTTGTTATATAACGCTTTAAGTACGGTAGAAAACGGAACGAAAAGCCCACACATTTTTGAATTTGGCGATTTGTTCGATTACTATGAGTATGATGAAGGCAGTGCCACATACAACGAAAAAGTTAACTTAGATAAAGCTAAATCAATTTCAAAAGACATTCGCTCATACTATTCAATCATGGTTAATAAATCTGCCAATAAAGTGCAAAAAGCCACCGACAGCTTGTTTAATTGCGTTGGCGGCAATGCCAATTTCAATTTATCAGGTGACTACGCCAGCGACGACTATTACATTGGAAGAACAGTTATTACAGCTGGGAACAAAGCTTTTGATTTAGTTAAGGTTGCAGATAACAACTACGCCCTTAAATTAAGAGATGATTTTGTTGCCAAATATATAGATATTGCAGATGTAATCTTCTTGCGAGTTGAAATTGACTTAGATTATTACAAAAAGCAAAACATCAATTTTGTTGGCTTTACAGCTGACAGCCATTTGGAGTTGTTTAAAAATAAAGAAATTCACACTTTGGAAACCAAAAACGGAGATGTGGTTAAAAGTGAGGTGTCATTATGATAGCAAAATTATTTGGCACTGATAGCTTCTTAACAATGTTAGGAATGCCAAAATTTTGGTTTATAATGGCCATAATTGTTGGCCTTATAGTTGCTTTAGTGTATTGTATAAAATACTTTAAAAGTGGCGGCAAATACGTTCTTTTAATTCTATTTACTGTTGCCATGATTGCCTTAACTACTTATAGCGGCGTGCAGCTTTACTACTATTACAATGCACATGGCGGAATATATGGCGCGCTAACGGGCATATTTAACCCGAATGAAGTTGTTGTTAACGAGTTAAATTATGAATTTAAAAACATTGAGTTAAAAGAAGATGGCGACAACATTTATTCGGCAGATATAATTATAAATGAAGTAATGCAGCTGGATAAAGACACAGTTTACGGCGTTTATGTAAACAACATGCCTTGTGACTATGTTGAGAATGCGCAAGACTACGTAATGGCTGATTACACCTATAAATTTTATGATAGACAAATGTACGAAATTATAGAAGATACATTATCCATAAAATTTGCATTCTACACAAACAGCACATTAATAAATATTTCCACCAAAGGCGGCGAAAATGCGGTTAAATATTGGCACTATTATTTAAATAAGAACACGTTTATTGTTACAGTTAAGCCAACAAATTATAATACTAGTGATTATTTAACTTATAGCAATGGGGATTTATCCAACTATGCCACTTTAACATTTAAATACGACGATAAAACAATTTTATCCGTTCATCAAAAAGATACCGTTATTACTCTGCCCGAAGCCGACAACAAATGGTTTGGGGGCTGGTACATTGGCGATGAGCTTTATTCAGGCCAATACACAGTAAAAGACAATGTTACTTTTGAGGCAAAATATAACTACGTTGTTTTGGACCTTGATATACAAAACGAATTAAAAAATATAAAAACATCTCTGCCCGCAGAATATGAGTTAACTGGTACACTTACAACTTTAAGTGATTCTTACAATTATGGAGACGTGATTAAAGTTAGCAAAAATGACGAAATGACAATTGACTTAAAAGTTAATTCAGACTCTGCAGTGTGCTCAAGTATGTCAATGGAAGTTGACACCGACGGCAGCTACACTGATAATTCCCAAGACGGAGCCCTGCAATTAAGCTGGGAAAACATAACTGAAATTAAAATAGTTATAGTTTTAAACAACTTAGATGTTAACCCCACTTTTGGCTTAAATGACTGGGATACAATTGCAGATGTCAGTGAGTACATTTCAAATAACAATTTAACCACAGCTGAAATTGAAGCAACTTTTGATTGGCACATTGGTGATGAAAAAGACACCACGGTAAACGTGGAAACAATAACGTTATTGATACTTGGTTTTAACCACGATGATTTATCTGACGGCAGCGGTAAAGCTGGAATCAGCTTGGGCATGAAAGACTGCTTGTCAACGACTTACTCAATGAACTCGACAGACACAAATGCCGGCGGTTGGGATAAAAGCGAAATGCGTACAAACACAATGGCAACGCTATTATCACAACTTCCTGCCGATTTGCAAAAAGTTATTAAGACCGTAGACAAAAAAACAACTGTCGGAAATGAGTCCACAGCAATAACAACGTCGAGTGACAAATTGTGGCTTTGTGCCTATGGCGAGATTGTATCGCCTACGGCAATTGAAAACAGCATTGAAAGAAACATAAGAAACAACGCCGCTGCGTTTAAAAGCGAAGGCTCGCAATATGATTATTATAAAAATCTTATCGGCGACGCCGACCCTTGGGATAATGGAATAAGGGCCTTAGTTAAAAATTGTAACTATTGGTCACTGCGTTCGCCTAATGTTGAATCTGTCCAAGGATTTGCCAATATCTTCATGGGATGTGCCTGCTGGACTTTTGCCGATATCGCTTACGGCGTGTCGTTCTGCTTGTGTATTTAATAAAACAATTTAATATCCGCCCTTGTGGCGTAAAACAAAAATTTTAAGGAGGAAAAATGAAAAAAAGAATTTTAATATTTTCTATTGTTATATTAACAAGCTTGTTATTAGCTCTTGGCGGAATAGTTGGCTTTTATGTTTACGATAGAAAAAACGGCAACGATTGGTTTGGTCAAGCCAACGCTGCAGAAACTCCGCCAAGCAATATTGCTGGCACCAGTAAACCGGCCAATGTTAATGCCACATTTGGCTTAAATGACTGGGATACAATTGCGGATGTCAGCAAATATATTTCAACTAACAATTTAACCACAGCTGAAGTTGAAGCAACTTTTGGTTGGAAAATTGGCGACAAAAAGGAAATAACCATTTCTGAAACCGATGTTAATGTGGCCGATGACGGCTATCTAATGATTATAGGCTTTAACCATGATTATTTATCTAGCGACCACAAAACAAAAGCTGGTATTACTCTACAATTAGCAGGTGGCATGCCTACTACTACCGACGGAGGTAAAGCATATAATGGTTACAAATTCGCCAATGATGGACAATTTAAAGGTGACTGGTCAACTGTAGAAATGCGTACAACAACTTTGCCTACAATAAAAGCTGGTTTACCTGCGGATTTGCAAAAGCTTATTAAACCTGTAGATAAAAAATATATAACTACCGAGAATATTATAGGGACTGTAAGTGACGAATTATTTTTATTGGCTACCCCAGAAGTGTTTTCTGAAACTTGTTACCCGGGAGATGACTCTACGGTGCCAATTTTAAGCGCTTTTGAAGGTACACAATATGAATATTATAAAAATTTCATCGGCGACAGACGTTTTAGTGCAGAATACGAGGATTCTATTGGACTATTTTTATGGAAAGCTTATCATTCCTATGAAAATCAAGTTAAAACAGAACATCCCGGTGGGCGCGACGACGGCTGTAGCTGGTGGCTACGAACTATGGCTGAAATAGAGTCATCTACAAAAGCATTTTTTGTAGGAAGTATGTATAGCGTTCCTGATTCTGAATTAAACCCTATCGGTTCTAATATTTCAATCTCATTTGCGCTTTGCATTTAATTAAGAGGTAAAAATGGCATTTACACATGTTATAGGAAAACCAAGGCGTGGTAAAACATCTTGGGTGGTGGCTCAGATTATTCAAAACGATTTAAAATATTTTAACAGCAAATATTATGCAGCGGTAAGGTATATAAAAGATTTTAATAGAAGATACAACACCAATTTAAGTTTACCACCGCAAAGGCATGTTGTGTCTGCCAATATTGATATCCATCGCAGATACCCCACAATGTCAAGTTACCCTATTTCGGGTTTTGATTTTGGTGTGCCAAATAAATATCACAAAACAAAAAGGCTTATCCCCTATGGCGTGTACGTTTTTGACGAGGCCCAAAAATATTTTGACAGCAAGGGAGACAAAGATTTGCCGCCATGGGTAACCCAAGCCTTTGAGCTTAGAGGCCACATATTCCTAGATATTTACTGCATTACGCAACGTGATGTGAGATTGCACAAAGATATACGCGAAACAGCGGACAGAATTGTGCTGATTGAAAAATCAATACACACTTTTTTAGTGAACGGCAGAAAAAGGAAATCGGATAGATTCATAGACGGCAAACTTATTAAAACAACGTTTTATGGCCGAGAATTTGAAACATATGAAGAGGTTGAGGCCTATAAAAGTGATAAAACAGTTGGCAAAAAAATTAAAGACGAATTTGTTGGAGACATACGAAATTTTTATGACCCTAACAACTTTGCAGTGACAATAGAAGAATATGATGGAGATTTTGATTATTACGATTATAGCAATACATTTGGCGAAAAGCCTGCTTCTTGGCGTAATTATAAAAAGAAGCTTGCAAAGGAGGAAAAAGTTGCATAACGAAGATAACCTAGACAATATACAAGATTTAGTCCCTATTTTTGCCGATTTCAAAGAATGCACAGAGTATTTTTATGATGAATTAGGCAAATTGGAAGAAGTGCCTAATTTAACTAATAGAGACAGAAAAAAGTTAAAGAAATGCATAATGTCTTTATTCCATAAGCATTTGGGCCTTTTAAAAACAAAAGACAAAGCGCAAAGGAAAAAAGAGATTGCTTCGGTTAACAAAACGCTTGCCGAATTGCGAAACGTTAAAAGAAACACCAATGCACGAATTCCAATAAACTCCGCCAAACAATTGCCGCCAACTGAGAATGTTGACAAAAAATTGTTAACAGGTGAAGTTGAATCAGAAAACGCGAAGCCTGCTGGTTAATATCTTTAGATATTAATCTTTAAAAATCAAAATAGCAATAAGTGGCAGACACAATATCAGGCAGAATGCCGATTTGTGCTGACACATTGCTTTTGATTTTAATTTCATTAACAAACGCCAACTTGTTGGCGTTTCAAAATTGCAAAAAACTTCAAAATTTTCAAACATTCAAAAATTTTGAAAAACAACAAAAAATTAAAAAAATTTTTTAAAAATTCAAAAAATGGAGGCAAATTTATGATTTTAGAAGAAAAATTAAGGCAAATTCTCAAAAAAAAGCGTTGGACGCAAAATAGGCTGGCCAAGCACATAGGTGTTATTCCCTCACGTTTAAACAACTGGTTGCACGGAAAAAGTCATCCAAATGCAGAATGGCTAACGGACAAAATTGACGCATTATATAGCGAATGCAATCGTTAGGAGGAATTATGAAATTAGAAGATATATTTACATCGGTTGGTCTCTGCAATTGTGATAATGGAGTAAATGATGCATAGGAGTTTAAAAATGTGTAGTATTTCTGACAAACCAAAATTTAAAAACAAAAATCGAGTTATAGAATTGCGAGATTCTTTTTCTAAAAATAAGCTACGGATTGATGAATTACCCAAAGATGTTTTAACGGAATTGTTTGTGGTTGCAGTTGAACGCATTGATGAAAAGGAAAATGGCGGAGAGCATGATGAGCGAGACTGGAAGGACTGCCTTTGCGACAAAGAATTTATAATTGATGAGTTGTTCGAAAGGTTACAAGAAAAAGTCAATTTAGGTATTTATGAGTAGGAGGAGTTATGAACAAAGACGAATTATTTGCAAGTTTAAACGACATAAAAAAGCCTGCCCTAGTATCCATGTATATGAGCTTATACAACAGCCGTGAGGAGTTATTAATTCAACACAAAACGGTTTTAAAGAATTGGGGCCCGCATTTGGAAGAATTGCGCCAAGCCGTAAAAGATAAAGACCAGCGCATAGCCGAACTTGAAGAAGAAAACTCGAAATTAAATAATTACAACGAAGAGCTTCGTAAAAATTATGAAAAATGCATTGAATACTGGAAGCTCAAAAATATATGGAGGAACGAAAATGAAAATATTTAGCAATATAAAATTTTTATTCTTATTCGCCACCGCCCTAATATGCTGCGCAATAAGTTACCCGTTACTTAATTTAGTTGTACATATTTTAAACGATGGCAACATACTTGCGTCACTAATAACCGGGTTTATTGTTGTTCCGCTTGGCATTGGTATATTCATAGCTTCGATTCTCAGTGCTCTAAGCCTTTTTGTTAGAGGTCTAATATTCAAAACCAAAGTTTGGTGGATTTTGGGTGTGCTGTTAATGTTGGCGAATGTTGGCGCGGTTGTCTATGCTTTTTTAGTGTAATAAAAAAACTAGCGATTGGCTAGTTTTTTCATAAACATTGGGGTCAAAAATCAACTGATTTTTTTGATTTTTTGCTTAAAATTTGGGGTCAAAGTTTTGGTCAAAACTATTTTGGAATGCCAATATGTTGTGTAATTTTTTTATGTTGCATACACGATTTTGTATGCGCTATGTGATACTATGACGACTCTTAATCAGTGGGTCCGGGGTTCGAGTCCCCGGCGGTCCACCAAACAAAAAACTCCTTTAACCAGGAGTTTTTTAAATTTCAAACATAATAAAGTTTGCGTTGCCAATTTTCATCCATTGCACTTCAGTTGATTTATAGATGTAGCTTGTTAATGCATATGTTGTTGCGCTGTGTGCCACAATCAAAACGCTTTCATCCGCTTTGGTTTTTTTAATTATTTCATCAAAAACTTTATAGTTTCTAGTTATAAATTCATTCAATGTTTCGCCCACCCTATCATTCTTTGGCTCAACATAATTTAAATTCATGTAATTATCCCACCAACGCTGTTCGGCAGGGGTTGTTGGCAAATGTGTGAGTTGAAAACGCTCTTTTAATTGCTTTTTTACATTAATTTTTGAAATTTTAAGCAATTTTTGCACAATTTCGGCCGTTTCAACACATCTATTTGCCGATGAAGAATAGATTTTTGCAACATTGAACTCTTTTAACTGTTTTGCAATGGATTTAACATTCTTTTCACCCTCTAATGTTAAATGATCTTTATCATGTTCGCCATGCCTAAGCAAAATTAATCGCATAACAAATCTCCTTTTAAAGCATTGGTGTAAAAATTTTTATTATTGCGCAGAATAGGCGCGTAAATGGATTTTGTTTAAAATCCTTCATATTCATAGAAATGGTGAATAAATATTCAAAATCCCGTTTAATATCCTTAATGCAATTGGTTTTAAACATAAGCACGCCGCATTCATAATGATGCAGCAAACTGCGGTAATCAAAATTTATTGTGCCAACAATTGCAATTTCGTCATCGCACAACACCTGTTTTGCATGTATAAACCCTTTGCTGTATTCATAAATTTTTACGCCCGCCTGCTGCAATGTGCGATAACTAGATCTCGTTATGCCAAATATATATTTTTTATCTGGAATGTGTGGGGTTATTATGCGCACATCAACACCCCTTCTTGCAGCGTTTGTTAGCGCCGTTGTTAGTTTGTTATCCAAAATTAAATAAGGTGTTGTAATATATAGCGTTTTTTCTGCCTGATTAATTATATTTAAATATACATTTTCGGCAACATATTCTTTATAAAAATATTTTGGCCCGTCACCGTATGGGCAAACGAAACCGGACGCGTTAGGCAACTCATTAACATCGGCAATGTATTTAGAAAAATCCTCCAACTTTTGATTTTGCACATCGTAAAGCTGCAAAAACATTAAAATTAGGTTTTTTACAGCATTGCCCGTCAATTTTACGCCAGTATCCTTCCAATGGCCGTACATTTGCTTTAAGTTAACATATTCATCTGCCAAATTAAGCCCGCTAACAAAAGCAACTTTGCCATCAATAACAGTAATTTTTCTATGGTCCCTATTATTGTGCACTGCCGACATAATTGGCACAAAAGCATTAAATTTAACGCATTTTATGCCCATTTTGTTAAGCTGCTTTGCATAATTTGTTGGCAATTTGTTAATTGTGCCCAAATCGTCATACATAACGCGCACTTCCACGCCTTCATCCACCTTAAGCTTTAGTTCGTTTAAAATTGCATCCCACAATTTGCCGCGCTCTATAATAAAATATTCTAAAAATATGTATTTTTTTGCATTTTTAATTTCGGCAATTAATTCTTTAAAAAACACTTCGCCCATATATAAATATTGCACTTGGGTGTTTGCATAGGTTTTTAGCCCGGTTGCCGAATAAATATATTCAAATTGCCCGTAATATTTGCCCAATTGTGTTTTAAGGTTATCATCTTCCTGTGCATATTTAACTTGATATTTTTTAATTTCATCTGCCACACTTTGATAAAATTTCTTATGCCTTCTTGGTGGGCGCCTTCTCACAAAAAGAAAATAAATTACAATGCCAAAAAATGGAACAAACAGCAACAAAATTGACCAAGTTAACTGCCCTTCGGTTGGCATATCCGAATTGATAATTCTTACTGTTAGCGCAACGCCAATTAAAGCAAATAACAAATCTAACGATATGAAAACGTGGCTGAAAATTTGCGGATAATAATAGGTTAATGCATAAGGCAAAATTAATGAAAAAGCTAATTGCAAAAGAATTGCAATTATAACAAATGTCATTCGGCTAAACAAAATTTTAAAAAACTTTTTCATTTTACATCGCTTTTATATTCATAATAATATTTTGCCAAAATTCCTTTATAATTATCCTTCCACGGCTTGTTTCGCCCCAAATAATGCACAATAACATTGTTGTTGACAACCCAATCCGCATCAATTTTGTGTTTTGGGCGGCGCATATTATAAAATGTTATATATCTATCCGATAAATTATATAGCTTTGGGTCAACAAGTTTTATTCTATCTCCAAAAAATTTAAACAACACATCTTGGTCATATAAATACATACGCCAGCCATTCTTTTTCATAAACGCAAATATTTTTTCTGGCTCAATAACCTGCCTAAGTTCTTTAACATTCATCACCATCACGCCCGTGTTCATGTAAACATGGTGTTTATTAACGCCCATCCTCACCCGGTTAAACCATTGCATAAAGCCGCGTATCTGTGTGCAAGCAATAAACAAGTTGCCTTCAAAATTCATGTTGTAAAGCTCATCAATGTTTTTATGCACAATAAGGTCACTATCCAAATACAAAATGCGCTCCACACTTTCTGGCAACATGGTTGGGGCAAAAATTCTATAATAAATTTCATAAGGATATCTATTAACTTTTGGGGCACCTTTAAAAAGCGAATTATCCATATACATATAAATTAAATTTATGTTGGGTTTAACATTTTGTAAAATATTTTTCTTATCTTCTTCTTGCAAATCGGAATGCAAAACATAAACGTCAAATTCACTTTCGGCATTATTGCTGGCAAGAGAATTTAACATGGTTAAAAAATGCACAATGTAACTTTTGTTTATGTTTACTAAAATGTTTTTTTTCATTAGCAATATACTAACACTTAAAAATTTTTATGTCAAGCCAAATTGATTATTACTATTTTTAAAAATATGTAAATTAACACTTGCAAATAAAAAAAATTGTGCTATAATATAAAAGCATAAATAAATTATTGGGGTATCGCCAAGCGGTAAGGCAGTGGTCTCTGAATCCACCATGCGGTAGTTCGAATCTACCTACCCCAGCCAAAAGCATACCTTTAAAAACATCTATTTTATAGGTGTTTTTTAATATTTTTGGGGTCAAATGTTTTACGCCCGAAAATTGCGTTTTGGCTGAAATTTTGCAAAATTTTGGGGTCAAAAATGGGGTCAAAAATGGGGTCAAAATTTTTTATATTTACTCAAGCCACAAAAAAAGTTAGCACTAGGCTAACTTTTTAATTCACAATATTAAAAAAATTTGAATTTGCATTGCTTACAACTTCGTTTTTAATTTCTTTATCTTCTAGCGTATTAACCGATAAATCAGTTTGAATAATATTACCAGCAGTTTCATTCTCTTGCTCAGAGGGCAAACAATTTTCCGATTTTGTTATTTCATTATTTTCGTTTAAATTTTCTTGTTGAGTTTCAGTTTTTTCTTCCACAATTTCAAAATTTTCATCATTTTGGCTTAAATTTTCATCATTTTTTTCAATTTCTGCCTCATTTTTTGCATTTTCTAAAAAATTTTGTGTGCTCTCATCTGTTTTTGCATTCTCTTTTTCTGTTTCAGTTTTTTGTTTAGATGAAGATTTTGTAGGGTCGTTAATTATGCCAATAACCACCAACAAGCCCAAAATTGCAGTTACCACTTCGTTAATGTAAATAAAATCAAAATCTATTCTTAAAGCCCGCAAAATAAGTATTACCGCACTGACAATAGACACCCAAAAATTATAATTTGTTAGACGATTTTTCCAATTCATATTTGCTCCTTTTATATAAATTTTTATTTAAAAGCAAATATTGATAATAGATATTAAATCGTTTAAGCATTTTAAAATCAATAATCATAATAATCTAGCGCCAACCTATTAACATGCGCATTTGGATTTTTTGAAACTATTTGCACTTTAACTTTGCGGCAGTTTAGCCTAAAATTAAACGCGCTTACCCCATCATTTTTTGTTGTAAAAGTTAGTTTTTTGTTTCCATCACAAATTAAGTTAAAGCCCACATCTTTAGCGCAATCCACTTTAAGTGCAGATATTAGCTTTACATTTTCGTTTTCAATTAAATCGCTTGTTTCATAAAATTTAACTAAATCTTCAAATGTTTCAGTTTCATTTACATTTGCAATTTCAAACAAACGCGTTTTATCATTGTTTGTTAAAAGCAACATTTTTTCTAAAAGGTCAGTTTTTAACGGATATAAGCAAACGCTATCCACCCCACGAATAAGTTGATAACTAAAATCTGTAATATCCACAATTAAAATTGAATTATTGCCAAAATTTGTTTCCTGTTCGTCTGTGTCATCATATTTTAATTTTAATGCTAAATAATAATAATTGCCTAAAGATGAAGCAACGGCGTTAGCATTATTCCCGTCAAGCTGGGTGTGAATATCAATATCTGTTTTTTTAACTTTTACACCATTAAAAGTGTAAATTCCATCAAAAGTTAAAAACATAATTGAATTGCCGCAAACTGATACACTGTTTGCAATAATTTTGCTGTTTGAAGAATAAATTTGGCTAACGGTAACATTCTTTTGAAGGTAACTTATTTTAGAAATGCCGTAATCTCTAAACACATAAACTTCACCATCAAAGGTAATCACCTTTCTTGCATCCCCCAAATCGTCAGCAAGGGTTATATAATCTGAAAAAGCAGAAATATTTCCCACATTTTCCGCATCTAAATCAGTTGCGTACCAAATTTTAAATGCGGGCTGACGAATTGTGCAAAACAACACACCTTCATTCATGCACATGCTGGTTATAATAGGCACATCTTCCACCTGATAAGGTGAATGATTTGTTTTCCAAATCATCATCTTATTTTCGCTTGCCAAAATTATGGCATCGTTTTCGTCATTTTTGTAAGATAGCGAAATCGGCGGAGTTTCAAATGTCATTTCATAAAGCCAAGTTAGTGCAAAAATGCCATTAAAAAGTTGATTTAAATAAATTTTGTTGTTATCTCCATAAATTAAAATTGTGTAAACATTTTCTTTTATGTTATAATAATATTGTTTTGTGGCACAAACCCCGCAAAAATTGAATGGCTCTAGTCCAGTTAGTTCATCATAAATATCGCTATTTGGTTTTTTAGGGAATTTGGCAGGAATAATTTTAAAACATGATTTAAGTTGTTGTTTTGGATAAAAATTATAAAATTTATCAACTTTTATGCCAGAATCGGTGAAATTGTTGAATTTTTTAAGTTCAACAGTTTTTTTCATAACCATATCCTTTTAGGAAGTTCAAAAACTTTTAAATTTTTAATAGCTTCTGCCCGGGACCTATATTTTTCGTTGTAAATTTTAAATTCGTCAAACATACTTTTAGATAAACAATAAAACGACGTTAAGCCGTAAACTAAAACATCTGGCGATAAATTTGATAAAAAATCCAACTCGTCAAACAAAGATTTTATTTGGGGGTAAGTATAATAACTTATTAAGTAAACACCATCTTCTTCAAAACATATGGTTTTATTAAAAATTTTGTAATCTACAATTTTTCCATCTTTTTTTATATTGTGCAACCTTAAAAAGTTTGACAATTTTGAAATTTCAAAACTTTTATTTTTTACATTTGCTTCACAAACATTTAGCACAGGCACATAATTTACGCATAGTTCATGCAATGTTAAATTAACAAAACTTAGCATTTTGTTAATTTCAACATTTTTTAAAGTTTCAGCTTCATTTTCTTTAGTTGCAGTTTTTAGCATTTCAAGTTCGTCAGTTAAACTTAAAAGGTTGGCAGTTTGATTTAATATGTCTATTATTCTCATATTATCTCCTTAAGTTTTGTTCTATTGAACTGTTAAATTGAGAGAGAACGCCACGTTTTTCGGCGTTCTCAGTCAATTTATTTTCAGTTTCTATACGATTTAATATCTTTTCAATATTTTTGCTTTGTGTTTCAAACACATATTTTAATGCGCGTATATCAAGGGTTTTAAAAGGCAAAGTTAAACAAAAAGTTGAATCTATTTGTTTTGAATTATGAATTTCAAAATTCTTTTTTGATGTATTAAACACTATAAAATAACCTTTATCAATAAATTTAATTCTGTTTGCAATATCATATACATCGTTTAAAATTTTAATTTTCATAATTCTCCTTTTTGTTACGCCTTAAAAGGGTTTGTTACGCTGCTTTGAATGTTTGTAAACCTAGCTTGTCCGTTTGGTTGATCGCAAATTAAATCTGCATATTTTACAAGCGTTGCAGTGTATGCAGGGTAGCCTGCTTTTTGGCGCAAAATTTTGCCGCCTTCACCTTCAATCCATTCCCAATCGCACAATTGATGCAAAGTGAATTTAGAGGTATCAAGCATATATAAAGTGTCATCTGGCACAAATCTATCAGAAACAACAGGGATGCCGTTAAAGGTCATTGCCTTGTAGCCGCCCTCTAGGGTTGTAACATCAATGTTGCGCCTATAGTAAGCCAAATATTGCTGATAAGCGCGCTTTACGCCCGCACCACAGCTAATAAAATCGATGTTAGAGCCAGAATTTTCTTCCAAAAAGTCTACAGCAGTTTGCAATAATTCGTCACTAATTTCTGCGCCAGCATCGTTAGTGTAAGGTGCAAGCCATTTGTTTGCAGTTCTGCTTAGACCATATATATCTTCCTTGCCAAAAATTGCGCCAAGGCCGGTTATTTCATTACCCTTGCTGCCTTGAACATAAAGCACATCGTCAGCAACAAGTTCGGTGCTTGGGCTTTTTGTGAAATAAACTTTTTTCTCTGTTCTATCAACATAAGCAATTCTAAGGCCGGAATTATCCAAAGTTTCTCCGCTATAGGAATCAACTACCATGCCTTCCATTAAATTTTTAACGCTTTTCATGGTTGCAACGCCGGCTTCGTATGACACAACAGTGCCAACAGCACCAGTTCCGTCACCATAAAGCATTCTGCCCAAATTGAATTTGGAAGCGGTTAAAAGGCCTTCCATCTCTGCATCCAAAAGGTCTATAAACGCGCCGCTGCTAACCGAACTTGCCCTAATTGCTTTATCGCTAATTTCAATTGTGCCATAAAGGTTTTTAAGGGTAGTTTTAAATTGAACGTAATTGTTTTCATTTGCGGTTGGAAGCAAACCAGTTTCGCTGCCTGCCCCAACGCCGCCGTTTAACCCAACTGGTGCAACTTTAACAATTTGTTTGCCGTAAACATCGCTAGACGATTGTTTAATTTTTGCAAGCAGTGGGTTGGTTTTGGTGTTTAATTGATTGCACATTGCAACCAAATACGCATCTTTAAGTGCGTTTTGCGCAGTTGTTAAATCTATCATAATTTCTCCTATTTTTGTTTAATAATTGATTTTGCCAACCTGCCTGCCTCTTTAATTGTTTTAGGGGCGGTTGGCGGGGTTAAAGAAATGTTGGCAGAATAGTTTGTTTTAATTGGCAAGTTTTGAGTTATTTGGGATAGGTAATCTTTTATGATTTTATCCTTAATTTCCGTGTTGGAAAATATAAAATTGTTCAAAAATTGCTCATCTTTAACAAGTTCGTCCGCAGTTTTGTAATTGTTAGACATAATGTTTAAAGCCTCCTCTTCAAGGCTAGAAACTTTGCCTGAAATTAAACTTTCTTTTAGCGCGCCACTAAAAGGTTTAATTTTTTCAAACTTTGTTACAAAATCATCAACCTTTCTTTCAATTTCCGCATTTTTGTTTTTTAATGCGGTTTCGTTTTCTTTTTCGCTTTCAAGCGATGCCAATTTCTGGCTTTTTTTGGTAAATTCCGCCTCTAAGTTTGAATAGGCCTTCATCAAACTTTCGGCATCCTTAAATTTGCCAAAAGCGTTGGAGCCAAAATTTTCATTTGGTTGTTCCAAGTTCTCCATTTTCTTCTCCTTTTAACAATTTTTTATGTTCTTCAATATGTGCAAGCAAAGTTTTTAAAATTTGCTTGTAGTTTGCTTTATCCTTTATATTTGCGCTTAAAATGAACGCGGTGTGCTCATCAATATGAATTTTGTGGTCATCTATTGGCAAAATTTCCAATTTTTCATTTTTTAATGTTGCCAAATTTTCCTCTTTTGCGCGGTTAATTTGCAGCGAATGAATATCCACATTGTTCTCCCACATGCCAAAGCCAAGCAAATCTAGACATTTTTTGCGGGTGTATTCGCTAAAATGGCCGTCCTCGTCATACATTAAGCCCTGCTTAATTAAGTCTAAAAGCATGGTGCGCTTTTGCCCAAGGCTATCATATAGGTCGGATGAGGTATCAAACACCACATCGTCACTGCAAATTTCGTTTTTATTCCAATAAAACATTTCAACTGTGTTGTTTTGCCCGGTTATTTTAAGTAGCCTTGGCACAACTGCAAACTGCTTATACAGCCTTAAAATAAATTTTGCAATTGTTTTTGTGGCAAGTTTAGAGCTATCTATTGCGTTAGAAAGTCTTGCGTTATCCTGCTCTGCCAAAAGTTGCAATGCCACGCCTGAAAGATTGGTGTATTGCGCGTAACTATCCGACATCATATCACTAACGCCAGAAACGGTTTTAAATTCGTTAAGCAGGCGCTCTTCTTCCGCGTCAAAATCTAAACTCAGTTTAGGGTTTTGAATAACTTCTGGGATTTTACTGCCCTGCCTGTAAACTAACACTTTGCCCGGTGAAAGCCCGTCAACTTCAAGCGCATCGGTATCCACGCTGCCATCTTCCACGGCAAGCACATTTAAAACTGCGCGGTTAAAATATTCATGTTTATGGTTCCTTACTGCGTTGTATGCGCGTTGAAGCGGAATTAACCTATCCACCACACTAACGCCAAAGAAATTGCCCGGCATATAGTTGGAAACCTGCTTAACAAACGGGAAGGTGCGCATGTTTAATTCGTCATTAATGTATGGCAAATCACCATCAAAAAGCAATTTGTCGCCTGCCACAATGGTAAGCCTGCCATTAGGGTGATTTTTGCTTGCGCGCTCGTATCGTTCAATTACAACGCAATGATTATTCATCTCCACATTTGCAATTTTGTTAATGTGTGCATCGTAACCCAAGCCGCCCAAATTGCCAATGTTGGTATCAAGCGAAAACGAATAAACCTTTTCACTTTCCACATCCACATTCCATTGATTTTTAATATCGTCAACATCAACGGCGCGGGCATAAATTAAGCTTTTAACATCTTCAAGCCTTTCGGTAGAAAGGTTGTCCGGAAAAATTTCAAACGGAGTAACAACTTCCACCTGAACATCGCCTTCGCGGATTGCGTTGCCATTTTCGTCCGTTGCCACCATTTTGCCCGAGTTGGTGTTCCACATAACTTTGTAAAACACTGTGCCGCAAATTTCGCTCCATGTGGTGGCAGTTTTAAGAATATCGGACAAATTAAGCCTGTTTGCCACCGATTTTAAAATTTCTTTGCTTAATTTTGCGCTTTCCAAATCATCTTCGTCCGCACTGGCTGGCACAACGGTTACATTTGGTGTGTTTGATGTTATTTTAGAAATTCTGGTTTCAATAAGTGGGGCTATGTGGTTAAACACTTCTTTTTCTTGCCAAAAATATTGTTTTTCGTCCTCCCTAATGCTGCCGTTGGAAGCAAGGTAACTATATTGGTTGCCCATAATAAAGTTAATGTTTAATTGCCACTGGCGTTCCAAACTTAAACGTGCCTGCCTTCTTGATAAATAATCTTGTTTAACAAATTCCACCAATTTAGAATTTTTATTCATCTTTTCCTCCTTTTTTGTAAATTGGTTTTAAACTTTTTGGTGTTATAAACTTACTAATTTCGCCATACAAATTGGCAATGCAATTTTTGCACAAATAAATGTTGCCGCTAAAAATAAATTTTTTGTTTACAATTGCAAAATCGGCGGCATTTTTGCACCCGTTTGCATCGCATTTAATTTTGTAATTAACCTTTTCAACAATCATCATCGTTCTCCTTTAATTCTTTTAATAATCTTTGTTTTTCTTTAATAAGTTGCTCGTCAGTTAAATTTTCATATTCGTCCTTAGTTTCGTTTTTAGAATAAATTAACTTAATAATATCAGCATTTGGGGGTAAATTTTTTTCGTTAATTTTTTGTTTAATAAGTTTTAATTTGCCGGTTTCGTCATCCATGGCATATTCGCTTGTAACCTCTTTTGTGGTTACACCCAAAATGCATTTTTTAATTGCAACTAAAGTTTTTTTATCTAACTCTATAACTATCCCCTCCTTTTTAAATTTTTTATAAGCCGTTCTTTTTCAATTTCAATAATGCTAAGTGGCGTTGGCGGTTTTTTATTTTCTGGTCGGCTCATAATGTAATAACGCAACTCATCCATGCTGTGGTCGTTTTCTTTAATTGGACTTTCGCCCTTGCCCCAACGGTAAGTTTTTATTTCTTTAATTAAATTTACACATGTGTTAAAAATAAATAGCTTAGTTTGCCCTAAACTATTTTTTAAGTAAGATTTAACTTTTTGTATGCCTGAGAAAACATCCTTATTAACATTGCTGTTAACCAGAATGTTTTGCTCATAAAATAAATCGCTAACGCTTTTAATTGAGGCAAGTGTCTTTTGGTTTGCCGCGCTATCAATAAGCGCCTCTAACATGCCATTTTTATTTCTGTGCCAATGCAAACTATCACTTATTTGGTGTATTATATTGCTATGATACACAATATCTTTATCTTTATCATAATGCTCGGCAACCACATAAATATTGCCGTCATAGTCCACCGCGTACCAATGACAAGATAATGGATTTTTTAATCCGGGGTCTATTGACAGTTTATCTTGCCATTCAAATGGAATATCAAATGGTTCAATTACATTAACATTTTCATCAAATTCTGGGTAAACCAACCCGCCAAAATCTAAGAACTCCCCATGCTCGCGTGAGCGCAATTCTTGTTCGCTTAGACTGGATTTCATTGCCTGTTTTGCCTCGTTACTTATAAACGGATTATCGTCCCAAGAGATAAATTCACACCAAATATTTTTATCATTATATTTGTTTAAATAAATTTCGTCATAAACAAATGTCATTCCTTTTAATGGCGTCATTGTGGCAAAAATGTCTCCGTTTTTATCTAAAACACGCATGCGGCATTCACTGTAAATATCGTAAGGGGGCTCTTCGTCAAACCAAACGTAATCTAAGCTGGTGCCCTGAAATTTTTCCCTACCCTGATCACAACTTTTAAAGCCAATTTTGCTAATTGTGCCAAACACATTTTTAATTAATATATAATCTATTATTCCATTTTTTATGTTGTCCTTGCGGCCTTGCAGCATAACAACATCCACAATCCAATCTGGGTTTAAATAGTTTAAAATTTTGCTTTGCGCAACATCGCGTTGCACCTGTGTGGATAGGCTAACCACCCAGCCCGAAGTAGCTCCGTTAATTTTTCTATATGGGTGGCAGCCGCGCGCAAAGTAAATTACCTCAACAGCGCCGCACTCGGTTTTGCCCGTTCGGTTGCCACCAAACACCCATCTGTTTTTTTTAGGGCATTTATGAAATTCTATTTGTTTTAAGTGTTTAATTTCACCCGCATTATAATAAATTAACTTATTTTTTTGCCTTCTTTCATTTAGAATGTGTTCTATTTTTAAAATTTTATTTATCGTTTCCATCTAACCATTAATTTACTCTAAAAGTCGGCAAATTTAACCCAAACTTGCCATTTTTTAATAATTTTTTTGTGATATTCTTTTTTTATGTTTACATTATTAATTTTATCTTTAATATTTCAAACTTCAATATCTGTAACCGCCGCCACAATAAAACCCACCTATTTTGCGCGCGTGATGTATGATGATGTTTATTTATATAGAAGCCCGACAGATAATGACGATATGGCTAATTTATATTTTAAATTGCCAGTTACTTATTTTGTTGAGCTTTACGATAGCTACGACCAAAACTTTTATTGTGCGCGTTATATGGGCTTTGAGGGTTATGTTAAAAAAGACATGGTGCAAGCCATAATTGGCCGGCCAAGCATGCCTTATTTATCGGTAAATTTTAGAGTCTACGACGAACGTAGCCGTGACATGCGCAAATTGCCCACCACTTCCGGCGGAAGCGAAAGCCAAGTTTATTATTTGCCCTGCCCTGAGCAAAATTTAACGCTTATTGGCACAATTGAGGGCGACACTGTTATTGAAAAGCGCACTAACATATGGTATTTTTGCAAATATTCGGGCGAAGAGGACTATTATGGCTACATTTATAGTGATGATTGTGATGACGGCAATGGCAACACTATTAGTTGGCAAAACAACAACGAAATTGTGACATACACCGAAAATGTAAATTTTAATATTTCCGAGCAAAATGAAAGCTTGCCACAAGATAACAAAACAATAAGCATTATTGTGGCTATGTTATCCGTGCCTGCAATAATATTTGTTATTTTGCTGTTTAAAGGTTCTAAACTGGTAACAAAAGAACGCAAACAACCCGCAAGAGAAGTTAAAGATTATTAGCCACCGCTTTTTTGTTGTAAGCTAGCCGCCTATCTTTAACACTTTCTTTTAAATTTGTTATCCAAATTTCTTTGTTCATTATGTTAACTAATTTATCTAAATATTTAGAGTTATTTAATGCGTCAGTAAGGTTTGCAATTGCTCGGTCAATCCATCTAAAAGCGGTGCGCTGTTTTAAAGATAGCAACTCACACAATTCGTTAATGTTTAAGCGGTAATTAATTTTTATTAAGATAATTTGTTTATCTTTATCGCTTAATGAATTAATTGCATTATCTAAAATAATTTTAAGGTTAATTAGTTGATTTTTCCTTGTCATAAGGTCTAAAATATTATTAAATACGTCTAACGAGCCGTATTCAATAGCGCTGCTGCCATAATATAACGAATGATTTTGAATAAACTTATCTATGGCGTTGCACTTTTTGTTTAATAAGCGATAGCATTTAACTAAGGCTTCGCTGTCATAAATATCAATCATATTACACTCCTTTATTTTCAAAAAAAAGTATAATCTAAAAATTGTCGAAAAGTCAAGCATATATGCCACTTTTTTACAAAAATATTTCAAAAAATGCCAAAATTCGACATTAAAAGCCCAAATTTATCGAACATTTGTTTTATTTTGTACAAATATTTGTTAAATGAATAATAAAAAAGCCGCATTACGCGGTTTCATCATTGTATACTGCCAGATTGGAAATTGATACTTCATAAGCCACCTTGTTTATTACTTCATCGCTGCCCTCAATTTTTTTGTTATAAGTTCGGCTTTGCACTCGCCCAACCACCTTTATTTTGGTGCCAACCTGCATTGTGTTAACAAATTGTGCATTTCTGCCCCAAGCAATGCACGGAATATAATCCGATTTATTATAATTGCGGTTAACTGCCAAAAGTAAATCGCAAATTTCCCTAGATAGGGGCGTGTTGCGGTAAATTGGGGCTTTGCATATATAACCATTTAATTCAATGGTGTTGCTGTTTGCCTCATCATCCCACGGGCATATTTCCCGCAAAAAAATTGATAAAATTAGCTTGCTTTTGCCGTCTATAATTTTGTTAAAACTTCTAAATTGCCCACGCAACGCAAGTTTGTTGCCCTCTTTAATGTTTTCCATTAATTTGGCAGAAATTGTAATTGGCAAAATATCATCATTGCCGCTTAATCTGTTCACTCTTAAATTAAAAGTGTAAAAATTTTCATCCATAACCGCATGGCTAAACACCGGGTTATTTTCTACAACGCCCTGCAAAAACACAACGTTGTTATTATTTAGATATTCGAAATTCATTTGTTTCCCCTTTAATTTTTTATTTGTGTACCTTGATTATTTATTGTAAAGTTTTCATAATATATAAGTTGCCCAACTGGTACTATTTGGGTGGTGTTTTTAAAATGCTCCAAAACCAACCTTAAACCCGAAGTTATGTTATCTGAATTGTTGTGAAACAACACAATGCTGCCGGCTTTTGCTTTGCTGGTTACCCTGCCTGCCAAGTCGGATGCGGATAAGCCTTTCCAATCCAAGCTATCCACATTCCACTGAATGCAGCTTAAATTTAGCTCGTCACAAACTTCAATTAGCGCATTGTTATACGCCCCAAAAGGTGGGCGAAAAAGTTTTGGTTTAACGCCCGTTATGTTTTGAATTAATTGTATGTTGGTTTCAAGTTCATTTTTAATTTGTTTTTTGCTTAGTTTAGTCATATCTGGGTGAGTGTTTGAATGCAAACCTATTTCAAAACCTCTATCGTAAATTTCCTTTACTTTTTCTGGGTATTTTTCTACCCAAAAGCCAACTAAAAAGAAGGTGGCTTTAACACCATACTCATCACAAATGGACATAATTTGGCTTGTTTTGTCCGCACCCCAAGCAGCATCAAACGAAATAGACATTTTATTATCTTCTGTTTGCACTGAATAAATTGGAATGCGCCTATTTGTTGCATATAAGTACACCGCACCAACTTCCACCCCTCCTAAATTAAGCATAAAGGCAGAAGCAAACAAAACAAATCCTAGCGCCAAAACAATTGTAGTTCTTTTTATAATAAGAACTTTCATAGATATCTACCGTCCTATCCTAACATATAAGATGAACAACACAAACACATTATTACATAAATTTTTAAATTATATTGAAAAATTAAAAAGATTTCGGCGTCTTTTTGTCGAAATCCTATCTTACTTATAATATTTTAAACAAAATTAACCAAATTAAAGGCTGCGTTTAATATGCTCTAACGCATTTTTTTCTAACCTGCTTACTTGCGCTTGAGAAATGCCCACCGCATCGCTAACTTCCATTTGCGTTTTGCCAATAAAATAGCGCAGGTTTAAAATTTGGCGTTCGCGAGAATCTAATTGCTTTATTGCATCCAATAAATCGGTGTGATCTATCCACTTTTCAATTGAATGTTCGGTATCTGCAATATGTTCGCCAAGGCGCATTTCTTCATCGTTATCGGTGGTAATGCTGTCGTCTAACGAAAGAGGTGCAGAAATTGCATCTATAGCATCATAAACTTCACGAATGGTAAGGTTAAGGTCGGTTGCAACTTCTTCCAACCCAACCTCATCTGTGCGGTCATGTTGAAGCTTTTCTCTGCTTTTAAGCACCAAATACGCAGTATCTCTTAGGCTGCGGCTAACGCGCAAGGCGGAGCTATCTCGCAAAAAGCGTTTTATTTCACCAATTATCATTGGCACGGCATAGGTTGAAAATAACACATTTAAAGATAAATCAAAGTTATCTATTGCCTTCATTAACCCAACACAGCCAACTTGAAAAATATCGTCCATATTCTCTTTGCTTGTTACAAAGCGTTGAGCCACCGACAAAACCAAACGAAGATTACAATAAATGTAATAATCTTTGGCAGATTCGTCCCCTGCTTTTATGCGCTTTAATAAATTTAAGCTCTCCTCATGAGATAATTTTGGAAGTGTGCTTGTATCTATGCCACAAATATAAACTCTTTTTGCCATTTTTAACCTCGTTAATATTGTGCCTTGTTGGGTTAAAATTATCCATTTTTAAAAAAATTAGTGTTAAAAGTTAAAATTTCGACAATTTTAAAAATTAAAAACAATTTTATTTTTATGTTTTTGTTATTCGTCTGTTTTATAATTTGGGCATGACAATTTACATAGAAAGTTTTATTTTGCAAAACATTGTTATCAATTTTTGCCTATTAAGGCTAATTAAAATTACGGTTAAGCCAAAAGGTAACTTTTTTAGGCTGATGTGCGCCTCTATTGTTGGTGCGGCGTTTAGCGTGGTGGGAGCAATGTTTTTAACCAACAACACAATGCTTAATGTGCTTAAATTTGTTTGTGCGGTTTTAATGCTTTTGCTGGCATTTAAGCAAACCAAAAGGCAATTTGTGTTTAACTTTATTTTGCTTTTTATTTACACTTTTGCCCTTGGCGGCGCAATAACAAGTTTGGCGGGCAGCTGCTATGCAACTGGTTTTGGCGTAATAATTTCAAGCAAAATTAGTTTGGAAATGGTGCTTGGGTTTGTTATTGTGTTAACCTATCTGTTTGAATTGGTGGCAAAACATTTAAAATTTAAAATAAAAACAAACAACTTAATTTATCCACTTACACTTTATTTTAACAACAACAAAATAACCATAAATGCTTTTTTGGATACTGGCAACTTTTTAAAATTTAACAATCAACCGGTGGTTATTGTGGATTTATTGGCATATTTAAAACTAACTAAAGAAAACTACATAAATTTTGTGCTAAATAAGGCAAACACGGTTAATTTGGGCACGGTGGCGGGCAAGAACTGCCTTAAAGTGTTTAAAATTGACCTTTTGGATATTAAAGTAGACGGAAAAGTTAAAAGTTTTAAAGATCAATATATTGCAGTTAACACATCGGCAAGTTTTAAACACACTAACTATCAGGCCCTTATAACCACCGGGCTTATTTAGGAGGATTTATGAGCATTTTGTTAAAAATTAAAAAACTTATTGAAAAAGTGTTTAACTTTGAAATTGTTGAGTTAGACAATTTGGTTAACTACATTTTTACCGCAGAAAGTTTGCCCGAACCACTTAGCACGGATAAAGAATTTGAGCTTGTAAATAAATATCAACAAAACAACGATGCCAGCGCCAAAGCCGAGCTTATTGAACACAATTTGCGATTGGTTATGTATATTGCAAAAAAGTTTGAAAACAATAAATTGGATATGCAAGATTTAGTGTCGGTTGGCACAATTGGGCTTATTAAGGCGGTGCACAGCTATAAGGCGGATAAAAACATTAAGCTTGCTACCTACGCCAGCCGCTGCATTGAAAATGAAATTTTGATGTATTTAAGAAAAGCCAACAAAAGCATTAACGATTTAAGCTTGGATGACACCCTTGTTAATGATGAAGAGGGCAACAATTTAACGCTGGGCGAAATTATCCCAGACGACAAAAAAGCGTATGACGAAATTGAACTTGCGGACGAAAAAACATATTTGCTTCAGGCAATTTCTCTTTTAAATGAACGCGAAAAACGCATTATGTGCATGCGCTATGGGCTAAACGGATATGATGAAATGACACAAAAAGAGGTGGCGGACAGTATGAACATAAGCCAAAGTTACATCTCTAGACTAGAAAAGAAAATTTTGCACAAATTAAAGCGTGACATGAGCAAAAATATGTAATAAATTGCAACAAAAAAACTCGCTTGGGTTAAGCGAGTTTTTTAATTTATATCCAATAAGTACTAAGTTTTTTTATGTTGTTTTTAAGTGTTTTCTCACTATACACTAATCAAGATTTATTGCTAAATCCAGTCGACTTTAAAGATTACTCTTTAAAAGGAGGTGATCCAGCCGCACCTTCCGATACGGCTACCTTGTTACGACTTCACCCCAGTCACCAGTTTTACCTTAGGCAGCTGCCTCCCTTGCGGGTTAGCTCACTGACTTTGGGTACCCCCGGCTCCCATGGCGTGACGGGCAGTGTGTACAAGACCCGGGAACGCATTCACCCCGAC
>CANQAY010000008.1 GCA_947589025.1 uncultured Clostridia bacterium
AGTACAGCTTGTTCGACTCATTCGTTTATGAAAACAGCAGTAATCTATGCGAGATACAGCAGCGACAACCAAACAGAGCAATCTATCGAAGGTCAACTTAGAGTATGTGAGCAGTATGCCCAAAATAACGACATACTCATTTTGGACACCTACATTGATCGTGCTATGACAGGCACAAACGACAATCGACCAGATTTTCAGCGAATGATTAAGGATAGCAATAAAAAAGAATTTGAATTTGTACTTGTTTACAAGATTGACAGATTTTCAAGGAACAAATACGAAACTGCAAAGTATAAAAAGATTTTGAAAGACAATGGTGTAAAACTTTTATCCGCTATGGAAAATATTCCAGACACACCGGAAGGCATAATCTTGGAAAGTTTGCTTGAAGGCATGGCGGAATATTACTCAGCAGAACTTGCACAGAAAGTAAAACGAGGCATGCACGAAACTCGACTAAAAGGTTACTTTCAAGGTGGCACTCTACCTTATGGATACAAACTTAACGGAAGAAAAATTGAAGTCGATGAAGATAAGAGAGAAATTGTAAAGTATATCTTTAACCAATACGCAACAGGAAAATATGTAAGCCAGATTATCAAAGAGTTGACAAGTCGAAATATATTTAATAATAAAGGCAAACCATTCTTAGCAAACGCAATTTATGGCATTCTTAACAATCAAAAATACACAGGCGTTTATATTAAGGACAACGAAACATACACCAATATGTTCCCAAGAATAGTAACCGATGAAATTTACGAAAAAGTGCGTTCTAAACGGAAACAAAATGTTTATGGAAAACGCAGCATACAAACAACATATCTTTTAAGAAACAAACTTGTTTGTGGATATTGTGGCAAGCCAATAAGTGCTGAAACAGGAACATCAAGGCTTGGCAAGAAAATAAATTATTACAAATGTATAGGAATTAAAAAATATCATAATGGTTGTATAAAAGAAACAATCAAGCAAGAAGTGTTAGAAGAATTTATACTCGATGCAATAATAAAAGCTCTTAACACACCCAAGAACATAGACACAATAGTAAAAGGCATATTAGATGCACAAAACAATAAAAATAAATTACAATCATCTTTGAATGTTCTAATGAGAAACAAAAAACAACTTGAAACCACATTACAAAACATACTCAGTGCAATCGAGCAAGGCGTGGTAAACAAAACCACAAACTCACGAATGCAAGAACTTGAAAAGCAAATAGATTTGATAGATAGACAAATCTTGATAGAAAAAAGCAAAATGAGTATTAAAATCACAGAAGAAGAGATAAGAAAATTCTATAATGAAGCATTACAAAAAGAACCATTAACTTTAATAAATTATCTTGTAAAAGAGATTAAACTATACAATGATAAAGTTGAAATAACATTTAATAGTCCAACATTAAAAAGTCCTGACAATCAGGGCTTTTCTTTTTTATCTGAAACATTGAAAATGAAAAAACTTATACAAAACAAACCAATACCAGAAATGGTAAATATGCTTGTAAAATTTTACATATAAAGCGTGGCTATTTATTCCACGGTGTTCTTGACACAGGGCTACGAATGATAAATACCACAATTAAGACAAAGAAACAAGCAATATGCTATGGAGCGAAAATATTTTCGCTTTTTTCTTTTTGCCCTTGTCAATTATGTTACATTCTACGCCCTGAGTAAAGAACCTTTCGCGGCATAAACCGCCACTTTGTTAAAATAAAAAATCTAAATCAAACATTCTTGGTTCAATTTAGATTTGTTATGGTGCACCAAAAAAGAGCGTTAGCTCTTTTTTTGTTTCCCAGAAGAGTTATGGGCTAGCGCCCATCTGTGCGCTGCACAGCGAATCCCCATGGGGAGGCTCGGGACCCCGTCTTGCAAAGCAATCCACCCGAGGATTGACGGGCTAAAGCCCTTAATGCGAACTCCTCTGGGTGCACCACGTCGTGCCACGCCACTTTGCTAAATTGCTCACAAGTTCGCAATTGTAAGCAAGTAACCTCATTGTAACATTCGTCTTATGGGGGCCCCAATTTTTGGCGGGCACTCCTCTTACTTTTAAAGGCACTGCGTTAACTCTTTAAAAGTTTTTTTATTTTGTGAGCGTTAGCTCTTTTTTTGCATCCCAGAAGAGTTATGGGCTAGCGCCCATCTGTGCGCTGCACAGCGAACCAATGCAAATTTTAAATTGCAAATAAAACAATGCCAAAAATTAAAACTATTAAGCCCAAAAATTTTATTTTGTTCATTTTTTCTTTAAAAATTGTTAGCCCAAAAATTGTTACAAAAACATAACCTAAAGATTCTAAAATTGCGCCAGTGCCAAGAGATATGCCCTTGTAGGCAACCATTGTTAAAACAGTGCAAATTAGCAGGATGGAATAGCCTAAAATTACCCGCCAATTAAAATATTCAAAAAATTTATTTTTGTGAGACATATTGCTGGATTTTTTTAAAAAAATTTGAGACACAGACGATAAAAACACACTTAAAATGAAAATAACAATGCACAAAATTTTATTCATCTTTTTTCTCCTTGTGCGTTATTCCGTCCGATAAAACAACCAACAACACGCCAACAATAATAACAACTGTGGCAATAATTTGTTTTACATTATAACTTTCGTTAAATGCCACAACGCCAAAAAGAATGCCCCACAAAATTGTTATTGCCTTGTTTGCATAGGCAGTTATTAGTGGCAAATGTTTAATAACTTGTTGCCAAATAATAGCGTAAACGCCAATTGCCAAAAGCACGCAAGCGTAAAAAACAAAAAATTGCCAGCTTAAAAACTGCTGTTTGCTTGCAAGTTTGCTAAAAAACGAGCTTAAAGCATAAACAAAAAGGCTAACATGCAAAATTAAAAGCCAAATAATTGTTTTTTTATTTTTCATCTTTTGCACCAGCCTGATTGTCTTTATCTATAATTTCTCTAACAACATACTGTGGGGCGGCGTTGTTGCACATGTAAATTCTTCCAACATATTCACCAATTAGCCCAAGCACAATAAGAATTAATCCGCCCAAAATTAACATAACAATCATAATAGAGCTATAGCCAAGCGGTGCGGATTTATTTATAAAGTAATTTAAAATTATAAAAATTAAATATCCAAAGCCGCAAAAAGAAGATAAAATGCCTAAAAAGGTTGCAATTCTTAACGGCTTAACAGAAAACGAAGTGAAACCATTAACCCACAACGATATTAGTTTGCCCAAAGTGTAACCCGATTTGCCCGATTGTCTTTCCCTATGATTAATTTCAACATTGCAAATGTTTTTTGTTGTTCTAAGCACAAGCCCAATAACATAAGGATAGCAATTTTCATATTTAATCATTTCAAGCATAACAAATTTTTTCATTGCAAAATAGCTAGTTACAGATAAATTTTTTGGTTTGTGTATCATAACTTCTGCCATTTTTGCGTTAATTTTGCTGCCAAAATTTCTAAAACCAGAATGCTTTTTGGATGGGTATTTTGCGTAAACCACATCATAGCCCTCTTTTATTTTTGAAATTAAAGAATTAACTTCGTTGGCAGGGGTTTGCCCGTCATCGTCCATACAAACAACAATATCGCCCGTGGCAAAATGAAAGCCTGCCATTAAAGCCGCGTGCTGACCAAAATTTTTTGCCAAATCTATGCCAATAACATTATCTTTTTTTGCCAAATTTTTTATGGTTTGCAAAGTGTCGTCAGGTGAGCTATCGTTTACTAAAATTATTTCATATTGATATGAAAGATTTTGCATGGTTAATTCAATTTCCGACACCACCCCACCAAGCGTTTTTGATGAATTGTAACAAGGTATTACAAAAGATATTTTTTCCACAAACAACTCCTATTTTTTTAACACTGACATAAAAATTATGTCACAATATTTTCCATCTAAAAAAACCATATCTTTAAAAACGCCTTCTTTTTTAAACCCAGCCGCAGCATATGCTTTGTAGGCAACGTCGTTCCCTTTTAAAAGGCGCAAACTAATTCGATGCAAATTTAAATTGTTAAAACCAAAATTAACAAAAAGTTTGGTGGCCTCCCCGCCCAGGCCTTTGCCCCTAGCGGAATCTTCCCCAATAAATATGCCAAATTCGGCGCTATTATTAACTTTATCAACGTCTCTAAAATAAACCGAGCCAACCGGTGTGTTGGTGGATTTTTCTAAGATAATATACTGCACCACTTTGCCGGATTTAACTTGAGTGTTTATCCAATTATTGTGAATTTCGGCAGTAAAAGTTTCTCTAAAAATAAAATTTTTTTTAACACTGGGATTGTTGCGCCATTTTACTATGTTGGATGTGTCCTTTAGCGTTATTGGCCTTAGCACAACTTTATTGCCTATAATTTTGTTCATAAAAATCTCCATAATCCATTATAAATAAACAAAATTTTGATGTCAAGCATTAAATGAGAATTTTGAATTATTTTGTAAAATAGATTTAATTTAGTTGACTAAGATATGGGGCAATGTTATAATTTGATTATGAAAAAATTTAGCATACCTTTTAACAAACCTAGCATAACAAATAAAGAAAAAAAATACGTTTTGCAAGCGCTTTACAGCAACAAATTATGTGGCGATGGCGCATTTACAAAAAAAGTTAATAATTTGTTTAAAGAAAAGTTTAATGTAAACAATTTTTTGTTAACCACATCTTGTAGTTCTGCGTTGGATATGTCCGCCATTCTTTTAGACTTAAAAAAGGGTGACGAAGTTATTTTGCCATCTTACACTTTTGTTTCAACGGCAAACGCCGTTGTTTTAAGGGGGGCAACGCCAGTTTTTTGCGATGTTGAAAAAGACACAATGAACATAAATGCCAATCTTATAGAGGGGCTTATAACAAGCAAAACCAAAGCAATTTATGTTGTGCATTATGCCGGCGTTGTTTGCGATATGGATAAAATAATGGCCATTGCTAAAAAACACAATATTTATGTGGTGGAAGATGCTGCGCAAGCGGTTGGATCTTATTATAAAGGCAAGGCGGCAGGCACAATTGGCGATATGGGTTGTTACAGCTTTCATGAAACAAAAAATTATGCCATGGGTGAAGGTGGCGCTTTAATAGTAAATAATCCTAAATTTTTAGAGCGTGCCGAAATTATACGTGAAAAGGGCACAAACCGAAGCCAATTTTTGCGTGGGCAAATTGATAAATATACCTGGCAAGATGCCGGCTCATCATTTTTGCCATCAGAAATTTTGGCTGCCCTGTTGCTTGCTCAACTTGAACGATTTGACGAAATTATGGCAAAGCGTTTAAACATTTGGCACACATATCACACTCAATTAAAAAAGCTTGAAGATAAAGGCCTTATTGAATTAGAAAAAGAACCTGTTAACGGCTCAACGCTTAATGCCCACATGTTTTATGTTTTGGCAAAAGATATTGAAGAGAGAACGCAGCTTATTAGTTATTTAAAATCAAAAAATATTAGCACGGCTTTCCATTATGTTCCTTTGCACTCTGCCCCTTTTGCAAAACGCATTTTAAAAGAGATGCCAGATTTGCCAGTTACCGATAGTTATTCTGCCAGATTGTTGCGCTTGCCAATGTTTGCCGATTTAACAAATAAAGAAGTTGAATATGTTATAAACAGCATTTATGAATTTTATAAGGAGAACAGATGAAAGGAATAATTTTAGCCGGAGGCAAAGGCACGCGGCTTTATCCAATAACAAAAGTTGTATCAAAACAGCTGCTTCAAATTTACGATAAGCCATTAATTTATTATCCACTTTCCACATTAATGTTGGCAGGAATTAAAGATATTTTAATTATTTGCGCGCCTGAATCGATTGAACAATATAAATCCCTTTTAGGAGACGGCAAAGATATTGGCTTAAATTTGCAATATAAAGTGCAAGAAAAGCCAAACGGGCTTGCTGAAGCATTTATTATTGGTGAAGATTTTATAAAAAAAGATAATGTTTGTTTAATTTTGGGAGATAACTTTTTTTACGGGCATGGTTTTTCAAAATATTTGCAAGAAGGTGCCAACTTAAAACATGGAGCCATGATTTTGGGTTGCAAGGTTAAAGACCCTACTCAATTTGGCGTTATTGAAGTGGATAACAACAACAATGTTATTTCCATTGAAGAAAAACCCGCACAACCAAAATCTAATTTGGCGGTGCCGGGGTTATACTTTTTTGATAATAAAGTTATTGAAATTGCAAAGAAAATTAAACCTTCTAAACGTGGGGAATTAGAAATTGTTTCGGTTATTGAAGAATATATGAAACAAAAACAGCTAAAAGCAAACATTGTGGGCCGTGGCTTGGCTTGGCTGGATACGGGAACGCCGCAAGGGTTAAAAAATGCTTCGGATTTTGTTCAAATTATTCAAAATGCACAAGGGTTTTACATTGCCTGCCTTGAAGAAATTGCTTATAACATGAACTTTATAAATTATGAGCAACTTAAAAAATTGGGCGAACTATTGAAACAGTCGGATTACGGACAATATATTTTAAAATTGGAGAAAGAAAATGATTAAAACATATTTAGTTACCGGTGGCGCCGGATTTATAGGTTCAAATTTTATACAATATATATTAAATAAATATAAGAACGACATTTTTGTTATTAATTTGGATAAACTTACCTATGCGGGCAACCTTAACAATTTGAAAAGTGTTGAAAAAAACAAAAATTATGTTTTTGTAAAAGGCGACATTTGTGACAAAAAATTGGTTGCCAATTTGTTTAAAAAATATAATATAGATTATGTTGTAAATTTTGCAGCAGAAAGCCATGTGGATAGGTCAATAAATTCGGCTGAAGAATTTGTTACAACCAATGTTTATGGAACATTTAATTTGCTTGAAAACGCAAAAAAGGCTTGGCAAACAGGGGAAGATTGTTATAAGGCCGGTGTTAAATATTTGCAAGTTTCCACAGACGAAGTGTATGGCGCATTAACGGAAAAAGAAAGCAGCTTTACAGAAAAAACTCCAATTTGCCCGCACTCCCCCTATTCCGCATCTAAGGCAGGGGCGGATATGTTGGTTAAATCTTTTTATGACACACACAAAATGCCTTTAAACATCACCAGATGTTCAAACAACTATGGGCCATATCAGTTCCCAGAAAAGCTTATTCCTTTAATGTTTATTAAATGCAAAAACAAACAGCAACTGCCTGTTTATGGAACCGGCTTAAATGTTAGAGATTGGCTATATGTAACCGACCATTGCTCGGCAATTGATTTGGTTTTAAGAAAGGCAAAACCGGGCGAAATTTATAACATTGGCGGCAACAACGAAAAGAACAATTTGTATATTGTAAATTACATAATTAACTATTTAAGCAAACATTTTGATAAAACCATTTCGCCAGATTTAATTACATTTGTTAAAGATAGAAAAGGTCACGATTTTAGATATTCAATAAATTCTTCAAAAATTCAAAAGGAGCTTGGGTGGAAGCCTGAAGTTAGTTTTGAAAAAGGCATTGAACTTACCATGAATTGGTATTTAAAAAACGATAAATGGATAAAGGATGTTTTAGATGGAAGTTACAAAAATAAAACAACCTAAAAAACTTGGCACGTATGCCGTTTTAATTTCGTTTTTAATAAATTTAGTTTTATTTTTGTTAATTGCCGTTTCTGGTAAATTTGTTTTTGTTATAAACGATGATAAAAATATGCTAGATGCAATATCTGGCAAATTTTTAAATCACTCCACCAGTTATGGTGTTTTTATTTCACAACTAATTTGTTATCCGCTAAAAGTGTTATATTCAATAAATTGCAACATTCCTTTTTATGGCATTTTTATGTGCATGGTTTTGTTTGCAAGCTGTTGGATAATTTGCTATTATTTTATTAATTTTAAAAACAAAAAAAATTTTTTAATTTCAAGCCTGGCGTATGTAATTACATTTTTTTGTTTGTTTTTTTATAATATAATGAATGTTCAATTTACTTTGGTTGCCGTGTTCCCTATGTTGGCGTGTTTGTTTATGGTTGGCAGCAAAGAAAATTTAAAACCCATAAACTTTGTTTTAATTGGGCTGCTTATTGTCACATCTTTTGCAATAAGGGATAGCATTTGCCTATTTGCGCTTCCGTTTTTGGTGGCTTGTTTAATTTTTAAATGTTGCAAAAACAAAAAACTGCTGTTAAAAAATTTGTTAATTGTTTTGGCAATAACATCAAGTGCAGTTGCAATCAACAAATTAGCCGACGCAATTGTTTATAACAACAATGTTGAATACGCCAACTATATTGAATATAACAAAGTTAGAAACGAATTGTTAGATTATTATGAAGTGCCAGATTATTTAGAGGCGAAATCTTTATATGATAGTTTAAATATTGATGAAGATAGCGTGTTGCTTTTAAAGAAACATTATATGTTGGACTTGGAAGAATTTTCGTTACAAAATTTAAAGCAGATAAGAGATTATCAAAGCCAGCATATTGTGGTTGGGCAAAGGTTTTTGCTAAGGGCAAAATCTGTTGTTAAAGTATATTTTAAACAACAGGGGCAAAGTTTGGTGTTTTTGTTGTTAACAAGCTTGCTTTTAATTGTGTTTGCAAAAGAAAAACTTAAAACTTTTGTGTTTGTTTTGCTTTTAATGTTAATAATGTTTATTTTAAGTTTTGCAATGGCGTTTATAATGAAATTTCCTTCACGCATTGCAAACGTTTTGCTGTTGTTAACAATAGCATTGCTGTTAAATTATCAAAAAGATAAGCAATATGTTGTGCCAAATAAAAAATTGTTAATTTTGCCCGTGTTGTTTTATGCTTGCTTAATTCCTTTCCCTATAAACAGCAGCTTTGGGCAAAACAATTATGTTAACAAATGCAATGCAGAAAAATTTGCAATTGAAAATTTAATTAAAGAGGACTATAGCCACATTTATTTTGTAGATAACAATTTAATAACAAGGCAAACGGCCGAGCTATTTAATCAATCATCAAAAATTGAAAACATGTATTATTGCACATGGTATTCACGCTCGCCCTATGCACAGGAACTGCTTGGCAATTTGGGATATCGTTCTTTAAACGATTTATTTAAAAATGCCCAAAATGTTAAAATTATTGCGGATAAAGAAAAAGGGGTGGACCCTTTAATAAATTATATTAACAAAAAATATGGCAGAAATTTAGTAAAGCAAGAAGAACAAAATTTTTATGTTATTTATGCTTTGATTTGATTGACATTAAAATTCAACAATGTTATATTTAAAATATGACAAAAAGTACTAAAAGATTCTATATTTTTTCATCAATTTTTTTTGCTTGTTTTGTGGGGTATTTCTTTTTCCATATCCACGTTTATGGCTGGTTAAGTGATTTTACCGGGCATTTAAATTTTATTTATCAAAACAGCATTAACAATTACACGCTTTACAACATGCTTTTAGCTTGGCTTTATTTGTTAATTCAAAATAAAGTTATTATTGAAATTATTTATGTTTTGTTGTTGGCGTTAAGCAAAATTGCCATTGCGTTTATTGTTAGATGGTATTTATTAAACAAAAACAAAGAAAAACCTTTTTGCTCGGAAACCGTTATAAACATAATTTCGTTTGTTATTCTATTTATTGGGGGCGGATATCTCCCTGTTTGGAACTGGGAATTTGGCAAAGAAATGTATATTTGGTGGGGCCAGCCTAACTTGTGGCACAACCCAACAATTTTGTTTATGGAGCCATTTGCCCTGCTTGCCATAATTTACTTGGAAAAGTTTATTGTTAAAAAGCAACAAAACTTTAAAACTTGGCTGCTGTTAACAGTGTTTATAACATTATCCACACTTTTAAAGCCATCATTTGTGTGCGGGGCTGTGCCAACATTAGCAATTATCTTTTTATATTTGTTAATTAAAAACAAATTTAAAAATTTTAAAGAAATTGCAATATGTTGTTGTGCGTTTATTCCGTCTGGGCTGGCGCTAATTTATCAAGTTTTTGCGTTGTTTGGAAGCAGTTCATCCTCTATAGGCTTAACGGCAACTGGGCTGTTTAAATCTTGGACATATACATTTATTTTGCCTTTAGTTATTTTGGCACCAATTGTTGTGTATATTTATAATAGAAAGCGCTTAGAGTTTACGGATGTGTTTTCA
The DNA here is from genome assembly GCA_947589025.1 of uncultured Clostridia bacterium. Taxonomy (GTDB): domain Bacteria; phylum Bacillota; class Clostridia; order Christensenellales; family UBA1242; genus Onthoplasma. The sequence goes on from CANQAY010000008.1 coordinate 10,111, forward strand.
ATAATATTCTACCTTGTTGCGTTTATGGAAGGCAATTTTATAACCGAAACTGGCGGAAGAGCTGGGCACGGAAACTTTGTTTGGACATATATGGCGTCTTTGCTGTTCCTGTTTATATTCTCGCTTATATGTTTTGCCAAAAACTACAAAAACACGCCTAAGAAAATGCGGATATTTATTATAGTGCTTTATGCAATACATTTAATTTTGGGTTTAACTTATTTGCTAAGAATTTTAACCACTGGCGGATATTACATATAAAAATAGAAGTTTTTGCATTGCAAAAACTTTTTTGTTTAATGTTGACAGGGTGGCGGGTTTGTGATATTATATTATTTAGGAGTTAAACAATGGAAATTATTAAAAAAGAAGAATTTGATCGCATTTTTAGATATCATCATTGGGGCGAAGTTGACGAATATGCCAAGATGGAGCTTTTTAATTATTTTGTTAGCCTTAAGCTTAGCGAAAGTGATGTGCGCAGCATTTTAAACGGTGCCAAAAAGATGGCAATTTCAATTGCAAAAACACAGCGCTATGTGGATTTTGACGAAATTAACGCCCTAATTAAAAGGGCCAACGGGTTAAAAGATTTGCGCCTATTTAACATGTTTGACACAATTGACCGCAAGTTTAAAGAGTTTTACACCGAGGCTGCTGAATTGGGCTACACCGATTTTAACACCAACAAAATTGATGTGTTAATAACCAACTGCTTTAACAAGGCCAAGGAAATAACCAAAATTGAAAACAAATCGATTGAGCAATTTTCAAAGGCAGTTATGGATAATTTTTGGATGCTTGCCTGCATCTATTCTGCCCTATCACAGCACCTTCCGCTTGAAGATGGCGAAGTTAACAAAGAATATTACATTAGAATTGCCGATGGCATTATGATGGAAATTTTGAACAAGCTTGACCCTACCCTTTTTGAAGATTTTAAAAACCGCATTGAAAATTTGGAGTATAGAATAACTGGCGCAAAAACCGAATTTAAATTTGGCAACAACGCCGCGTTTAGTCGTGTGGAAAAGTTGCTTTCTGCCTTAACGCAAACCGACATGTTTGGCAGAGGGTTTTCCGTTACCGAAACGCTATCGGAAAAAGAGTTGCAAAAGCTTATTGAACACACAAAAAGCATTTTGTTAACCTCCAGCCAAGAAAAAGTTTTTGGTGCCATACGCGTGCTAAGGAACCACATTCAAGAAGTTAACAAGCGCTTTGGCAACAAGTTTAAAGTTAACATTAAAGATGTGTTTTTGGGTGCGGGCTCAATTTTAAACATAAACCCACGCACCTTGCAGGATAGTTCCAAATTGCTTTTGGGCAAGCAGGTTAACGAGCTGCCGGGCGATAAACCTTCAATTAAATTTTTGCAATCACTTTTCCCACAGATGCGCATTGTTGGCATTGAGGCGGAAGAAAAGCAGCATTTAATTTTGGAATCTAAGCGCACAATTTTTGTGGAGTTAACAACATCAAGCTTGGTTAGGGCAAGTTCGTCATTAGTTAAATGCCTGTTTGATGCCCTTGTTGAAGATAAAACTAATTTAGAGCGCTTGCCAGAAAAAATATTTAAACTTGAAGAGATGGGCTTTAATTTTGAAACGATTTTTACAGCAGATAACATTTTTGATATAATTAGTTCGGCTTCGTTTAAATCGGGCAAGGCAAGCAGCAAAACGGGCGGCAAATTGCAAGAGAATTTTAAACAAAATGTGGCGTTAATTAACAAATTGGTTAATGTTGACGATTTGCAAGAAGTTATTAAACACAACGTAACATTGTTGTTTGAAGATACACTAACATTAAAAACTAAATTGGCAGAAATTTATGCCAAATTTGCAACCACGCGCAGCAAAGAGCAATATACAAGCGACATTGAAGAATTTTTAAACATAAAAATTGGCAGCAAGCTAGGCTCGGACATTAAACCTGATGGCCAAGGCAAAGCCACCCGTGGGCGCGCGCCACACAACCACGAGCGCGTTGAAATTGACGAGGCATTTATTGATGCCGACCTATTAAAAGAGTTTGGCATTCACATAAAAGCCGCAAATTTAAACGGCCCTAAAAAACCAGCCGCGCCAGTGCACCCAAAACGTGGGGATTTAAACAAAATTAACAGCATAATTAACGATGTTGAAAACGGCAAAATTATAGACCAAGACGTTAGCGAATATGACTTTTATTCCGACTTTTCTATTTTAAGTGAAGAGATACGCGGACTTTTCAGTTATTATGACGAAATTACCGATGGCAAAGCAGACATTTTTAGCAAAAACAAAAATTTGGCCGGCGGGTTGGATGGCACTATTATTAAAGAAATTGCACTTATTGGGCAGGATAAAATGGTGCTTAGATCTAGCAAAATTAAAAACACAGTTAAAAAAATAAACAAACTTTTTGCCGACATTGATTTAGACGAACTTGGCACACAAGACGATGCTAAAATGACAGTTGAATCTTTAAAAACCGCGGTTAAAAAGGTTGATGAAATTATTGAACTTTATTTAAAAGAAAAGCAAGAAATTTTGGCTAAAGAGCAAGCCCAAATTTTAACCGTTAAAGAAAACAAGGCAAACGGCAAAATTGAAAATTCGTCTAAATACATTCAGCGCATGATTGACGAGCACGTTAGCAGCATTGCTAAAGACCTTGCCCGCCGCAACAAAAAACAAGAGGCAGCACAGCTTTTGCAAGACTTTGAATTTGAACGCGATTTTGCGCTTGTTAGGGAAAACGAAATTAGAGAATTTAGGCGCACACACCGTGCCCAAGACGCTGATGCAAACATAACAAGCGGCGCTGTGGCAGACGATATTCTTTCAAGGTCGGCAGCAGTTTCTGCCCAATTGAACGCGCTAAATTTGTTTAAACAAAACTTGCAAGGCAAAATTGAAGAACTTTCTAGCAAGCTTGCAACAATAGAAAAGAAACAGCGCAAAGAAAGGCAGCAAATTATAACCTCTTTGCAAGAAAAACAAGAGAGTTTGTTGCAAGAAATTAAAGAGTTGCAAAGCAACATCTCCAGCCTTTCAGCCAACTTGGATAACGACAAAGTTTTCTATAGCAAAACTTACAAAACGCGAGATGCAAAACGCAGTTCGCACGCGGTTAAGGTTGCTTCAAGGATGGAAACCAAACAAGCTGCGTTGGACGAACTAAACAAGCAACTTAATTTAAAATTGCAAGAAATTGAATATATTAAAGCGCAAATTGATGAAATTAATGTGTAAAAAGCCAACTTTTGTTGGTTTTTTTATAAAAACATTTCAAGCAGCAACATTAAAATAAACCCCAGCACGCACCAAAATGTGCCAAAATGGCCGCTCTCGCAATGGGCATCTGGCAGCACCTCTTCCAATGTAACTAGCAGCATTGCGCCCGCGCTCATTGCCAAAATGTGCGGCATAAGAATTGTTAACTTGCTTGCCAAAATTAGGCCAACAACGGCAAAAATTGGTTCCACCACGCCGCTAAGCACGCCAAAAATAAAGGCTTTTAATTTGCCCCTTTGCTGCTTTATTGGAAGGGTTACCGCCAAGCTTTCGGGCACATTTTGAAGCGCAATGCCAATTGCCAAACTTAGCGCGCTAAAATAGGCGGAAAGTTGATTCACGCTTATTGCAAAACCAAAAGCCAAGCCAACCGACAGCCCTTCTGGAATGTTGTGCAAGGTGATTGCAATAAACAATTTAAAAGTTTTTTTGTTGCCGTTATTAAAACGTTTTACAAGTTTATCCAACGCAATAAGTAGCATTGCGCCGGCTAAAATTGAAAACAGAGTTATGCAACTTTTAAAATTGCCCAACTGTTTTGCCTGCTCTATTGCCGGCACAAGCAGCCCAAAAACCGAGGCGGACAACATTACGCCCGCGGTTATGCCCATTAAAAAAATGTTAAATTTTGTTTTTGTTTGCTTTTTTAACAAAAAAACCAATGCACTGCCCAAACAGGTGGCAATAAAAATTAAAGAAATTCCTAAAACTGTTAACCAAATTTTTTGCATTCATTTCATACTATGAAAATGTTGTGCGCGGTGTGTAAAAAAAAATAGCGCAAACGCGTTATTTTTTGTTTTTAAACAGAATTAGGCGCTTAGAAACATAATTATAGATAAGCACAACAATTGTTACAATAATTTTAGAAACCCACTGATTTATGTGCATTAAATCGAAGCAGAGATACATGCCCAACATGTTCAGCCCCAGCCCAATTACGCTTAGCACGGTGAAGATTATAAACCCTTGTGTAGATTTGCTTTTGCCCTTTTCGTTAAACACAAATAAAATAGACAAAACGTAGTTAACAATAAGCCCACAAATAAAGCCAATTGCCGTGCCCATAATTGTTGCAAAAGTGGATGGCGTTGGCGTGTTAATAAACACATTTATAAACGATGGATAAATTTCGCGCTGAATGAAATACATGGCCACGCCCATCATAAACATATCCACCAATGTGGCAATTGTGCCCACAATTAAAAATCTAAAAATTTCCGCAAAAGTTTTGTGTGTTTCAAAAAATTGTTTAATTTTATTAATCATTTTTTCTCCTAGGTGTTGTTATCTTCATTTTTTGCCTTGTGTTTTTTAACAAAGTGCTTAATAATTTCGTAAATTAAAATAACAAAAATTAAGGCAATAAATATGTAAAATAAATAGTCGTTAAGGGCAGGAATAAATTGCAAAATTAACGTTATTAACAGCCCGGCCACTATGTTGCCCAAAATTACGCTAACGCAAGTGGTTAAATAATCTAGCCCCACAAACACGGCAACGCATGTGCCCGTCCACACTCCGGTAAATGGCAGCGGCACGGCCACAAAAATGAACACGGCAAGCACCTTTTTCCACCACGCGGGGGTAAAACGGCTGCTTTTTTGGTCTGCGCCCTCAATATTTGCCGTTTTGCTTTTAACTCGGTTTTCAATTGCCAGCGCCAAATTTTTAAAAATTTTAATGCGCTTTAATAGATTTATTATTGGCACAAAAATAAGCGCAATTATTGGCACAATAAGCGAACTGCCCAACAAACTCCAGCCATAGGCCTGCCAGTTTGTCATGGCAATGCCACTCCAAAAGCCGGGGTTGGTTGCAAAAGGAATGGCGCCCCTAAGCTCTATTATGGGCACCATAGAAATTAAAATTGTGGCCAAAATTATGTTGTTGCCAAATATGTTAGAAAATAAATTATTTAAAAATTCTGTCATAAATCATCCAATTAATCATCAAAATTTCCGCTTTCGCTAACAATGCTGCGTGGTCGGTTTTGCACTTCTTCATAAGTTTTTCTTAAATAAACATTGGTTAGGCCGTTTAAAACGAACGATATTGAAAACAACATTGTTATTGTTGGGAACAGCCACGCCGCCAGCGGCAAGAAAATTTTGCAGCAGCTTAGCACAATAAATGTTATAAAACATGCCAAGCTTAAAAATCCGCCCAACAGCCCCAATTTTGCTGAAATTGTAAGCGGCCATGTGGAAAGGGTTACCACGCTGCCAGTTGCCAATTTAACCAACTTTTTTAACGAATATTTGGTTGTGCCAGCCACGCGCTCGTTACGCACAAACTCAACTTCGGTTTGCTTAAACCCCACCCAAGAGGTTAGCCCGCGCAAATATCTGCCATGTTCGGGCATATTTATTAAAGTGTTAACCACTTTTCTATCCAAAAGCTTAAATTCGCCCACATTTTGCGGAATTTTTAGCCCAGAAATGCCCTGAATGAATTTTAAATATAATTTAGAGGTAAATTTTTTAAAAAATGTTTCACCTTTACGCTTTTTGCGCTTGCCATGCACAACTTCGTAGCCCTCTTTCCATTTTTTAATCATTTCTGGTATAACTTCAACAGGGTCTTGCAAATCCACATCAATAGTAATCACCGCCTCGCCGGAAGAGTGCTCATATCCGCAAAAAATTGCCGCCTGTTGCCCAAAATTGCGAGAAAAACTTAAATATTTTACATTTTTATCGCTTAAAGCAAGCTCTTTTAATATATTTAGCGTGTTATCCATGCTGCCGTCGTTTACAAAAATAACTTCATAAGGCTCGTTTAAATTTTTCATAACGGGCGTTATTGCATCATAAAAGATTTTAATTGTGTCTTGTTCGTTGTAAACTGGCACAATTATTGAATATTTAACCATATTTCCTCCACACATTGAACAATTTGTATAATTATAAGTAAAAGGGCAATAAAAAGTCAAATGTTTTGGCTTAAAACATGCCTAAAAAGGCAAAACACGGCACAAAAATGCAAAAAAAATTTAAAATTTTAATATAAAAAGCAATTTTTTATTATTTTATTTGCAATTTTTTTAAAAAAATATTAATATTATGGCAAGGAGTTGAAAATGACCAAAGTAATTTCAGTGGCAAATCAAAAGGGCGGCGTTGGCAAAACCACAACTTGTGTTAACTTGGCCAGCTATTTGGCAAATTGCGGCAAAAAGGTGCTTTTAATTGATATGGACCCACAAGGAAACGCATGCGCCAGCCTTGGTGTAGAGATAGATAAGAATAAAGAATCGGTTTACGAAGTGTTGCTGGGTGAGGCAAATTTAAGTGAGGCAATTTACCCTTCTGTGCAAGAAAATTTATTTGTTGTGCCTTCTACTGTGGACTTGGCTGGAGCGGAAGTAGATTTGGTTTATATGGATAGGCGCGAATATGTTATGAAAGAGGCGCTGGCAAATTATAAAAAGGATTATGACTATATTTTTATAGACTGTCCGCCTTCATTGGGCCTATTAACCGTTAATGCCTTAACGGCAACCGACACAGTGTTAATTCCTATTCAATGTGAATATTTTGCCTTGGTTGGTTTAGGACAACTTATGAACACGGTTAGGTTAATTAAAAAACATTTAAACCCAAATGTTGAAATAGAAGGTGTGTTGTTAACAATGAAAGATAATCGCAGCAATTTGGTTGCTCAGGTGTCGGAGGAAATAAAAAAATATTTTGGTGCAAAGGTTTATGATACATATATTCCACGAAATATCCGTTTGGCAGAGAGCCCAAGCCACGGCAAACCTATTTTGATGTACGATAGTAAAAGCAAAGGGGCTTTGGCTTATAAATCGTTATGTGATGAGTTTTTAAAGAAACAATAAGTGTTCCACATGGAACACTTTTTTATTAAATATTTAAATTTGCTGTTTTTTGTTTGACCCAAAAATTTTAAATTATTATAATATTATTAGTTGAGCAAATTGCTTATGTTCCACATGGAACAAAGGAGGAATTATGAAACCCGGATTGGGCAGAGGGCTAGATAGCCTATTAAAATCGTATGATGAGGAGATAGAACCTAAAACAAAAACAAGAGAGGCAAAACCTGCTTCGGATAATGAAATTACGGCAATTCCGTTATCTAAAATTTACACAAACCCAAATCAGCCAAGAAAGTCGTTTGACCAAGCTGCATTAAACGAGTTGGCGGAAAGTATTAAGTTGCATGGTTTAATTCAGCCAATTATTGTTAACGAAACGGCCGACGGCTACATGATTATTGCCGGCGAAAGGCGATATAGGGCCTGCAAACTTGCTGGGCTTAAAGAAGTTAATGCTGTGGTTAAAAAATACAGCAATAAACAGGTGGCAGAAATTGCCTTAATTGAAAACTTGCAACGTGAAGATTTAAACCCTATAGAAATGTCTAAGGGAATTAAAAGATTGATGGACGAATATGGCTTAACACAAGAAAAGGTGGCAGAACGTTTGGGTAAATCTAGGTCCGCCGTTGCCAATAGCCTAAGAATTTTAAGCTTGTATCCTGAGGTTATAGATTTAATAGAAAAAGGCAAAGTTTCGTTCGGGCATGCCAAGGTGCTGGTTGCAGTAACCGACTACGCAACACAAGTTTTGCTTGCAAAAAAGATTGCTAAAGACAAACTTACCGTAAGAGATTTAGAGCGGGAAGTTGAACAAATTTTAGGCAACAAGAAAAAGAAAAAAGCCAAAGCTGCCCCTTCAGCAGAGTTAAAAGATTTTGTAAATCAACTTCAAAAAAAGCTTAAAACAAAAGTTAATGTAATTGGCAATGAAAAGAAAGGAAGAATTTACATAGACTATTACAATCAAGACGATTTGGATAGAATTTATGAAATTATTTTAAAAAAATAAAATAAAAACGGGCAAAACCCGTTTTTTATTTGCCCGCTTTTAAAATTAATTTAAATTGTTTGAAAACTTCAGCTTCAATTTCTGTTAAAGTTTTATTTGCTAAATAGGCGGCTGCCCCGGCATGTCCGCCTCCGCCCATGCTTTTGGCAAAAGCGGATACGTCAAACCCCTTTTTTGCCCGCATGCTAACATAAAATTGGCCGTTTTGTGGGCGAATAAAACACATCAGTTTGTTGTTTTGTATGGCAGCCATTCGGTTAGAGACCCCAATGTAATCCATTTCACTAACGTTAAGTTTTTTAGCTTCTGCCTTAGTTATATGGGTAATTAAAATTTGATTATTTTCGCTGGCCTTTATGTTGTTAATTGCCGCAGCCAAGACCATCATGTTGCTTAACGAATGAGTGTTGAAATATTGGTTATATGTATCTTCAATGTCAACACAATCGATGCAGTCACCCGCAACATTATATGTTCTTTTGTTAACCGCCCCAACCGAAAAGTTGTTTGTATCGGTAATTATGCCGGAATAAATTTTAACTTTACTTTCGGCTGTTGGGGTATAGTTAAAGGCCTTCATAATAGAATATATAATTTCACAACACGAGCTAACAATCTCCACAATATTAATGTTGGCTTTTATTTGATTGGTGTTGTGATGGTCTATAACACAGGTCAGTTTTGCCTTATCAAACAGCGGCTTAAATTTGCCAAGGCGCTCTAAATTTGGGCAATCTAAAACTATTGCGCCATCATATTTTTTAGGCACGACGTTAATTTTTAATTTACCTAAAAGAGATAAATAATTGCTGGGCAGAGTTTCATATTCTGCAAATAAATCTATATGCTTTACATTAAAATGGTTTGTTAAAAACTCTTGCATAACATAAAGGCTGCACAATGCATCCACATCTGGATTAACATGGGCAATTAGGCAAACCGAATTTAAATTTTTAAACTTTTCTAACTTTTTATAACTTTTCATACAAGCATTATAGCATAAAAATTTTCCAACTTATCCACTTTTGAACAATTTTTGAGCGGTTTTTTTCAAAAAATTGGCAAGTTATCCACAATTTGTGGAAAAATATGTGGATAACTTGTGGAAATCGTGTGGAAAAGACGGCATTTTTGTGGATAAACCATAATTTGACACATTTGTGTGAAACAAACGCACATAAAATAAGGTTTAACAAAAGTTTTAATAAAAAATCATATATAAAAAATAATTATCATAATTTAAATATGCTAAAAAAACTAAAAAAATATAAACTATTAGCAATATTTTTTGTTGTGTTGCTGCTTTTAAGCGTGGCTTTTAACGGAATTGTTGTTGCCTCGGCAAATAAATATAACGGGGTGACAATTGTTTTGGATGCCGGGCACGGCGGGCGAGATGGCGGAAGTGTTGGTGCGAATGGAACAATTGAAAAGGAATTGAACTTAAGTTACACACTTATGTTAAAAGAAAAACTTGTTAAGGCGGGATATCGGGTTGAGCTTACAAGGAAAAATGATGATGGGCTATATTCTAACCTTGCAAAAAACAAAAAAATTAGCGATATGAATGCCCGATTTGAAATAATTAAAAAAACCAACCCAAATTTGGTTATTAGCATACACATGAATAGTTTTGCGGATAAAACTGCCTATGGGGCCAACACATATTATAGGGTTAACGACGAGGCAAGCAAAAATGTGGCAAACATAATTCAAGCATCACTAAACAATTTTTGCGGGGCAAAAACAAAATTTGCCTTAGTTGGCGATTATTACATTTTAAATTGCAGCTATTACACATCGGTTTTAATTGAATGCGGCTTTATATCTAACCCGGAGGAAGAACAAAAATTAAATTCGCAAAACTATAAACAAAATTTTACAGATGCAATAGCCAAGGCAATTTTTATTTATTTTGGCAAAAGAACAGTATAATTTTGGCATTAATATTGACAAAAATTTAAAAAAATGCTAAAACATTTATATGAAAAACAAAAAAAAGAGGCGTAAACGTTCGTTAATTGCAAAACTTTCAATTGGCCTTGCCTGTGGCAGTGCGGGGGTGGTTTCGGCCGGATTGATTGGCTTTTTAATTTACAATTACGCGCTATCTAACAAATATAAACACATTTTGCCTCCCGGCAGCCCACACGGAAACACGGAAGATGTTTTTGACCCCAACGGCAACAATTTTGACATTGACGCGGGCGGGTCGATTGTGACCGACACGATGACAGATGAAGAGATTGAAGCTTTAAAAACCTCGCTAACAAATTTGCTGTTAACCGACGCCGCAAAATTTACAAACGAAGTTAAAAATTTAACAATTATTGACTTTGCGCTTATGCCATGCAATTTGAACGAGGCGCAAAACGAATATGATAAATTTATGTTTTCGGTGCTGTTTGCAAACGAAAAAAATGAAACTTTTGCACTAAATTATGTTGCGGGCAAAAATTTTGAAACAGATGCGGAAATTTCTAAAGATTATTTTGCCGATTTTATAAATTATGTTGAATTTGAATGCGGGCTGGATAACTGCGTTAAAATGAGTGCGGCCGGGCAAAAAGTTAAGGCAATTTTAAAAGATGCCGCCTTTGTGGGCAACGCGTTTTTGGGCTTTAACGAAATGGGGGAAGAATGCTATTTTATTCCGGTGTTTTATGGCAACGGGCAGGGCAGTGTTTATAGCTGCCTGTGTTCGGTGATGGACGCATATTATAAAAATCCGCTTGAAGAGTTGGCAAATTGGCTAACTTCAAGTGGCGATGGTGAAATTAATTTTTCGGTTTTAAATTTTAATGAAAGTGATAGCATTAAAGAAGCCATGCAAATTTTGTTAAGCAAATTAACTTTAACATTTTAAAAAACTCTTCATAACGAAGAGTTTTATTTTTGCTTTTGCTTTTTGTGCTTTATTATAATTTTTAACCCGCACAGCACAACGGCCGCACCAATTACGTAAAGCGAAATTGTAGATAAAAAGTTTATCCAACTTTCGTCTTCAACGGTAACGTAAAATTCGCCCAAATTGGATGCTGTTACATAAAGTTGCCCGTTTTGTTTTTTGCTATCCAACAGCGTTAGCGAGCCATCCGCCGCGCGCTGATAAACATAGATGTTGCTTTTTTTATAAACATTTTCTGGCAGGTTTAGTTTAATTGTGTAAGTGCTAATTGCGTTTACAAATTCGTTATCATTTTTTAGCCAAATGTTATATTTAAGCACCAAATTGTGGTTTTTAATTTTAACATTTTCTCTAACATTTTCTTGCGTAACATTAAGCAAATAATTGCCTTTAATAACAGGGTCTAACGCCGAAACCGAAACTGAATTATCTGCAATTTCGGCAAGCGTTATGTTGGCGTAAAGGGTTTTTGGCAAAATTAAATTGTAATTGTGTGCATTGTTGCCAACAATTGAAATGTTGTAAATGTTAACAGGAATGTTTTGCCCAACCGCAGCAGATTCAAACTGCGCACAATTGTTTTTATCATATTGCAAATAAACGTCGTCTATAACGCCAGAAATGTAAGGATTTTTTAAATATGCCCGGGTGGTGCCGTCGTAAATTTTATCGTAAATTGATGTTATCATGTTAACATCTTTTTGCAAAATTTGCAGTGTTGCCGGCAGCAGCGTTATGTTGTAATTTGAATTGTAAACGCCTTCAATTAATTTGTAACTGCCAACATTTTCGCCCGGCTCTCGCTTAACGGCGCCATATAAAATGTCGTTATTAATAAGCTTGCCGCTTGTTATTGTGTAGTTAAACGATGGGTCATCTTGCCCGTAAATTTTGGTGTAACTTGAGCTGGTGGTTTTTATTGTTAAGTTAAGCGGTAAAATGGTTACCGTTCCGGCAATAAATTTAATGTTATAATTTCTGCCCAAATTAAGCGTGCTAATAATTTCATATTCGCCAACCGTGTTGCCTTTGCGCTTATATAGCCCGCCCTCTAGCGTGTGGCCGCTTAATATTGAGCCGGACACAATAACATATTCTAGCTCGGGGTCGGCCTCGCCGTAATTGATTGTGTAACTTTGCGCTTTAATAACAATTTCTCGTGGCAAAATTGTAAAATACCATTCGTTAAAAATTATGTTGTAATTTTTGTTTGCCAAGGTGCAATAAATTTTATATTTGCCCGTCTCTTCAATTGGGTGGGTGTCCCTTTCTCTAAACAAATTTCCGCTTAAAACATCGCCATTAACAAGTGTGCCGTTAAGCGTGTAGGCAATGTTGGTTTCCGCCTCGCCATAAAATTTGGATAGTGTGGTTGGAATAACTTCAATTTGCCTTTTTAAAATTTTAAAAGTGTTGCTTTCAAATTGAACAATATAGTTATCGTTAATTTTTATGCTGCCAATTAAAATTTCATAATCGTTGGCATCTTCGCCCGGCTGCCGTGCCAGGCTGCCCGTTATTTGGTCGTTAAAAGCAAGGCCGTTTAAACTAATTTCATAATTTAATTCGGGGTCAGCTTCGCCATAAAACTTTTGCATGCCTTGGGCGGAAATTGTTATGTTGCGTTTAATAATTTCAAACGTGCCGGCGCTAAAAGTTATGTTATAATTTTTGCCAAGGTTAAAGCTGCCAATGTTAATAATGTAGCTGTCAACATTTTCGCCCTCTTGCCTTAAAAGTGTGCCCGAAGCAATGTTTTCTAAATGGTCATTATTTTTTAAAAAGCCTGAGGTTATGCTTACGCTGTAAGAAGGGTCGGCATCGCCATAAATTTTAATTTTGTCATCTGCCCGCAGCGAGATGTTGCACGGCGTTATTGTTAAATATGCCTCAACAAATTCAATTGAATAGCGCTCGTCAAAAGTTGTTTCGCAAATAAGTTTATAGCTGCCAACATCCTCGCCAAACTCACGCATTATGTTAACGCTAAGGCGCTGGCCGGCAATGTCGTTAACAACGGAATAGTTAAACACGGGGTCGTCATCACCATAAACTTTTGTGGTGGCAAAACTTGTTACCACAACCGGGCGTTTTAAAATTAAAAAGTTGGAATTTTGTGTGTTAACAAATGTGTAATTTATGTTGGTTGAAAGGGTGGTTAAATTGTAAGCATAAACGCCAACATCCTCGCCAATTTCACGCGTTATTTCGCCATCAATAACATTAGTGGTGGTGTCGTTAAAGCAAAACGCATCTTCAATTTCGTAAGCTATAGCGGGGTTATCATCCCCAAAAAATTTAGATTGCGTTTTAACAAAAACATTTATAGGGCGCGGCAAAATTTCAAAATAATTTTCGGCAAGCACAAGGCTATAATTTGGGTTGCCGTTAATTATGTTTAAATTATATGCATATTGCCCAACAACCTCACCCGCATTGCGCTGCAATTCAATGTTTATAACATCATCTAGCACAAGGTTGTTAATAGAATAATCAATTTCGGGCTCACTGTCGCCATAAAATTTTTGGGTGTTGGCTATAAACACGGTGGCAATGCGCTTTTCTATTTTTATTTGATTATTTATTACATTAAATTCAAAATAATAGTTCAACGGATTGCTGCAAATAATTTGCTTGGTTAAAATTGTTACATTTGCATTGCCTACATTTGCGCTGCTTAACATGGGTTTTAAGAGCAGTTCAAAATTTTCATTTTTAATGTTGTTTTTAAAGTTGGCGTTAAAGTTAACATCGGTTGTTCCGTCATAAGTTTTGTTTAAAAATTCTATTTCAACATCAATTTTGCGCTGCTTAATTTCAAGCACACTTGCGTTAAATTCAATTATGTAATTTTCGTTATAAAGGCTGCCTTTATTTAATTTGTAACTGCCAATATCTTCACCCTCTTCACGCATTATTTTGCCAGATAAGGTGTCGTTATTAACAAGGTTAAGTGTGGCATAAGAAAATAGCGGATCGGCATCGCCATAAAATTTGGTTTTCTTAAACGCGGTTACATACGCCGTGCGCGGCAAAATGGTGCAGCCGGCGGATATAAAGTTTGTTATTGCATAGTTAGGGTTTGCCAAATTGCCAAGCTGAATTTTGTGCGTGCCCACATTTGTGTTGCCAATTGTTAGGCTGCCAAAAAGTTTATCGTCATTAACAAGGTTGGCGGAATATTTAATGTCAATTTCCTCGCCATAAACAAAGCTGCATTCAAGCGCGGTAACGGTAATTTCTTTTGGCTTAATTGTGCCGCGCAAAGTTTGGGTGTAAGCTTTTAAAATGTAGTTATCTTTGTTTTCGCCCAAAAGGGTGGTGCTTAAAATAACAACTTCTTTATTTGTGCCGGCGGTGTTGCTAACAAATTGGCCAGTTAGTTCAACATAAACATCTTCGTTGTTAAAAATGTTTGTTAAATTGGCTGTTATTGTGGCAGAAGTGTTGCCGTCATAAACCTTATCTAACACCGCCACATTTGTTAGTGACAATGTGCGCTGCTTAATTTCAAAATATGCATCGCCGCAAGTTAATGTAAAGTTATAATTTGTGTTGTTTTCTATAAGGGTGCCAAGGGTTATGTTATATTTGCCAAGTTGCTCGCCCAAAGGTGTGCCCGCGCCCTCACGGCCTAAATTGCCAAGCAAACTTTCGTTAGCCAAAACGCCTTGCGCGGTGTATTTAATAATTGGGTCTCCATTGCCATATTCTTTTTGCGTTTGGCTTGGCACAATTTCAACATCTCGCTTTTTAATTTCCCCAACAATTGATGGCAAAATTTGAGATTTTAAATTGTAAATTTTTGCATGCGCGCCAGTTAAAGTTAATGTTTCAAAACTTGTTAACACCGTTTTGTTGCTGCCGGCTTTGGCGTTGGCAAAATTATATGTTATTCCGCCCAAGCCAAGCTCGTGCCCCGGCTCTATGCCGTCAAACGCAACCGAAACGGTGCCGGCGTCTATTATAGTGGTGCCGTCGTAAATTTTGGTTGGTTTGCTAAAACTTTTAACCGTAACATCTTTAATTAGTTCGGCATAAATTTCCTGCCCAACGGCGGCGTTGCCAACCAATCGGCGCGAGGTGGTTTGGCGTTTGCCATCCACCCACCAAGCCACAAATTTAAAGCCCGCATTTGGCGTTATGGTTAACGAATATCGCTCGCCAATATTGTAAACGCCCTCGCCAACAATTGTGGCAGGGGAAGCAAAATCGGTGGTTACAGTTAGGTTAATTTTGTTGGCAGAATTTATTGTTATTGTTGCATAGTTGGAAGAATAAATTTTGTTTGAAGAATAAGAATTTTTATTTGCAAACGCCCTAAATTTAATAACCCCATCGGGCGCATCTTTGGCAATGCTTATGTTGGTGCCAACAACGGTAACATATTTTTGGGCATAGGCAACAGAAGAAGAGTCAAATTCAAAATTTATTTCGTGGTTAATTTTAGAAAAACTCATAAAGTTGCCCGAATCTCCAGTTAGCTTTGTAACCGTGTTGTAGGCATTTATTTTAACCATTTGCCCGGGGGTTGCCTGAATGTTTTTGTCTTCCAAAGTAAGCGAATCTATTTCGGTGTAAAGGTGAATTGTGGGCTCATCCATAACAAAGCCGTTGGCAGAAGAAGTTGTTGCGTTAAAGCTAAATTTTACGTTGCCCAAATTTTCTATTTTAACAAGTGGGGTAAAAATTTCGACATTTTCATCCGTGCTTGAAACCGACTCGCTAGCCTGCTCGGTTGCAATGGTTAGGCTTACAACCGCGCCATTGTTTGTGCTTACCTTTGCCGAAGCGGAGGCGTAAAGTATGCCCGCTTCAATAAATGGGTGCATATCCGAAGTTGGGGTAAACTCACAATAGCCCGAGCTAACGCCTTTGACTTTTGGCACAATGGAATAATATTTGCCGCCGCAATCTTTGGTGGTGGCGTTAACAAGGGTGGAGCTGTTGTTGCCCGCATCGTAAAAGAAGTGCGTGGTGCTGGTGCCGGTTAGCCCGGTTAAAATAATTTTGTTGCCCGAAACACTTAAATTAGAAGCCGCACTTATAATTAAACTGTTAGAAAATTGGTGCGGCAAAAATATGCAAGCGCAAACTAGCACAAACAAAATAATTAAAATTTTTGGGTAGCGTTTTTGCATATTTTTCCTTTAAATTAAATTCGGCATGGTTTTTTAATTTTTGCAAGCAGTTGGGTGTTATCGGTGTAATTATCGTTAGGGTGAATAAACATTTGGCTGTTAGGTATGGTTAAAATAGATAATTTTATTGGCACGGCAACACCCAAGAAAAGTGAATCTTCAATTGTAACATATTGATACCTTGTGCAATTACCTGTAAGCCCAGAAATATCCAGCTTGCCGGCGCCGTTAATTGTCATTATGTTTGGCAGCTCGGCAAACAGATTAACCACGCCAAAGTTGTAATAAATTTCGTTGGTGGCACTATCTTTATAAGCATAATTTGTGCCTTTATTAAGCGCAATTTTTTCTAATTGCTCAAAAATTTGGTTGCTGGCAAAGGCAAGCCCGTGCTCTCTTAACAGGCGCTCAAGGTCTAGCCCGCGCTCCAACTGTTTGGTGGTGGACCAGTTGTAAAACCAAACATCGCCGTTTAATTTTAGCACATTGTCTGGCCCCGGCTGTGCAACATTTGGCCAAAATAAAATGCCAATAAAGCTGCCAGCGAAAATGCTATCGGTTACCGTAACGGTGCAGTTTAAATTGTTGTATCGTGCAATTTTAATGCCGGCAACCAAGTTGTTTTGCAAAATGCAGCCTTCAATTTGGGCGGTTGCGCAAACAATTTGTATGCCCGTTTCGGCGTATTCTATAATGCAGTTATAAACCAGCACATTGCTGCAATAATTTATAGAAAGCACAATGCCGCTGTTTTGCAACTCTAATTTATCTTTAATGTTTTTGCCACGCAAAACAACGTTATCTAACACCACATTGTTTTTGTTAACATAATAATGATATCCGGTTGTGCTAACGCTAGAGTGATCTAAAATAAACGCGTTGCCATAAAGGTTATAGGCAAAATTGACGGTTGGCATATCGCTGCCTATTGAAATGCTGTTCTGCAACACCATGGCGGCGTAGTTGTCAGTTCTATTTGCATTGGTGTTTGTTAGACTTAAAGCTGCCAGTTTAAATTGCGCATAATTTTCAACGTTAATGCCTTCAACCACATTAAATTGATAGCTTGCTGAAGCACCAACCAAACCGTCTGGCACATCTTGTTTAACCGTTATTGTAACTTTGCCCGGCTTTAAAAAGGTTACAATGCCCAATTTTTTATCCACCGTGGCAACATCTTCGTTGTTGGAATACCACACAAGCAAATCTTTAGGCGAATTAGCAGGCGTTAGCGTAACACCCATTGTGTAGCTGTTTATTAATTGGTTTGCGCTGTTGTAAAAGCTGTTGCCAAACAGCCTATATTGACCCTGCCCGCCTTTTTCTTTTTGCTTGTTAAGGTCTAGCGCAATTTCAGAAATGCGCGTGTAAATGTTTATTGTTTTTGTTGCGGTTATGCTAACATCTTTGCCCGGAAGAATAGCGGTGGCGGTTATTGTTAACTGCCCAGCCGATTTTGCAATTAGGTGATAAAATTGCCCTTTATTTTCAATTGTTGCCAAAGCTTTGTTGTCAATGTCTAGCGTATATTCAAATTCTGCTGCGTCTAGCGGAACTGGGGTTATGGTTAAATCTATTGCGTCACCCACAAACAGGCTATCCCTCGTTTCGTTAAACACAATTTGTTTAAGCTCTTTGGTGTAGGTTATGCTAACAATCTTTTTAACTTCGGGTTTTTCTACAACATAAATTGTAATGTCACAACTGCCAAGGCGGCTAAATTCAACATCCCCATTTTGGCTAACCGTGGCAACGCTTGTGTTGTTAGATTTAAAGCCCAGCAGGGTTTGGCTGGCATCAGTTTCCATAACATGTGCCAAAATTGTGTAATATGGCTCGGAAATATACACTTCGTCCGGGCCGGAAAGCTCAATTCGGTCGGCATCACGCGTAACAATTAAACACAAGTTATCTTCAAGTTTATATCCATTTGCCCAAAGCGAAAATGTGTAACTTCCGCCATTTAAAGCGTAAAGCACGCCGCCAGCAAAATTTGCAACTTGTTTGTTGGCATCGTTGCGCGTTTCGTTAGCGTCCGAAATAGTGAATGTTATGTTGTTATTATCGCTTGGCAAATAACTTTTTAGGCTAAACGCCATGTTTTGCCCCGCCTTTAAATTAATTATGTTGTTTTCAAAATTAGTTTTATCCAGTTCGGCTTCAAACAGGCTGTTGCCAACAAAATAGAAAGTGTAACTGTTGGTTTTTTGCATGTTGCCATAAAAACAGGTAAAGCTAATAGAAACCTCGCTGCCTTCCTTTAAAAAGCTAATTTTGTTGCCATCAATTTGGGCAAGGCTTGGGTTGGAAATAAGGTAACTATAGCTAGAAACTTCGGCATCAATTGGCTCATAAACCAAATTAAATATAAGTTCGTTTTTGCTGGTTATAAATGTGTTTTTGTTTTGATAATTATCTATTTTTGTTTCAAAATTTATGCTAAATGCGGCAAGCGGGCTAAACACTTTTATGTTGCAATCGGTATAAATCTCTTGCCCGTAATAATCATATGCATAAACCCTAACAACCGCCGTGCCTGCGCACAAAGCCACAATTTGGCCATCGCTTTTTAGCGTTATTGGGCTAGATTGCCCGTCATACGACTGCTGGCTTATTATTTTAAAATTAATTTCGTTGTGAGTTGCCTCTTGCGGATATTTATCCACATAAAGCCAAACCGTTTCACCTTTGTTTATGGTTAAATTGTTGTTGGTTAAAACAAGCTTTGACAAATAACCCATTGTGCTTGTTACATTAACTTGTTTTTCTATGTTGCTGCCGTCGGTTGTTCTTACAAACACTTTAACGCTGCCCGCCTTTAAAAAGGTTATAACATTGTTGTTAATTGTGGCAATGTCGGTTTTTTCTAGCACATATTCAAGCACTTTGTTTGTTGCCTCGTTTGGCACAACCTCGGCATTTAGTGTGAAGCTGCTGCTGGCGGTTAAAATGTCGGCATCAATTTTAACATCTTTAACACGGTTGATGCACAAAATTTCAACCTCTTTAATTATGTTGTTAGAAAGCAGCATAACAAGTTTAGCCTCGCCGCTATCCACCGCGGTTATGGTTCGGGTGTTGGCGTTAACTTCAATAACTTTTTTGCCCGAAACATTAACAACTTCTTTAATTAAAATGCGGGAGTCAACCACATCGTGCGGCAACCAGCTTGAAACACCAATTGAAACGCTATCGCCAATATCCATAACAATCATGTTGCCAACATTAAGTTGTGCGTCAAGCGCAACGCCGCCGGTGTATCTTAAATGGAAAACGGAAGTAAAGTTGCCGTCGTTAGATTTAACTTCTAGCGCCACCACGCCCGCTTTAATAAAGCTAATTTTTTGGTTTACAATTGATGCAATTTTTTCTGTTTGGCCGTTGCTTGCAACCGATTGAATTATTGAAACAGAAATTTCTTTATTTGTGGCATAGCGTGGGTAAATTTCAAAGTTTAAATCAACTGTATCCGCCCCAACAACATATTCGCCCGCGTAATAATCTATGTTGCCGGCAGGGGTTATGTTTTCAACAAGCTGATTAACTGTTACATCTAGCGTGTAGCTTGTGTTTTGTGCCGTTATTGTAACTTGTGCCGTGCCGGAAGATATTGCACGGATGTAACGGTCATTTTCTATTTTAATAACTGCGCCGTTGGCAATTGATGGGTTAACATTGTTTATGTTTAGTTCAATTTGGCCGGAATAATCAAACACCAATAAATCTCCAACATTTAGGCTAACCGAAGTTTGATTTAATGCGGCGTGAATTGTATCTTTTTCTATTTTTTCAATATAAAACGTTAGTTTAACATTTTCGTTGCCATCCGCCACCGCGGTTATGTTAACCATGCCGTTGGTTTTAAATGTTAGGGTAGAACCCTCTATGCTGGCAATGTCCGTTTCCTTAACAATATAATAAATGTTTTTGTTTGTTGTGTCGTATGGCAGCACTTCGCCAATTAAATTAACAACATTTGCACTAACTTGCGTGTTGGCTTGCATAACGGTTATTTCTTCTGGCAGCCTAACCACGGTTATTGTAAAGTTTAACCTAACAAAGCTAGAAACATAAACCACAAGCGTTGCCGTTCCGCCCGCAACACCGGTTACGCTGTTGCCGTTTACCTTAAGCACCTGCTTAGATGGGTTTGACGTTTTTTGATTTATTATTTGCATTGAAAGTTGTGACAAGTTTAAATATTGCGGAATTATTTTAGAAATTTGCACATTAAAACTTTCACCCACCATAATTTGCTCGGGCACGGCGCCAAGCGTGTTGTTATATTCGGCAGAAAGTTCGGCGTAAATTGCATTTGTGCCAACATAATATATTTCAACCTCGCTAGAAATTTTGCCAACCGTGGCAATAAGTTTTACATAGCCAACTTGGTTAAAAATTAATTTGTTGTTATTAATAAATGCAATGTTGCTATCGTTAACCGACCATGTTATTTGCTTATCCGTGGCATCTAAAGGCAACACTAAGGCAGAAAATTCCACTTGCTTTTCAGGTGAAATGTATTGATTTTTGTAAAAATCTAAATTTAAATTTATGTTAATTTGCTCGGGCGCGCGGTTAACGGTAACAAGGCAATAATCTTTAACCACGCTGTTGTTAAATAGGGTAAAGCTAACTTCAACTTTTGCCTGCCCGCCAGCAATTGCGTGAATTCTGCCATCGGGCAAAACTTCTAGCACATTGTTGTTTTCAATGTTTAATGTTAGTGGGCGGATGGTGGCATTTGCCGGGGTTATGTTATAGCTTAGCGAGGCGGTGTCACCATAATTTAGCGTTAGCTGTTTATCTGCTAATTCAAATGAAGATGCCATGCCGGCGGTGTATAAAATTTGCACATCTTTAGTTACTGTGCCGTAATCTTCATTGGCGTAAATGGTAACGGTAACCGTGCAAGGCGTTTGCTCATTAAAGTTAACCAAGCCCGTTTCAGTTACTGTTGCGTTGCCCTGCTTTATGTGATAATAATAATTGTTGTTTGTAGAGCCCTCTGGCAAAGAGGTTGGCACAAGCTGAAAGCTGTTTTCCGCCGTTACGGCATCGTCAATTTCAATTGCGGTTGCCGGGCTCATAACATAAACATAAACCTGTTTTTCAATTTCTTCATTTTTATAAGTTGTGGCGCGCAGCCTTATTATTGTGTTGCCACCCTTAACAGCGTGCAAATAGTTGGAACTATCCACATATGCAACGTTTTCGTTATCCGAAACAACACTAACCATGCCGTATAAATTTTCGGGCAGGGTTTTAAATTCAAAATAAATTGGGGCAGAGTTAATTTGCATGGTTATGCGCGGGTTTTCTAAAACAATATCGTTAACATGCCCGTTGGTGTAAACACAATTAATTGTCTTTTTAAATTCGCCATCGTCGGTTATTAGCGTTATGTTTGCCTCGCCGGGCTTGTTAAAGGTAATTTCGCCCCTATCGTCAATTTGGGCAATTTCTGGGTGGTCTATTTCAAAAAACACATTTGTAATTGTGGCATCTGCCGGCTCAATAACATATTCAATGCGCGCTGTTTTGTTGGCAGTTACAATTTCAGTTTTTTCAATATTAAGCGAGGTTACTGGGTTAATAACGGAAAGGTCAATTGTTTCGGTTATGCCGTTATCCAGCGCCGTTGCTGTTATTGTAACATTGCCCACCTTTAAGCCGCGCACCAACCCGTTGCTATCCACCGTGGCAATTTGGTTGTTGCTTGAACTGTAGGTTACCTCTTTATTTACTGCCTCGTTTGGCACAACGGTGGTGGTTAGTTGTAAAGTTTTGTTAACATGCACTCGATTCTTTTGTGGGGCAGAAATTTGCAAGCGGTGCACAACACTATCTCCAACATAAAAATAACAATGAGATTGATGGTTGCCCTCTTTGGTGGCGGCTGTTATGTAGCCCGAGCCGATGCCAACAAATTCAACATGTCCGTTGGCGTCCACCACAGCGGTTTGCTCGGCGTTGCTGGACCAAATAACCTCTTTGTTGGTGGCAATTTCCGGGTAAATAATATAACTTAAATCTACACTATCGCCAACGCGGGCATCTATGTAAGTTTTGTTTAGCGTAATAGAGTCTACCGAAATAAAAATATCTCCAACCGTTACGGTGGCGGTTAGTTTAACAATAAATATGGCGAATATGGGAATGGCAAACACTAAAAAGAAGAAAAACTTTTTCATATTACACCTCTATATTATTATAGCGTTTTTCCAGCCTAAAAAACAACCGAAATGACTCTATAATTGCATAAGGCACGCCAAAGCCGAACAGCACTAAATACATTGATGGCAAATTTACAAATAACGAAATTATAATTCCGCCAATGCCCATAATAAAAGATATAATAAAACCTATGCTAATTGAAGCGGAAATGTTTTTGTTGTTGGAAGAAACTTCGCCATTTTCAAGCGAGGCAAATTGCGGGCGCTTAATGTCCATAACAATTGAGTGGCAGATGTTGCCCACCACAACAAACGAAAGTGAAATTGCAATTAAAACTGCGGCAACATAATTTATAAACCCGGCAAGGGCAAGCGCCAAGCACGAAATGAAAATTGCCGGAACTGAAATTATTATGTAAATTAAAAATTTAACAAAAATTTGTTTTTTTATGCTAACCGGAATTATTTTTGTTAAAAAGAAATTGCCGCCCTCACGCGTTATTGAAGTTGCCGAAAACGACGTGCCAATGCTTAAATACATTATTAAAATTAAAACAACAATGCCGGGCAAAACATTTGTGCCAAGCAGGTGCGCACCCACGCTGGAAACAATTTCGCTTGAAAAGTAAACCAACAGCGGTGTGGTGAACACAATGGTTAAATATTGAAAGGCGTAGTTAGTTGAACGAAAAATGTTTTTAATGTCCTTTTTAAAAAGGGCAATTTCTGGGCGGGTTGGCACAACTTTTGTGCGCTTATAAAAAACTTTTTGATTTTTGCTTGAAATAAGCAAATTATAATACGCATTTTTGGCAAAAACATAAATTATGGCACACAAAATTAAAGTTAATGCCAAATTTATTGCCAAACTTTTCCAAAAATTGTAAAAAATTAAAATGTTTTTAAACAGCATTGGCAAATATAGGTACGAAGTAAATTGCCTTATTGAATAAATTGTGGAACTATCAAACACATTTGCAAAATTGCCACTTTCCAGCACTTTTAAAATGAATTTTAATGCAAAAATGTAAAGCAAAAAGCCGGCAACAAGCGTTAATGTGTAAAACAAAAGCAAAACAATAAATTTGTTTTTAAATATGTTAATAACCCACATTACGGGCACGGAAAGCAGCACGGCTGCAAGCAGCGGAACTATTGGTAAAAACAAAATGCTTGGCAGCAAGTTTAAAAAATAAATTGTGCTTTGGGCAGTTTTTATGCCAAAAATAATTAGCGTTGGCAAAACTAAAATTAGGCATAATTCAAGCATTTTAACAAACAAATAAATTAGCTTTGCCAAAAAAACTTCACCGCCATTAACGGGCAGTTTAATTATGGATAAATCCACCTTTGTAAACAGCACTTTTGTTGCCATTGTTACGCCCACCGCAACAATTAAAACCATAATTAAAAACGAAAATATTGTTAAAAATTCATTTTGCATGCCGGCAGAAATAAAAACTTTTAATAATGCGTTTACGCCATAAACATAAATTAGCAAAAATGCCGCCACGCCAACAAACAACATTGTTAAATTTTTTAAACGGGAGAAAGCCCCGCCAACTTTATAATTTGGCGAGTTATTCATAAATTCAAATTTTAAAAGCGCTTTGAATTTTCCCATCTTTTTCCTTTTAGTTTTTTGTTAGTTTTAAAAAATATTTTTCTAACGAAACGCCCGCTTTAACAAGTTTTTTAACATCCACAATTTCTAAAAGGCGGCCGTTGTGCAAAATTGCGGCGCGGTCACACAACTTTTCCACCATATCTATGTTGTGGGAAGAGAATAGCACGGTGTTGCCGTGTTTTTTATGCTCTAACATATATGCTTTAATTTCGTCAATGCTTTGTGGGTCCAACCCCATAAGTGGCTCATCCAATACCCAAAGTGGCGGGTTGTGAATTAGCGCGGCAATAATGCAAATTTTTTGCTTCATGCCGTGAGAGTAAGATTTTATTTGCTTATCTAAATAATTTGCCATTGAAAACAAATGGGCAAACAAATTTATTCTCTTTTCAAGCACGGCCTTTTCCACCTCATAAACATTGCCCATAAAGGTTACATATTCGCGGCCGGTTAAATTGTCGTAAACGGCGTGATCGTCCGGCACATAACCAATATTTTTTTTGGCGGCAATGGGGTTGGTTTTAATATCGTGTCCGCAAATTAAAATTTGCCCTTTTTCAAACGGAATGATGCCCGTTAAACATTTTATGGCAGTGCTTTTGCCCGCTCCGTTTTTGCCCAAAAAACCAAAAATTTCCCCGCTTTTAACAACAAGGTTTAAATTCTCTATTGAATAGCGGCCGCTGTTTTTATATTTTTTGCTTAAATTTTTAATAACTAACATAAATAATAGGGTTAATTTCCTTAAAATAATATAACAAAAAAACGCCAAAAAGTCAATATATATTTACTAAATATTATAATAGTTGTAAATATAATATATGCTTTGGCGCTTTTTAAAATTATTTAGCTGTAAATGTTGTTAACTAAAAGCCTAAAATCTTCCCATTGCCCTAAAAGTGAATAATTAGATTCAAGGTAATGATTGTAAACTTCAGGGTGAACTATTTCATTAACAATAACATATTTAGCTGGCACTTTGGCGTAATCGTTATCCGGATACCACGAACTATTTTCTTGCCCAACATCAATTAAATTTATGCTTATGCCCGCAGGCAAACCAATTAAAAACAAACTATCTATATCAAAGTAACAAAGGGTGTTTTCCCAACGAGATTTGTTTTTGTCGGGCTTTATTTTAGATAACATTTCTGTTTTAATGGTTTCAATTCTCAAATGAGTTTGTTCAACATTAAAGTAAGTGTAAGATAGTGAAAATGTATCATTTTTATAATAGTTATAATAACATTTATATGATACACTTGCGCATAAACAAACAGCGGCAAACACAGTTAACACTTTGTTGGCAACATTTTTAGAAATTGTAAAATTTTTGTTTGACAAAAGCATAAACACGGCAAATATTTCAGCACAATAAAACAGCCTACATAAAGTTGGATAAGTTGCATAATTATATAACAAACATAATCCAAAAATAAAGCCCACAAGAATGAATGCCGCGTTTATAAGAATAAGCTGCTGGCTAAGTTTGATTTTGTTTATTTTGTTGCAAATAAACGCAACAACAATAAAAGCCATTAACAAATATAAATCTAAATATGTTGTTATAATTTGAGCGGTTTTAACATTAATAGGTATTAAATTTGTTTTTAAATTTTTAAAAACAATGCCAATAGTTTTAAATAGCCCTTCGGTTTTTATTATGCTGAATAAAGATTCGTCTAACACATATTTAGAACAGAACAATGAAAAATATAAATAATAAGCGCCCATGCATGCTAATGTGAAAACAATGCTTAACAAAATTTTATATCTCATTTTAAGATTTCTTAAGGTTATAAAAGTTAGCGGAACTACAAAAATGGCAAAACAAATTCTGCACAGTGTAATGTAAACCACAAATATCCAACTAAGCACCAAAATGGTTTTGTAAAGTTTTGCATCCTTGTTGTTAATTAAATAGTAAATCAGGCCCGCGCAGGTTATCATAAACGAAAAATTTAGCGTCTCCGACATAGCAATCATGGAATAATAACCAATCATTGGGGAAGTTATTATAAACAAACTTAAAATGCAGGTTGCAAGCTTGTTGGGTTTAACAAGCAGCACAAATATTAACAAAGAAACAACAAGCAAAACCAAATTTGTTATTTGAATTATGTTGTAAGAAAAGCCAAAAATTTTACCTGCAATAATATAAAAAATTAAATTAAACACAGTGTGGGCAGAACCCCCGCCAAACTTGGCATGCTGACCTAAAAACCCAAAATAGCCCAAGTTGCCACCTTCAGCTAAATTTTTTGCCTCTAAATAATACCAATTTTCGTCGTTTAAGGCAGGGTGTAAGTTTGCAAACGATACACCGGCTTTGCCGCAAGCAATTAGCATTGCAAAAATAGGTGTAATAATTAAAAGCGCATATAATATTACATTTAAAGTTTTATCTATTTTAGGGTTTTTTATTATTGTCATACTTATATTATTATAATATTTATGTTTTTTTGTCAACTAAAATGCCAATAGCCATTTTCTATTGTTATTATAATAAAATTTGCAAAAAAATAAAAATAAATTTGCGTGGTTTTAAAAAGTTTGCAGGGCGGTTTTCATTAGGGTTAACATTTGCGGAAGGCTTATAAGCTTGTTTTGATAGTGATAAATTAAGTGTTCAATTGCCTTAATTTTTTGTTTGTTGCCCTTAACATCCAACTCGTTTGCGTTTTCGTTGTTTAAAAACAGCAAATATCCACCATTAACTGCCACAATTGTGCCAAAATCGGAAACATAATTTAAATAGTTAAAATCCAATTTTTGGCGCCACAATTTATCATACTTTTTGAATACGGATTTTTTTGTTTTTAAGCGTTTTCTTTTAAAAATTTTCATTTTTTGCCCCCAAATGCAGTTTTTTTTTAAATAATAACAGCAAAATGCAAAAAAAATTCCCAAACAT
Source organism: uncultured Clostridia bacterium (assembly GCA_947589025.1). GTDB lineage: Bacteria > Bacillota > Clostridia > Christensenellales > UBA1242 > Onthoplasma. Next base: position 37,014 of record CANQAY010000008.1, read on the forward strand.
GTCAGTTAAAAATGCATTGCAAAAAATTTTTTTTGTGATATAATAGCCATAGGTAATGTATGAACAATGTTGTAGAGCATTTTGATGCAATAGTTATTGGCAGTGGGCACGCGGGCAGTGAGGCGTGCCTTGCTCTTGCGCGGCTAAATAAAAAAACGCTTTTAACCACGCTTAATTTGGATAGCATTGCTTTTTTGGCGTGCAACCCTTCCATTGGCGGCACGGCAAAGGGGCAACTTGCCGGCGAGGTGGATGCCCTTGGTGGGGAAATGGGCGTTAATGCGGATAAATCTCTTTTGCAGTTGCGCATGCTAAATTCGGGCAAAGGGCCGGCGGTGCAATCATTGCGCGCGCAGGTGGATAAGGTGGTTTATCATAACGAGATGAAGCACACACTTGAAAGGCAAAAAAATTTGGATATTTTGCAGTGTGAGGTGGCAGAAATTTTGGTGGAAGATGGCCATGTGGTTGGTGTTAAAACCAGCATGGGGGAGGTGTTTAGTTGCTCTGCCGTGGTGGTGGCAACGGGCGTTTATTTAAACAGTAAAATTATAATTGGCAATTTTAGCAAAAAAACCGGACCCAACGGCTATGAGCCAAGCACAAAATTAACAAAATCGCTTATTAACCTTGGGTTTGAAATACGCCGCTTTAAAACGGGCACGCCCGCGCGGGTGGATGGCAAAAGCATAGATTATTCTAAGTTTGAAATTCAGCCGGGGGATGCACTTAATTTTAGTTTTAGCGCGCTTAACAAAAACGCAAAAAATGTGCTGCCGTGCTACCTTGGTTACACAAGTGAGGCAATGCATAATTTAATACGCCAAAACATAAACAAAGCGCCGCTTTATTCGGGCAAAATTCACGGCATTGGGCCAAGGTATTGCCCCAGCATTGAAGATAAGGTTATGCGCTTTGCGGATAAAGAGCGCCACCAGCTGTTTTTAGAGCCAGAAAGTGCAGGCACGGACGAAGTTTACGTGCAGGGTATTTCTAGCAGCATGCCAACGCAAATTCAACGCAAAATGTATCGGCTTATTCCGGGGTTTGAGCAGGTTAAAATTATGCGCTTTGCATATGCAATTGAATACGATTGCATTAACGCAACCGAACTTAAACCTAGCCTAGAAAGTAAGCGGATAAATGGGCTTTTCTTTGCCGGGCAAATTAACGGCACCAGCGGTTATGAAGAGGCCGCTGCGCAGGGCATTATGGCGGGCATTAATGCGGCAAGATATTTATCTAACAAGCCTGCCGTTGTGTTAAAGCGAGACGAAGCTTACATTGGCGTTTTAATTGACGATTTAACCACCAAGGATATTGTAGAGCCTTATAGGATGATGACCAGCCGGGCGGAATATCGCCTAACGCTAAGGCAGGATAATTGTGACATCCGTCTTACCGAACTTGGGCATAAAATTGGGCTTGTTAGCGCAAAGCGATACAAAATTTTTAAGAAAAAGTTGGCAGATATTCAATCGGTTTATGACCAATTAAAAACCATGAAAAACCCAAAACAACTTGAAAAATTGTTTAAAGAAAAGAACGAAAATTTAACAAAAAACGGCCTTACGCTTAAAGATGTTATTAAGCGCAACAACATAACAATTTATGATGTTAAAACCGCGTTTAATTTGTTTAATGGCATTGCCAACAATGTGCTAGATTATGTTAACACCGAAATTAAATATGAGGGATATATTAGTAAAGAAAACGAGCAGATTAAAAAGAACCAATCGATGGACGACATTATTCTTCCCGAACTTGATTATTCCACCCTTGCCGGGCTTAGGTTGGAGGCAAGGCAAAAACTTAACAAATTTAAGCCAGCCACCCTTGGCCAAGCCAAGCGGATTGATGGAGTTAGCCCAAGTGATATTAGTGTATTGCTTGTCTATTTAAAAGTTAAAGGGTTAATTTAAAATAAAAAATCACTTTTTGCAAGTGATTTTTTAAATTAATGTTAAAAGTTTGCAGATATATCGTCCCTCACCTTTAACGAGCCGGTGTCGGTGTTTATTTCAATTTCGTTGTTATATGTGTCAGGGTAATCTTCTTTAGTTGAATGAACATAATATAGGTGATATCCATTGTCAGTATCTCCGCCGGCTTGTGGATTGCCAGATAGGTTTATGCTAACGTTTTGCCCAGAAGATTTTGTTTTAAGTTGATAGTGTGCGTGTCCGGTTGGGGCAAGCTCTTCGCTTAACTCTTTAAATTGAACATAAACTTCACCATCTTTGCCGTGGATGTAGTTATCATTGCCAAACACATTATCCATATAAATGTGCGCCCTGCCCCTGCCAGTAATATCTAGTTTAATGTGTTGCACGCCACGTGCGGTTATAAGGCCGTTAACGGTTTTGGCAACCAAATTGCGCGCCTTAAAGGTTTGCCCGTCAGATTCATCATAATTTTTACCATCAGCAAAACTAACAGAAATATCGCCATAAACTGAGGTTACATCCACTGTGGAACTTGAATTTTCTATATTAATGCTGCCGCTATCTTTACTTTCAGCAAAAACGTGGCCGGTTGCCTTTTTAACTGAAATTGAACCATAACAACTTTCTAACGAAACGTTGGTTGTAACCTCGCCAATTTCAATGCTGCCCGATTTTGTTAGCCTAATTGTGCCTGTATCTAGTTCGTTAATGTAAATGTTAGTGTCCGCCCCAACAAAGTCCGCCAAAGCAACTGTGCCAAGTTCAACACTGCCGCCCGCCTCTGTGTTTTTAGAGTTAAACTTTTGGCAGCTTTTGGCAATAATCACGCCGTTGTTGTTGCTTTCCACCACAATTTCGTTAAAGCCATAATCGGCCGCCCTAAATTTGCCCGAGGTCATATTTAAATAAACGTTATTTGTAACATTGCTGTTAACATCGTCCGTTTTTAAATAAACATTGTTGCCAAGGCTGCAAACGGCAGAGCCTAAATTTAAATATAAATTGCCCGCTAAGTTGCAGTTGGAAATGTTAAAATTGCCATTATTGGTTGTGTATTTAACATCATTTAAGCTAAGTAGCGGCAATTTTTCATCCTTACTGCCGGAAGAAGAAATTGAAGTGTTGGCGTTATCGTTTGCCAAAGTTAAATTAAAGTTGCTGTTTGCTGGCACAAAAATTGAAATTTTAGATTGATTTTTTAGCGCCATGCCATAAGGCTCGGAAATATTAAAAATTAAAGAATTGTTAACAATTTGGCTGGTTATTGAAACCGCCTTGTTTTGCGTTAGCACAAAGCCAAACGAATTGGCATAAACTTGCACCGAAACCGAATTGGAACTTTCAACCGGAACAAGCTGAACATCGTAAGAGCGGCTGTTAACTTCAATTGTGGTAAAGTTAAGCTCGGTGCTAAAGGCTTGAGAGGAGTATGTTTTATCTAAACTAATGTAGGTTATGTTAAACAGGCTAGAGCCCGGCACAAAGAAAAGATAAAGAACACCAATGCAACACAAACCCAAAAGCAACAAAATTATTATTAAAAGATATTTCCAAAACTTCTTCATAACACATATTTTACAAATTTATTTGCCTATTGTCAATCTATTTTAAGCAAAATTTTGGCGGTTGTTTTGCTTAATTATTTGCCTATAAACATCATAATTGATATAATAATTGCAGAGGTGAATATGAAAATTATAAATATAGAGGGCACGGACGGCTCGGGCAAAGCCACCCAAACCAAATTGTTGTGTGAATATTTAGCTAACAAAGGGTTTAAGGTTGCAACATTAAGCTTCCCTAACTATCAAAGCCGCGGCTGTGAGCCGGTTAAAATGTATTTGGCGGGCGAGTTTAACGGCATTGATAAGCTGGACCCTTATCAGGTTAACGCGCTTTTTGCGGTGGATAGGCTAACCACCATTGCCAAGCAAGATTTTTCTAACCTAGATTATTTGTTGTTGGATAGATACACCCAAAGCAGCATGATTCATCAATCGGCATTAACAACAAACGAGGCCGAACTAAATAAGTTTTTGGATTGGGTTAATTATTTTGAATTTACAGTGCTTAAACTACCAAAACCGGACCATATTATTTTTTTGGATGTGCCAGTTGAAATTAGCAGCAGTTTGGCAAAGGCGCGGGCAGAACTTAAAGATAAATCTAGCACAAAGCAAGATATTTACGAAAGCAATTTTAACCATTTAAAAACCGCTTACGAGCGCGCAAAATTTATTGCCAAAAAATTTAATTGGCAAAGAATTAATTGCGTAAAAGCGGGCAAATTAAAAAGCATTGAAGAAATTCATGCCGAAATTAAAAAACTTTTAAAAATATAGGCGTATAATTGACAAATTTTTAAATTTGTGCTTAAATTGTTGTGTTTAAAAGGAAAATTATGATTACAAGTAAAGAACTAAGAAAAAAGTGGCTTAATTTTTATGAACAGCGCGGCCATGTGGATATTGGCGCCGTGTCGCTTATTGGCGATGGCGAAACGGGCGTTATGTTTAACGTTGCAGGCATGCAACCGCTTATGCCATATCTTTTGGGCAAGGCGCACCCTAAGGGCAGGCGACTAACCAATGTGCAAGGCTGCATGCGCACGGTGGATATTGACGAGGTGGGGGACCCCACCCATTTTACCTTTTTTGAAATGATGGGCAACTGGAGTTTGGGGGACTATTTTAAAAAAGAAAAAACGGCGTGGACGTTTGAACTTTTAACCAAAGTTTTTGGGCTGGATAAAAACAAAATTTGCTCCACCGTTTTTGCCGGCAACGAGCGTGCACCTCGTGATGAAGAAACTGCAAAACTGCTTTTAAATTTTGGCATTAAAAAGGAAAATATTTTTTATTTAAAAGATAACTGGTGGGAGCTTGACGGCACAGTTAACACCCCTTGCGGGCCGGATAATGAGTGGTTTTACCCCCGTTGGGATGTGCCAACCCACCCCGGCGTGTGCGATATTAACTGCAAGTGCGGCAGATACGTTGAAATTGGCAACGATGTGTATATGCAATATAAAAAACTTGCTGGCAACAGCTATGCACCACTAGAAAATAAAAATGTGGATACCGGCTTTGGCTTTGAGCGTATGCTTATGTTTTTAAATGGCGTTACCGATGGCTATAAAACCGACCTTTTTACCGGCGTTATTGCGCATATGGAAAAGGTGATAAATATTAAATATGGGCACGATGAGGAGCAGACCAAGTCTATGCGCATAATTGCCGACCACATGCGCACATCTGTTATGCTTATTGGCGATGTTAACGGCATTTTGCCATCTAACATCGGCGCGGGCTACATTTTGCGCCGCATTATGCGCCGGGCAATTAGGCACGCAAAAAAAATAAATCTGCCAACCGACGAATTGCTTAACATTGCAAAAATTTACATTAACGAAGTGTATAACGAGGCTTATCCGCAACTGGTGAAAAAGCAAGATTATATTATTTCTAGCATTAAGGCAGAAATTGATAAATTTAACAAAACACTTGAACTTGGCAACAAGGAGTTTGAAAAAGTTGTTGCCGGCATAGAGCGTAAAAACGCATTCATGCGCACCAACCCAAATTTTGTTGCCGAAAATGTTATTAACGGCAAAAGCGCGTTTAGATTGTATGACACGTTTGGCTTCCCAATTGAACTTACTTGCGAAATGGCAACCGAGCGCGGCTTTACTGTGGACATTGACGGATTTAACGAGGCGTTTAAGCAACACCAAGAACTGGCACGCACCACCAACGCGGGCGTGTTTAAGGGCGGCCTTGCCGATAACGGGGAGGAAACAACCCGCTTGCACACCGCTTGCCACCTGCTTTTGGCTGGGCTAAGGCACATGTTTGGCACGGGCATTGAGCAAAAGGGCAGCAACATCACCAGCGAGCGCCTGCGCTTTGATTTTAATTTTGACCGCAAACTAACCGACGACGAAGTTAAACAGCTTGAAGCCTTTGTAAACAACGCCATTGCACGCAAAATTGCGGTGGAAAGGGTGGAACTTCCACTAAAAGAGGCACGCGCACAAGGGGCTTATGGCATTCACAAAGCGGAAGAAGACGAAATTGTTTCAATTTACCGCATTGGGGATGTAGATTTTCAAATTTGTGGCGGACCGCACGTTAAAAACACAAGCGAACTTGGGCAATTTAAAATTGCAAAACAAGAGGCCGTTTCCGCCGGGGTTAGGCGCATTAAAGCCACACTAAACTAAAAAACACACATGGCCTTTTACACAATGGCATAAGGGATTGCCACACTATGTTCGCAATGACTGCTCGCCCTAGCAAGTATTAATATTTAGCATGGGCAAAAGTGTTTGCCCATGCTAAACTCAACTTGTGGGCTGCGCATCCCCATTAAGAAGCAAGTTCTTAACGGGGCCCGAGAGATTGCCGCGTCGCTAACGCTCCTCGCAATGACATAAGGAAGAGATTCCTCGACTAGGCTCGGAATGACATACAATGTTCGCAATGACATAATGAAAAAAGCGAGGGAACTCGCTCTATTTTTTTAAATTTTCAATTTTTGTTATTAACAATTTTAAATTTTTAAGTTGGTCTTTTAGTTTTAGCAAAATTTCAACCGCATTTAATTGTCGTAAATCAATTTCATTTTCATTTTTAACATGCTTGTAACAACCCTTTTGGTCGTTCTCTTCAATGCTTAACCCCAAGGCACAAAACGCACTAAAAGTTTCTTTAATTGTGCCATTTTCCAAATAAAACAATTTTCTATAATGCACACACTCTTTGCATTTATAATGTTTTAAAAATTTATCTTCATCCATAATAATTTCCTCAACTTTTAAGGTTGTTTTTCTAAAAAAAAATAGCCATAAAGGTTATTTTTATATAATTTAATCTTATTTCGGCTATTTGTCAAACAAAAAATGGCCAAATATGGTTTTATTTTAAAATTTTTATAATAATATTTTTATGAAAATAAAAGAATTAAGAAAAAAGTTGGGCATAAAACAAAAGGAATTAGCGCAAAAACTAAACATTTTGCCAACAACTTTATATAAATATGAAAAGGGCATTAATTCCCCTAGTGTGGAAATGTTAATTTCAATTGCAGATTTTTTTGGCGTTAGCATTGATAGTTTGGTTGGTCGTGAATCTGATAATTTAGATTTAAAATTTTTAAGTGATAAAAAGCAAAACATTATTAAACGCATTTTAACTTTAACCCCAGAAGAGGATATTGCGGTTAAAGGCTATTTAGATAAACTTTTTGAAGATAGAAAATAAAAAACGAGTTCCCTCGCTTTTTTTCATTATGTCATTGTGAAGCAACATAGTTGCCGTGGCAATCTAAGGAAGAGATTCCTCGACTAGGCTCGGAATGACATGGGCGCTTTTTTAGTTTAATTTTGCGCCGCATTGCGGGCATTTTTTGGTGCTTTTTTTAATACGGGCACCGCAATATTGGCAATAGCTAACTTCGTCATCGTAGCTATCTGTTTTTTTATCGGGTGCGTCAGTTTTCTTGCCCTTGGCGGGCTCTGGGTTGGCGGACTCTTCCTTAACTTCGGTTAACTTGCTGGTGGCTTTGTTAAGCACAATGGCAAGCAAAACCAGCACTGCCATGCCAACTCCTGCGCCAATCATCATGTTGCGGCCGTTGGTTGTTAAAGACAGTGCATTTGCATATTGGCCGTCTTTTTCTGGGGCAATGTTTTTATAATCCATTGGGATTGAATCGGTGTTAAAAGTAATTGTTGAAGAGCTAACGGCAACGTCAATATAACTATCCACAGCAAGGGCGGGAGACATAATTTCGTTATCGTCATAAATGGCGTAAGATTCTCCCTCTAAATAGCCCAGCATGCCGGTTAAAGGAATTTGATATTCAATATACCATTTTTTTGCTTCGGGGTTAAATTTTTGGGCGGTTATTTGCGCCTTAGCTTTGTAAGGATATTCCCCCGCCTCGTTAGCAATTTCCGCACGGGCAATCATGTTTTGATAATATCTATAATCTTGCATAATATATTCCGTTTGATTGTTGCCGTTTGAAAACATAACAATGCCAAACATAAGCACCATAAACGCAATAACGCAAAAAAACATTATAAAGAAAGTGGAAATTGTGCCACCCTTAGAGCGCGTGCGATTATATCTGCGCCCATTTATTACAACCACGCTTGGGCCCCACAACATTGAGCGCCCAAAATGAATGTGCCCGCTGTTTGATGAACTGTGTGTTCCGCTTGACGAACTATTGTTAAAATGCGACCCGCCACTGCCATGGCTGCCGCTGTTTTTGCCACTTGGCATAAATACCTCCAATTATTTTTATTATATTAGTTTTAATTGGGCTTGTCAAACAAATTATTTTAAAAAACTTTACTTACTAAATCATTTGTGTTAATATAAAAAGTAGAGATTGCCACGTCGCACCACGCCTTTTTGCTAAAATGCTCACAAGTGCGCATTTGTAAGCCTAAAAGCGGGTGCTCCTTAACCCCATTTCGAAACAGTTTTCTCATGGGGCCCGAGAGATTGCCACGGGCGGAGCCCTCGCAATGACATGTGAGAGTGTATGTTATGTCATTCCGAGCACAGTCGAGGAATCTCAGAGATTGCCACACTTCGTTCGCAATGACATGTGAGGATGGGATTGCCGCGACAATATCGAGCCGCGCAATGATACCTTTTATGTCATTTCGAGCGATAGCCGAGAAATCTCTACTTTTAAAACGTGCAACAAAATTTTTTGTGCTATAATATTTTAATTTAAAAGGATGTTATTTATGGAATTTGTTAAACCTAGGCCAAACTTCCCTAAGCGGGCGGTGGTTACATCTGGCATGCCATATGGCAACAAGCTGCTTCATTATGGACATGTGGGCATGACGGTGCGTGCCGATGTTTTTGCACGCTTTTTGCGAGATAGAATTGGCAAAGAAAATGTTATTTTTGTTTCTGGCACGGATTGTTATGGCACAACCGCAATGGAAGGCTTTAGGCAGGTTAAAAACAAATTTAATTCTATTGCCGACTATGTTAAATATAACCACGAACAGCAAAAGCAAATTTTTTTAGATTATGAAATTGGCTTTAACTTTTTTGGTGCTTCCGCACTTGGCCGCGCGGGGGAAATTCATAAAGAGACAAGCGAATATTTTATTAACACATTAAACAAAAACGGCATGGTGTCCACGCACGGGTCGTATCAGTTTTATGATAAAAAACTTAACCTTATTTTAAACGGCAGGCAGGTTATGGGCAAATGCCCAATAGAGGGCTGCGTTAGTGAGCACGCCTATGCGGACGAGTGTAGCCTTGGCCACCAGTTTATGCCGGAAGATTTAATTGACCCAATTAGTACCCTTACTGGGGATAAGCCCGAATTAATTAAGGTGGAAAACCACTATTTTAATTTGGAAGATTGCGTGCCAAAGTTAACCGATTGGCTTAACAGCATTGAAAAGGATAGTGACACAGCACCCTTTATGATTAAAGAGCTTAAAGAGTTTTTAAAGAAGCCAGAAATTTACATTAAGCGTGAATTTTTAACCAAATTTAATGAAATTAAAGAGAACTTGCCCGCCTTTACCGACATAACTAAAAATGAAAAAATGCCAAGCGTGACCATACAATTTGAAAAATTAACCGACCGCGAGCGTGCATGTGAAATTTTAAATAAGCATGAAATACGTTACCGCACGGGCAAAACCCTAACTCCGTTTAGGCTTACCGCCAATATTGAGTGGGGCATTCCGTGTAAGGACATTAACGGGCTTAAAAACCAAACATTTTACGTTTGGCCGGAAAGTTTGTGGGCGCCAATTTCGTTTACCAAAACCTATTTGGAAAGCATTAACAAGTCAGCGGACGAATGGAAAAAATATTGGTGCAGCCCGGATGCACAAGTGTATCAGTTTATTGGGGAAGATAACCTATATTTTTACGGCCCAGCACAGCAGGCAATGTTTATGTATATGAATGGCAAAAACCCAAGCATACAGGCTAAACCGGGGGAGTTGCGCCTAACTAAAATTTGCCCAATAAAATCCATTCTTTACATGAACCAAAAGGCAAGTTCATCCGGCAGCATTAAGCCACCAATGGCCAGCGAATTTTTAAAATACTATACGCCGGAGCAGTTTAGAATACACTTTTTGGCAATGAATTTGGCAAACAACAATGTTAGCCTTAGCCCTAAGGCCTTTAACCCGGACGCCAAGCTGGAGGATGCCGACCCTATGGTGCTTGAAGGCAACCTTTTAACTAACGTGTTTAACCGCATTTTGCGCACAATTTTCTATTCAACACAAAACAATTTTAATGGGGTTATTCCAGTGGCGGAAATTGACGAGCAAACTATGCAGGCTTGCAAAAAGGCAATTTTGGATGTTGAGCGCTTTATGTACGATAAAAAGTTCCACCAAGTTTACAACGCCATTGACGTGTTTGTGCGCAACATAAATAAATATTGGGTGAAAGAGGTGGCGGATGCGGACCAAGAAAAACTTAAAAAGATAACCGCAAACACCTTGCAAATGATTGTTACTGCAAACACACTTTTGCACCCAATTGCACCAAGCGGAACGGAAAATGTGGCACTATATTTGGGGTTGGATTTTAACAAATGCTTTAGTTGGGATTATATTTTTGAAAATTTTTATACCCTTCTTAACAAAGATAACCACAACAAATTAAAAACGCTTAAAGAAAAGGAAGACTTTTTTAAAAAGACGGATTATCAGCTTAACGAAATGCTAAAACAAAAAAAATAAAACGCTTTACGCGTTTTTTTAAACATTATCATCAAATGCCATGTGGTTAAGCTTGTAAAGTTTTCTAAACTTGCTATCTACTGAAAGGTTTGCAATTACGGCATTTCTAAATGCGTTATATTTCATTGAAACGCTGTTTGTTAAAACCAAATGATTAATTTTGGCACTTTCAAAGCAGCCCTCTGGCACATATTTTACGTTTGGCAAGTTTATGCAATCGTCACTTTCCGCGCCAGCAAAAGCGTAAGGCTTTAAAAATTGAACATTTTCAAAACAATCTTCCGCATGAATGTTTTTTGCGTTTTCAAAGCAAGAATAACCAATATTTTCCAAATTTTCTGCCGTGGCAAAATCAACGCAATCCACATTCAAACCCTTAAAGCATTCGTCTTCAAAACTTTTAACAGCATCGGTAAACTGCATGCTTTGCACGGTTTCGTTTTTAAGTATATAATCGATAAGTGCGCGGGTAACATGCTCGGCAAACACAACGGCAATAAAGCCATCATCCATATAATATTGCTCACTAAAATTTTTCATTTGTCCTCCTAAAAACCTTCGACATTTTAGCACCAATTTATTAATTTGTCAATTGATGTTAAAAATTTTTTTTAAAATAACAAAAATAATTTTATTTATTTTTAATATGTGATATAATTTAATGAATGGGGTACAGATTTAGGCGCAAACTTTTAAATGTTTTAATAAGCATTCTTGTTATTTATACTATTGTGCTTGCGTTTTTTTCTATTGTCTGCCTAAGTTTTAATTACACGCACATTAAAAGCGTGGTTAAAAAGTTTTCAATGTATCCAACCTTAAATGCCTCTATTTTGGACGAAAACGAGCCCGGGGATACCGTTTATATTAACAAATTTGCGCCACTAAATAGGGGGGATATTGTTGTGGCAAATGTTCCGTGGTGGCCCGAAGTGATTATTAAACGCATGGTTGCCCTGCCGGGGGATAGCTTGCGCGTTAACGATGCGGGCGAAGTTTATGAGCTTATTGTTAACGAGCAGCTGCTTAGAACTTATGATAAATATATAACATCCCCAATTGGCGGCAAGCTTGTTAGCAAAGATACGGTTGAGCATTTTAACGGCATTAACGAAATTATTGAGCAAAACAAGGGCACCAGCCGTGTTAAACAAAACGCCAACGGGCAAGATATGCTTATTTTGCAGCCGGATGAATACTTTTTGTTGGGGGATAACTGGGCAAACAGCACCGATTGTTCAAATATAAAATATCGCCCCGCAAAGAAAAGCGAAATTATTGGCAGCGTGGATGTAATTATAAAGAAAAATGAAAATAAATATAACGCCATGATTGTGGCACTTTTTAAAATGATTTTTACTTTTTAGTTTAAATCATTTTTTTACATAAAATTAAAACTTATGCAAACAATATGCATAAGGAGTTTTTATGAAAAAGAAATTATCAATTATTACCGCCATTGCGTTGATGTTTGTTACATTGTGTTTGGCATTTGTTAACACTTATAGCGTTAATGTTTTTGCAGCAGAGCCTGGCTGCAAGGCCAATGTGCTTATTGAGCGCAGCTCGGGTAAGGTGCTAAGCGAAAACAACAGCCACGCACATTTGCCAATTGCAAGCGTAACCAAGCTTATGACCGTGCTTTTAACCCTAGAAAAAATTGACGCGGGGGAACTTAATTTGGCGGATAAAATTACTGTTTCGTCCAACGCTAGCGGCATGGGCGGAAGCCAAATATTTTTGGACGCGAACAACGATTATAGCATTGAAAGTTTGCTAAAAAGCGTTGTTGTTGCCAGCGCAAACGATAGCAGCGTGGCACTTGCCGAGCACATTGCGGGCAGCGAAAACAATTTTGTGCGCCTTATGAACGAGCGCGCAGCCGAACTTAACATGACAGACACAAACTATGTTAACTGCACCGGGCTGCCTCAGGCGGAAGGATATTCTTGCGCATACGACCAAGCAATTTTGTTAAACAAAGTGCTTGGCTATGAGCTTTACCACAAATATTCGTCAATTTGGCTGGAAGATTTTGTGCACCCATCGGGCAGAATAACCCAAATGACAAACACCAATAAATTATCCCGCTTTTATGAGGGTTGCATTGGCGGCAAAACGGGCAGCACTAACGAGGCAAAATATTGTTTGGCAGTTGGCGCAAAACGAAATGACATGGAATTAATTTCGGTTGTTTTGGGGGCGGATAGCAGCCAAAATAGGTTTAAAATTGCAAGCGATTTGTTAAATTATGGCTTTGACAATTTTGAAACAAAAACCATATTTTCTAATGCCGATTTAGTTAACAAAACAATAAAAATTAAGGGCATGGATAGGCAAACCCATTTAAAGGCGGAGCGCAACTTTAATTTGGTTACAAACAAAAATGCCGAGGTGGATTTTAGCCTTAACTTTAACCTGCCAAATATGTTAAATAAGGTTAGCGAAAACGAAATTGTTGGCAATGTGGAAATTGTGATTGACGGCGTGGTGGCGGATACAATTAACATACTTTCCAGCGAAACACACAACGAAGCCAACTTGTTAGATTATATTAAAGAAATTGTTAACAATTAAAACAAAAACGAATTCCTATTAAAAAATAGGAATTTTTTGTTAACCCCTTGCTTTTTGATTTTGTTTATGCTATTATAATTGTGCTTTTGTTGGGTGTTAAGCCAAAAAAAACAAAAGCGGGCGTGTAATAAGTCGAAATAAAATCACGCTTCCTTACCTAGTTTTAGGTCATTAGTCCATAAGGAGGTTTTATGAATAGTTACGAGTTAATGTACATCATCCCTAGCCAATCTACTGACGAAGAAAAAGAAAGCTTAATTGCTTTGGTTAACGGCATGATTGAAAAAGATGGTGGCACAATTGAATCTGTTGAGCGCGTGGGCAACAAAAAACTTGCTTACGAAATTCAAAAAAAGCGCGAAGGTTACTATGTTTTGGTTAACTTTAAGGCCAAAGAAACTGTGCCCAACAAACTTGGCAAATTGCTTGCCATAACCAACAACATTATGCGCTATATTATTGTTGCAAAATAAGTTTAAAAAGAGGAATGTATGAATAAAGTATTTTTAACAGGTAATTTAACAAGAGATCCGGAACTTAGTTCCACCAACAGCGGCGTTTCTGTTTGCAGGTTTGCAATTGCCGTTTCTAGAAGATATTCCAGTGCGGACGGCACTAGAGAAACTGATTTCTTTAATGTAACCGCTTGGAGAGGCACGGCAGATAATTGCGCCAAATTTTTAAAGAAAGGCAGCAAAGTTGCCATTGCAGGTTCAATTCAAACCCGAAATTTTGAACGTCAAGACGGCAGCAAGGGTTTTGCTGTTGATATTGTGGCTGACGAAGTTGAATTTTTGTCTAGCCGAAACGATGGCAATGGAGAGCCTAACACCGAAGGCGCACCAGCAGGTGGCGTAAGCGTGGGCGGAAGCAATAATGCTGCACCAGTTGCCGATTTACAACCAGTGGATGACAATTTGCCATTTTAGGCAGTTTTAATTTAAAATTGTGATTTGCACTTAAAAGGAGATTTTATGGAAGAAGTTAAAGAAGCAAAAACTGAAGTTAAAGCAGAAGAAACTAAACCAGTGGAAAAGAAAAAGTTTGTTAAACATAAACAACAAAATAAGAAAAAGGTTTGCATTTTCTGCCAAGACAAAAACGCAGTTATTGATTATAAAGATGCCAACAGATTGAGAAAGTTTATTGCAGAGGGCGGCAAAATTTTGCCATCTCGTCAAACTGGCACTTGCGCAAGACATCAACGCGAACTAACCGTTGCAATAAAAAGAGCAAGAAATATGGCATTGTTACCGTTTATGGGCGAATAGGCGAGCAAATCGCCTTTTTTTATCAAAACCGCAGGTGTGCGGTTTTTTCTTTTTTAGGCGTTTGCTCGCCTTATATGAAGGGGGCACCAATTTCGGGGCCCCACAAGAACATGTTTCGCAGTGGGGAGCGCAGCCCGCAAGTGCCAATTGAGCAAGGGCAAACACTTTTGCACGGCGAAATATTAACTTGCTAGGGCGAGCATCTCCCTCATTACTCCCCCTCCAAATTGGTAAGGATAATTTGATTATGCGCGTTTTAATCATTTGCGAAATAGGAATTTCGCAAATTTTTTTATGCTTGTAATGATTTGCTTGTTAAATTGGCAGGTTGGGGATGAATTTTAAAATTCTTCTATTATAATCCTTTTAAAAATAAAGGAGATGTGATATAATGAATAATGACGAACTATTTAGAAATAATTTGGCAAATTTAACGGCATGGTTCAAAGTGGTGGATTTTAACAATCCGTTTACATTAGAAGATTTTTCTTATGAAAGTGGAGTGCCTGAAAGTGGTGTAGGTGGCCATTGTTGGAAATGCATTACAGTTAATCAATGTTACTTTAAAAATGAGCCAAATAAAAAACCCGAAGAATTTGATTATTCAACAATGTTTATCCCAAAATTTGCACAGGGAATATATCATCCAAATTGTGAATGCAAAAAATTGGGGTATGCCGCACCCCTTCCAGAAGAAATCAAAATAATCATGGGTAAAAAATTTACTGATTTATATAACAGAAAAATAGGTTTATTTTATGGCTGGGGATATAATGATAATGACAAAACTCAATTTGAGAAAACATATTTAGATTTAGTAAAAAAAGAATATTGTAACTCTAATTACTATGTCCGTGAACACACCAATATCGGTTGTAATATTAACATTGTTATAAATTTCCCGGGTAAAAATGAAAAATTGGGCAAATTCTATAAAATAAAGACTGGTTTCATCGTTTTCCCAAATAAAAAAATAAGATGTATAACATTTTTTGGAGGTAGAGCAAAATGAAATATTATGATAGAGTTAAAGTTTTGAGAAACAAAAAAGAATATAATGACCACAACATTTTTGCGGGAGAAATTGGATGGATTAACTTCCCCGAAATTAGAGATAATTGTTTTTATATTTTGATTGATGTAGACGATGAATACAATCCTTATAAAGACTGCTTAATTAAGGTTGAAGATTTGGAATTTGTTGAAGATGGCGGTATGACGGATAAAGACATTTTGGAAGATTTGCCGTCACCAGATCCGCGTTGGTGGTGCAAGGTAGAAAACGGATACATTTTAAACCTGCTTGGTGAAAAGAAAAATAAAATTCCATATGATTACAACTCTTAATTTAAAACTAAAATGTTACATAACGAAGGATAAATAATGAAATATTTTGATAGGGTTAAAGTATTAAGAAACAAAAAAGAATATAATGACCACAATATTTTTGCGGGTGAAATTGGTTGGATTAACGAGCCTGAAATTCGTGCTAATTGTTTTGATGTTTATTTTGACAATAATAATGATGACGACTGGTATAAAGACTGCTTAATTAAGGTTGAGGATTTGGAATTTGTGGAAGATGGTGGCATGACAGATAAACAAATTCTAAACGACTTGCCAAAAAAAGACCCGCGTTGGTGGTGCAAGGTAGAAAACGGATACATATTAAACCTGCTTGGTGAAAAGAAAAACAAAATTCCGTATGACTATAATAGTTAATTTATGTTTTTAGGTGGGCAATTAATGAAAATTTATGATAAAGTTAAAGTAATAAACAACAAAGACGTTTATAATTTAAACAACATCTATAAAGGTGACGTTGGAACAATTTGGTTTGCGGAAATTAGATCCGGCGCTTTTGCTGTTTATTTTGAAAAACCAACCGCGAAAGTGGATTTTACGCTTTGTAATATAGACATTGCCGATTTGAAATTGGTTGAAGATGGCGGCATGACGGATAAAGACATTTTAGAAGATTTGCCGTCACCAGATCCGCGTTGGTGGTGCAAAGTGGAAAACGGATATATATTAAACTTGCTTGGGGAAAAGAAAAATAAAATTCCGTATGATTATAACTCTTAAAATTCTGAGCGGAGTGCCCGTGAGATTGAGATACACTCTAATCGCGTTGTTCGCTCGGTATGACAGCACTGGCACGTAATCGAAGGATCTTGCCGCCATGCAGTTTAGAAGATAAGAGGTTTTTCACTTTGTTCAGCATGGCAACATCTTAAACGCAATATTTATTCATTTGCAAATTTTGTTTGTTTTGTTTAAATTTTTTATTAAATTTGAATAAAATTTTTTTAACAATTTGTTTTTTATTGGAATTATGTTATTATTTTAATATGAAAAGATGTGCGTGGTTAAATTTAAAAAATGATGTTTATGTTAAATATCATGATAACGAGTGGGGCATGCCCACGCATGATGACAAACTGCTTTATGAAATGTTAATTTTGGAAACATTTCAGGCTGGGCTAAGTTGGGAGTGCGTGCTTAACAAGCGCCAAGCCTTCCGCCTTGCGTTTGATAATTTTGACATTGACAAAATTGCAACTTATAACGAAAACAAAATTGATAAACTTTTAAACAACAAAAACATTATTCGCAACAAATTAAAAATTAAAGCCGCCATTTTAAACAGCAAAATTTTTAAACAAATTCAAGCGGAATTTGGCAGTTTTAACAATTACATTTGGGGGTTTAGCAACAATAAAATAATTTATGAGCCATATAATATGCGCACAACTTCGCCATTATCTGATAAAATTTCTGCCGACCTAATTAGGCGCGGCATGAAGTTTGTTGGCTCTACAATAATTTATGCTTATTTGCAATCTATTGGCGTAATTAACGCGCACGGAAAAGAGTGCTATTTATTTAAAAAACCGAACTAGCGGCTGTTAATATAAAATTTTAAATGGTAAAAAACATTTTGAATTTTGTTTTTAGTTTGATATAATTATTTTATGAACATTGAAAACATTGGGGAAGAGTTAGAATCTCTTGTTGAAAAGTTTGAGTTGACAAAATCTTGTTTGCACCTAGAAGCGGAGCAAGAAAAGTTGAATTCGCTTTTAAAAGAGCGTGAGAGCCTAACATTTTGGAATAATTTAGATTACGCCATGCAAACGAATAAAGAAATTAAAAGTTTGCAAGAGCTTTTTAACGAAGTTCAAACCTTGCAAAATCAGTTAAGCGGGCTTATTGAAACGGTTAAAAGTTTGGAGCAAAACACGGATATTGAACTTTTAAACTTGGCGTTTAACGAACTTATTGAATTGAAAGATAAAATTGACGAACTTAATGTGCGCACGCTTTTGGACGAAAAGTACGATAATAACGACGCCATTTTAACCATTCACTCGGGCGCGGGCGGAACAGAGGCACAAGATTGGGTGGTTATGCTTGCACGCATGTATAAAATGTATTGCGCAAAAAACGGCTTTGAATTTAGCGTGGTGGATAAGCTTGAGGGCAACGATGCCGGGCTTAAAACAGTGGTTATTTGGATTAAGGGCGAATACGCCTACGGCAAACTTAAAGGCGAAATGGGCGTGCACAGGTTGGTGCGCATAAGCCCGTTTGATAGCAACAAGCGTAGGCACACCAGCTTTGCTTCGGTTGAAGTGGTGCCGCAAATTAGTGGCGGCAGCACGGTTAAAATTGCTAACGAAGATTTGCGCATTGACACATATAGAAGCAGCGGCGCGGGCGGGCAAAATGTTAACAAGGTGGAAACAGCTGTGCGCATAACCCACATTCCAACTGGCATTGTTGTAACCTGCCAGAACGAGCGCAGCCAACTGCAAAACCGTGAAAATGCAATGAAAATTTTAACCAGCAAACTTGTGGCACTGGAAGAGGAAAAAAATAGGCAAAATTTAAACGACATAAAAGGCGAGCTAAAGCGCATTGAATGGGGCAGCCAAATAAGAAGTTACGTTTTTCAGCCCTACACCATGGTTAAGGACCACCGCACGGAGTACGAAACCAGCGATGTTAACGCAGTTATGGATGGCGAGTTAAATCCGTTTATAAACGAATATTTAAAAAAATCCCACAGCAAATAGCCGTGGGGTTTGTTTTTTTGCGCGTTAAAATTTTAATTCAAAAATTTGCCCATCGGCATGCTTTTTTATTGGCTTAAAACCCATGTGCTTTGCCAATTTTAAGCCGTCCAACGAAACGCAATCTGCCACAATTCTTTTAACTTTAATGTTTTGCCTATTTAACTTTTTAATTAAATTATCAAAAGCGGACATAAGCAATATAATTACCTCGCCATCTCTAAAATTTTTGTCCACCACAATGTCACAAAATAGGCAATTCAATTCACTGTTGGGCAGATATGGCAAAACCTGCCTAGAACTAAGCTGGCACTCGTTAACTTCGGCGTTTAAAAATGATGCGTAAAATTTTTCAGTTACGGGAATAAAACTAAAAAAGCCTACAACATTTCCGCCATGTTTAACCGCAGTAACAATGCGGTCATTCTTTTTTAGCCAGGCGTTGCATCGCCTAAAACTAACGCATCTATCGGGCGTGTAAGATTGTTTGTCGTAATTTAAAATTTGGCGCAAATCTTTTTCATCTATTTTGTTGGTTACACTAAACTTCATAATTTCATTTTACATTTTAATTGGGCAAAAAGCAAATAAATAAGTTTTTTCTTGCAAAAAAAATGGGTTTGGTGTATAATTAAAGCATGAAAATTTTGGCTATTGAAAGCAGTTGTGATGAAACCAGTTGTGCCGTGGTGGAGAACGGCAGGATTTGTCATTCCAACATCGTTAGCAGCCAAATTGACATTCACACGCGGTTTGGTGGCGTGGTGCCTGAGGTGGCAAGCAGAAATCACGTTATGGCCATTGACAATGTGGTTAATTTGGCGCTTAACACGGCGGGCGTTACGCTTAAAGATATTGATGCAATTGCGGTAACTTACGGCGCAGGGCTTATTGGCTCGCTTTTGGTGGGCGTTAGTTATGCCAAGGGGCTTAGTTATGTTACAAACAAGCCGCTTATTGCCGTTAATCACATTTACGGGCACATTGCAAGCAATTATTTAACTTATGCTGAACTTACTCCGCCTTTTATTTGCCTGCTTGTTAGCGGCGGGCACACGGCAATAATTAAGGTCACCGATTATAACCACCACGAGATTATTGGCAACACGCTGGACGATGCGGTGGGCGAGTGCTTTGATAAAGTTGCGCGCGTGCTTGGGCTGGGCTATCCGGGCGGGCCAAAGGTGGATAATTGCGCAAAAGCGGGCAGGGCTAACATTGTGTTTACCAAGCCGGATAATTTGGGATATAATTTTAGTTTTAGTGGCAAAAAAACGGCGGTTATAAATTACATCCACAACTTGCAGCAACGCGGGCAAAACCTGCCAGTTAACGACATTTGCGCCAGTTTTGAAAAGTGTGTGGTGGACGAACTTACTGAAAAGACAATTAAAGCGTGCAAAAATTATAAAATTAACAAAATTGTTGTGGCGGGCGGCGTAAGCGCAAACAGGCAGTTGCGCGCCCAACTAACCAACGCGGCAGCGCAAAACGGAATAACCTGCTATGTGCCAGATATGCAATATTGCACGGACAACGCGGCAATGATTGGTAGTGCGGCGTATTATCAATATATTGCCGGCATAGGCATTGCAGATTTAACCCTTGCCCCCAACCCAAGTTTAAGTTTATAAAAAAATTTAAAAAATTTTAAAATTAAAGGTGAAAATGGCAAATTTACAGCAAAAAAATGTTAAAAAAGCAAAAAATTATGTTGACGAACACAAAAAATGTGTTAAAATAGCATATGGCAAATTGTTGCCATATTTGGTGCGAGAATTTAATTTAACAGATGAGCAAATTCAAGAGTTGACTGTGCAAATTGACAATCATGACAATTCCAAATATGAGCCGGACGAACTTGTGCCATATGCAAATTATTTTTTTGGCAACAAAACGGATGAGGTGGTTAGCGCATTTAAATTGGCGGCTGCAAAACACAAAACAAAAAATGCACATCACCCAGAATTTTGGGAGGGTGCGGATATGCCACTAAATTTTGTTATTGAAATGGTGTGTGATTGGTGGGCGTTTAGCATTGCCCAAAACAATTTAGCAAAAACGCTAATGTGGTATGAGGCCAACAAACAAAAATTAAATTTATCACAGCAAACAACCGCTCAAGTGGAAAAAATTTTGGCAATAATAAAACAAATTTCGTACATTTGCCAAAACGGGCAACAGCAAAAATAATATAACTAAAACTTTTAAAGAGATTTAAAATTTGACCTTATGAAAAAAGAAAAGGAGTAATGAGGAAACCCCTAGGGTCCCCACTGCGGTGTTCACCTTGTGTGGCCCCAGTTGCTCAATTCCTAAAAAAAATTTAATAAAAAATGTGCTCCCATAGTGTAGTGGATAACACAATGGTCTTCGGAACCATTGAGGAGGGTTCGAGTCCTTCTGGGAGCACCAA
>CANQAY010000009.1 GCA_947589025.1 uncultured Clostridia bacterium
CCCATAACACAGATGCAGGACAAGCAAGTTACACCATAAAACTAACCGGCAACTACACCAGTGACGAGTTAACATACACGTTTATAATTAACCCTAAACAGTTAACTTATGATATGGTAGAAAGCATTACACCTAAAGTGTTCACCGGCGTACCTTATAATAACATTAAGCCAAAACTTAGCTATTATGGGGTAGACTTAGATGCAGATTTGTTCACTTATTCTTATGGCGAAAATATTAATGTTGGTGGCGAAAACTATGTTAAAATTACTGCAAAACCAGATACTATCAACTTTACGGGCGAAGTTACAGTTTACTTTACAATTGAAGCCAGAACAATAACCGACAGTGAAGAAGATAAGGCATTGTTTGATATAACCTATGAAAAACAATTCACTTACACAGGAAAAGAAATTAGGCCGGAAGTTGAACTTAAGATTCATGGCTTGGCAGAAAATCAAAACCTTGTTAAAAATACAGATTTCAGTTTGATGTATGACAACAACAAGAATGTTGGCACAGGCACAATTACAGTAATATTTACGAAAAATTTTGGAGGCCAATTTACACTTGAATTTACTATCAACCATGCAACTTTAACCAAAAATAATGTTACAAACTTAGATCAATTTACCGCAGGGTTTACTTATGATAGGGAAGAGCATAAACTTGCACCTAAATTAACATTTGAAGGCGAAACTTTAACTGAAAACGAAGATTATACGCTAAAATATTCAGAAAATTTAACCGATGCGGGAACAGTTACATTAACAATTGCAGGTATGAACAACTTTAACCCAACATCATTTGAATTGACCTATGAAATTGCAAAACGTAAATTAACCGATGGCGAAGTGGCAATCATGATTGCGGTTGATGCCGACCTTACTTACACAGGCTCACAAATTATGCCAGAGGTAACCACTTCGTTTAAAGGGCAAAGTTTGTCAACCGACACTGAAATTGACATCAGTTACGGCACAAACACAAATGTTACTGACGATGCATATGTGCTTGTAACCGCAAAAGGGCAGAATTTTGAAGGCGAAGTAAAACTTCCATTCAGCATTCTTCAAGCGCAAATTTCGCTAGATATGGTTCAGGCTGAACATGAAGAAGGTGTGCTTGCAGCAGAAAATTATAGGGCTGAAAACATCTCTAAAGAGTTTAGCTTGGAATATAAAGGCATTCAACTAGAAGAGCATAACGACTACACAGTAACATATCGCAATAACTTTGGCATAGGCGAAGCAACCATTATTATTGAAGGATTAGGCAACTTTACAAGCTCAATAAACTTAACATTTACAATTAATCCATTGGATGTTTCTAACGATAGCCAAGTTAGAATTGAAGGCTTTGTTCCATCATTTACTTACAACAGGCAAGAGCAAACACAAAATTTGACATTGTATATAAAAGAAAATGACAAAGAGCTTGTTTTAAAGAAAGATTACGATATTAAATACACTAGAAATACTAACGAGCTAACAAATGATAGAACAAATGTTGGTGAAATAACCGTTACAATATCAGGGCAAGAAAACTTCATTGGCACCAAAGTGTTAACCTACAGCATTGAAGCTAAAGACATTCAAGATTTTGATGTTACTGGCGTTAAAGATAAAGATTACAATTGGGGCAATGCAATCACACAAGAATTTGTTCTAAATTGGGAAGATTTTGTTGTTCCAGAATTGGATAACTACACTTATCGTTATGAAAATAACACCGATGCAACAGATAGTGCAAAACTTATTATTCAAGGCATAAACAACTATACCGGCACTAACGAAGTTACATTCAAAATTTTCAAAATTGATCCTACTCTTACAGTTGATTATACTAATAAAGATAAAACTTTAGTTGTAGGTGATAAATTCGTTCAACAGCCAGAAGGCATTGAGGGCAGAACTTTCTCATTGATATTTAAAGATAACGATATTGATGGTACACTGTACATTGTTAAAGATGGCGAAAGGCTAGGTTTAAGTGAAGTATTTGAGTTGTCGTTAGACACAAAAACAATAGATTGGTTATTTGAACCTGAAGAAAGCCGCAGACCTAACTTTAACAACCTAACTGGCACACTTGTGCTTGGAAAAGCAGTTGAACTGGAAAAATTTATTGAATTGCAAGTTGACCGAGAAAGTTACACAGGCAGATATTATGCTTATGATACACTTTCAATAGAAGACTTTAGATCGGTTGTGGTTAATGCAAAAACCAACAGCGAAAAAACAATTCCAGTTGATGTTGAAAACTATTTTGTGTTTGTAAATGACGAAAAATTGGTTGACAGCATTCTTCTTCCAGCAGATGCTGTTGTAACCGTGCAATACGAGGGATTATCTTTACAGCTTGACATTACAGTTTATCATGTAAGATTGTTAATTTATTATGATGAAGATTCATTAATTGAAAATAAAAATCCCGAATTTGATGCAAAAATTACTTATTCAGACCATAAACCAGAATTCGAAGCAAAACAATTAATTGAAACTTATGACCCAGAATTAACATTTACTTATGTGAAAGACGGCGAAGTTGTTTACGATATGTTGCAAGCGGGCACCTACACAGTAACAATGCATTTGGGCAATAAAAACTACGAGCTGGATGAGCGTACAACAACATTCACAAACTTATATGTAAGACCTATTGAAATTGGCTCTTCTACATTTGGTGATTTGTTTGTTGTTAAATGCGAACACGGCTTTGAATATGGCGCTAAACTTGTTATAGAACAAATTAGTGATGCCAATACCATTAAACAAATTATTGGTGAAAATGTTTATAAACACATTAAACATATATCCTACATTTACACCATTAAATTAGTTGATCAATTTGGCGAGCCATATGTTTCAGACTATGAATACAAATTGTTTGTAAGGGTTAATGTGTTCTTCGAACAAGACATTGAATTGTTTACATTAATTAATGGAAATGTATCAGAGTTGGCAAAAGAGGGCGAATATGTAGAACTATCTACAGATTTGATAGCCTTAATTGTAACTAAACAAGCAGATTACACAATTTGGATTATAGTAGGCGTAATTTTATTGCTGTTATTAGTGCTTATAATTATGATTATCATTTTCATAACTAGAAATAGAAGAAGGAAAAAGGTAATTAACAAGATGTTAGAACAAATGAGCACAGAAATTTAAAAAATGGTGGTTTATCCACCATTTTTTCTTTCACTTATTTTAATTTGGCATAAAATGATAGTGGAGGAGGTTAAAATGTCATCACAAGAAATTATACAATTGATATCGGTAATCATCTCCAGTTTAGTTCCATTAATTGGCTTTATAACCGCACTTGTTAAAGTTATTAGAGAAAAGCAGTGGAACATTTTAAAATCTGCCCTTTGCGATTTTATGATTAGGGCAGAAGAATTGCCAAACAGCACAGGGGAAGAAAAAAAACAAGCAGTGCTAAAATGGTGTGAAAATTTTTGCAAAACCCAGGGCATAAATTTTGACGCCGAACAGGTTTCTAATGCCATTGAAACATTAATTAATTTAACCAAAAAGGTTAACAACAAATCTGCACAAGCTAGTTAGTCTATCGATATCTAAGCAAAATGCAAAATAGCATTTTGCTTTACATATTCAATATAAATATAAGTGTTTGTTGATATTCTAAAAGGCAACATGTTATTAAAATAAAAAACAGTAAAAATTAAAGCATTGCTTTGACAATAAAAAACACCGCCTAAAAGGGCGGTGTTTTGGTTTGGCGCAGGGCTAGGGATTCGAACCCCAGGAGGCTTTCACCTCGGCAGTTTTCAAGACTGCTGTATTAGACCACTCTACCAGCCCTGCACATTAAAACTATTTTAATATAGCATAAATTTTTATTTTTTACAAGTATTTTTAAAAAATTATTTTGTTTTTTATCATTTTTAAAGATAATTAAAAATAATTTTATAATTTTTAAGCATAGTGTCAAAATTTAATTTGCAGTTTGCCGGGCTGGTGGATGGCAAATTGATGCAGCCATCATTAACATATTTTTTGTAAAGTTTGGTGGCGGTGTTGCCCAAGGTAAACACGGCATTTATTTTGCAAACTGCAAAAATTTTGTTAAAATCGTTAACAACAACATTTTTTATGCTGTTATCACTTGCCCCAAAAATTTCGCAGCTTTTAATAACATCCCACAACGCAATTTTGTGTTTTGACAAAAAATTAGTTTTTTCTTCAATTGTTGTTGGTGTTTTTTCGTTAAAAAGGGCACTCAAAATGGACCAAAATCTGTTTTTAGGGTGGGCAAAATAAAAGCCCTCTTGCCTAGATTTTGGTGAAGGGAAGCTGCCCAACATTAAAATTTTGCTGTTTTTATTGTAAACCGGTTTAAAGGGATGTTTGATTAATTTTAACTCTATCATACCAATATTTTAACAAAATTTTACAGTTTTTATCATTTTTTTGCTATAATTTATAAAAAAAATAATTTAAAAACTAAAAAAGGGTTTAATTTTTATAAATTTAATGATATAATATAGTTGATGGAAGAAAAAAGTTTGTACATAGTTTTAAGCCAAACGGGAACGGTGCTTTCAAAAGTGCTAAAATTTTTTACACGTGCAGAATACAATCATGCGTCTATTTCACTAACGCCAACGCTTGAAAAGATGTATTCTTATGGCAGGTTAAATCCTTACAATCCTTTTATTGGTGGCTTTGTGGAAGAGGGCAAAAACATTGGCACTTTTAAACGCTTTAACAAAACCATTGTTAAGGTTATGGAGATTAAAGTAACCGAGCAGGAATATGATGGCATTAAAAATTACATAGAATATATGGCAAAAAATAAAATTAAATTTCATTATAACTATTCTGGGTTGTTTTTGGCAATGTTCAAAAAACACCATGCCCCTAAAAATAAATTTTATTGCTCGCAGTTTGTTAAGGAGTGTTTAACTTCGCAAAACATTCAAAACTCGGCAACCTTGCCAAACATAATTAAACCAATAGATTTTTTAAAATTGACTAACAAACGCATAATTTACACTGGCTTACTTACAAATTACAATTAAAAAAACTAGCAACAGCTAGTTTATTTTTTATTGTTTTCATCGAGTTGGGCTTGTAAATTTAAACACTCGGTTTCCAAATCTTTGATTTTAATTTGATTTTTTAATTTTTGAATTTTATTCTTTATAGCAATTTCTTCCTCTGTTGCTTGCTCTTCCTTATCGCTTTCATCTTTATCATAAAAATCTTTAGAAAGCTTTAAACATAAAATGCCGTTAATCACGGACAAAATAAAGCTCGCTACTATATAAAGTAAATTAATAATTAAATGTCTTTTAAAATCATATAACGATACATCTGCTATTTCTTCGCTTGTAGAAAATGAACCTTGTAAATCCGCGGAATATAAATCTTTAATTGCAAAACGCAAAACGAAAAAGAAAACAATAAATAAAACCGAAATTGTTAATAATAAAATAAATAAATTTTTATTTAAATTAACGTCTTTTATGACAAGTGAGACAAATGAAAAGATAAATGAAATAATAGCAAAAATAACCATAATAATAGATAAAACAATAATAAATTTATATTGATTGGATAAATTTAAATTTTGCTGTACTAACCCTAAAAAATTACTGTGATTTACCAGTGTGACTATAAATTTCACAATACACAAAATGTTTACTACAGCCAAACAACAAACTAAAAATAACAATTCGCGCTTTTCCAGTACTTGTTTTTTCATAAAATCTCCAAATGTAACATATTGTTACATTTTTATTGTAACACAATGTTACAATTAAGTCAACAATATTTTATAAGTATTTGGGAATAGTGTGATAGGGTTAAAAAAAATACGAAAGTTAAAAAATTTAAATCAACAAAAAGTTGCCATTGATTTAAACATATCAAGGGAAGCTTTGTCTTATTATGAAAATGGGAAAAGAGAGCCGGGATTAAATTTACTTGTAAGTATGTCTAAATATTTTAATGTATCTATAAACTATTTGATTACGGGAGAAGAATTCAAAAAAAAATAAAACTAGCAACCGCTAGTTTATTTTTTTAAATTGTTGTCCTTTTTATACATAACGGCAGCAAGGTCAAGGCATTTGTTGCTGTAACCCCATTCGTTATCATACCAAGCCACAAGTTTTACAAAAGTTGGGCTAATCATAATGCCAGCTTTTTCATCAAAAATGCAAGTGTGTTTATCCCCAATAAAATCGCTAGAAACAACAGGCTCATCAGTATAGCCAAGCACATCTGGCATAACGCTGGTTGCATATTTTTTCATGGTTTTGCAAATATGCTCATATGTTGTTGGCTTTTTTAGTTTAACAGTAAAATCCACCACGCTAACATTAATTGTTGGCACTCTAAAGCTCATGCCTGTTAATTTGCCGTTTAGGTGTGGCAGCACTTCGCCCACCGCCTTTGCCGCACCAGTTGAACTAGGAATTATGTTTGCACTTGCAGCCCTGCCGCCGCGCCAATCCTTTTTAGAAATTCCGTCCACTGTAAGTTGGGTTGCGGTGGTAGAGTGGATGGTGCTCATAAGCCCTTCTTCTACGCCATAAACATCATCAATAACCTTAACCAATGGGGCAAGGCAGTTTGTTGTGCAGCTTGCGTTAGAAACCACCTTCATGCTGCTGTCATACTTATCTTCATTAACGCCCATAACGAAAGTTGGGCAACCCTTGCCCGGTGCACTAATAATAACTTTTTTGGCACCACCTTTTAAATGGCGCATTGCGTCTTCTGTTTTGGTAAACACGCCCGTGCATTCAATAATATATTCTGCTCCGGCGGATTTCCAGTTAATTTTGTCTGGCTCTTTTTCAGCAAAAAATTTAACCGGCTTTCTGTTTAATTTTAAATTGCCGGCGCTGTCAAGTTTAAGCTCGCTTTTTGCTTTACCGTGCACCGTGTCATACTTATATAAATAACAAGCGTAATCTGGCGTAAGGAAAGGGTCGTTAATAGCAACAATTTCCACATCATCACGCTCAGCGCTTGCCCGCATAATTAGCCTACCAATTCTGCCAAAACCATTAATACCAATTTTAATTTTCATATTTCCCCCTCAAAAAATATTCTAGTAAAAGATAAATTTTTTGTCAAATATATTTTAAATTTTTTCCTACTGTTAAAAATTAAAACAATGAACACATTTTTAAATCTTTCAATAATTTTTGTTTTTGCGTATAATTTTGGGTTAATTTTAGTGTTTTTTGCGTTATTTTTTAAAAAATATCACACAAAACCAATAAAAAATGCAAATTTTACTAAATATGGCGTAACTTTTAATTCAACATTCAAACACAAAATTAGGGCGGAAAATGTTAAGTTTATAGAAATTCAAAATGCAGTTTATTTAAAGCAAAACAACAAAACAATTGTAATAAAAAACATAGAGCAACCCTTTACTAAGGGCAATTATTTCTATTTTAAAGGCAAAGGGGAAGTTAAAATAATTTTTAACGCTAAAAATTTTTATAAATATTTTAACATACAAATAACTTCACCCACGTTTGATTTATCCGCCATTAAACAAAAGGCCGTTAACGATATTTTAAACAACCTTTTTAACCTAAACAATTGCAGCCAGCTAAAATATTATTTAAAAATTGTTACTCAAATTTTAAACATTACAATAACAGATAATAAAGTTGAAGTTAAAAAGAACAAATATAATTTAAATTTTCAATTAACATATAAGGTAAACAACACAATAAAAAAGATAAACATAGGCTAATGTTTTAGTTTGTTTGTAAAATTATTTGCAATATGTTATAATTATAAATAATAAGCTAATTGAAAAACAGGAGAAATAAATGGAAAGTTTGTTTGAAAATTTACATAACGATAAAAAACCGCTAGCGGAAAGGATGCGCCCCAATACGCTAGATGATGTTGTTGGGCAGAAGCATATTCTTGGCAAAGGCAAACTTCTTCGCAGGCTAATTGAAGCAAAGCGGGTGCCAAGCGTAATTTTCTTTGGTCCGCCAGGCACAGGCAAAACCACATTGGCGCGCATAATTGCCGATACAAGCAATTCAAACTTTGTTAAACTTAATGCAATTTCAAGCGGGGTGGCGGAAGTTAAAGAAGTTATGGAAAAGGCAAAGTCCGACTTTGAAATGTTTGGCAAAAAAACTTATTTGTTGTTGGACGAGTGCCATAGGTGGACTAAGGCGCAAAGCGATAGTTTGCTTGCCAGCCTAGAAAATGGTTACATAATTTTTGTTGGTTGCACAACTGAAAACCCTGCCTATAGTATGACACGCGCAATTGTTTCGCGCTGCAGCGTGTTTGAATTTAAGCCACTTGAAATTGCGGACATTAGCGCAGTTTTAAAGCGTGCACTTGTTAAAGACGAAGTTTTAAGCAAATTTAAAGTTAAAATTGACGAAGATGCGTTAACTTATTTTGCAACTGCCAGCGGCGGCGATGTGCGCAGTGCCTTAAATGGGCTTGAAATTGGCGTTATAACCACAAAAGCGGGCAAGGATGGGCAAATTGTCATCACAAAGGAAATTGCAAGCGAGTGCCTGCAAAAAAAGGCGCTAACGCTAAATGACGATATTTATTACCACATACTTAGTGCCTTTTGCAAAAGCCTAAGGGGGAGCGACACAACAGCAGCCCTATATTATGCCAACAGGCTGATTGAAGCGGGCGTAGAGCCGCAAGTTATTGCCAGGAGGACTATTGCTCACGCCAGCGAAGATGTTGGTGTTTCCGCACCAAATGCATTAGTGCAAGCCTGTTGCGCGCTGTATGCACTTGATCATTTGGGCATGCCAGAGGGCAATTTGGCGCTTACACAGGCAATAATTTATGTGTGTGAAAGCCCAAAGGACAATCGCGTTGTTATTGCTAAGGATATGGCAGAAGATGATGCCCGAAACCACGCTGATGACCGCGTGCCAGACTATTTGAAAAATCACACCGAGGCCAGCAAAAATTATAAATATCCGCACGATTATGGCGGCTGGGTTGAGCAACAATATTTGCCAGATAGCCTAAAAAATAGGTGCTATTTTAAGCGCAAAAATAAGGACGACAAAAAATAAGGAGGGAAAAATGAAAAAAATAACACAAGACGCAGGGAGAAAACAACTTGGAGATTTTGCCCCAAATTTCGCACATTTCAATGATGATGTGCTTTTTGGCGAGAATTGGAATAATGGAGACATTGACCTTAAAACAAGGTGCATTATCACGGTTGTTGGGCTTATGTCATCTGGCATAACAGATAGTTCACTTATCTATCACTTGCAAAACGCAAAGAACAATGGAGTTAGCAAAAAAGAAATTGCAGCCATTATCACACACTGCGCTTTTTATGTTGGCTGGCCAAAAGCGTGGGCAGTGTTTAGGCTTGCAAAAGATGTTTGGGGTGAATTGGTTGACGCCAAAACCGAAAAAGAAATTTATCAAAACACAATTTTCTTCCCAATTGGCGAGCCAAATGACGCTTTTAAAGATTATTTTGTTGGGCAAAGTTATCTCGCCCCAATTTGCAAAGAGCAAGGCATTTTTAATGTAACTTTCGAGCCGAGATGTAGAAATAATTGGCATATTCATCGTGCAAAAAGTGGCGGTGGGCAAATACTTATTTGTGTTGGCGGCAGAGGATATTATCAAGAGTTTGGCAAAAAGGCCATTGAATTAAAGCCGGGCGATTGCGTGAATATCCCAGCAAATGTCAAGCATTGGCACGGTGCGGCAAAAGATAGTTGGTTTTCACATCTTGCCATTGAAGTGCCGGGAGTTAAAACTTCAAACGAGTGGTTAGAGCCCGTTGATGACAAACAATATAACAAATTAAAATAAAACAAGGAGAAAATTATATCAAGGGTGATATAATTGTCCTTATATTCACACCGTGTTGTAAATTAAATTTACACACAGTGTTCATTTAAAAGGGGGAATTTATGGAAGAATTAAAAGTTACAAAAGTTTGGGATAAAACATTTAAAAAAAGTGAAAAAGTTAGCCACAAAAAAGTGCAGTTCGCAAATAGGTTTGGCATAACTTTGGTGGCGGATATGTATAAGCCTAAAAAAGCAAATGGGCTTTTGCCTGCTATTGCAGTTTGCGGACCATTTGGTGCGGTTAAAGAACAAGCTTCTGGTCTTTATGCACAAACAATGGCAGAAAATGGCTTTTTGACTATTGCATTTGACCCATCTTTCACAGGTGAAAGTGGTGGACAGCCTAGATTCGTGGCAAGCCCAGATATTAACACAGAGGATTTTCAAGCGGCTGTTGACTTTTTATCCGTTCAAAAAGATGTTAACAAAGAAAAAATTGGCATAATTGGTATTTGCGGTTGGGGTGGAATGGCTTTAAATACTGCCGCTATTGATACACGAATTAAGGCGACCGTTGTTTCAACAATGTATGATATGAGCCGTGTTAATGCTTATGGCTATTTTGACAGCGTTGACGAAAATGGCAGATACGAAATGAAAAAAGCCCTAAACGAACAACGCATTAAAGATTTTGAAAGCGGAAAATATGAACTAGCTGGCGGTGTTGTTGACCCATTGCCAAAGGACGCACCTTTTTATGTTAAGGACTATTATGACTATTACAAAACAAAGCGCGGATATCACAAGCGTTCGCTAAATTCAAATGGTGGATGGAATAAAACCTCGGCTTTATCATTTATCAACACAAAAAGTTTATCTTATTCAAACGAAATTCGCAGTGCAGTGCTAATTATTCACGGCGAAAAGGCACACTCTTGTTATTTTGGCAAAGATGCTTATGCAAATATGATAAAAAATAGTAAATACAAGAAAAATAAAGAACTTTTGATTATTCCAAATGCCGTTCACACCGACCTTTATGATAGAGTTAAAATAATTCCGTTTAAAAAAATCGTTGAATTTTTCAATAAAAATTTGAAATAAGGAGTTATTTATATGACTATTGATTTTCATGCACACGCTATAACAAAAGAATATTTAGATTGGCTAAATTTGCTTAAAATTGACCCCTTAAAAGTAGATGGCTTTAAAGTGCCAGATTGGAGTGCAAAAGACCACCTTGCGTTTATGAAAGAAGCAGGAATAGATTTTTCTATTCTTTCTTCGCCAACTCCACACCTTTATAATGGAGATAATAAGCAGAGCGCAAAGGCCAATAGACAAGTTAACAAATCTTTAAGTGAAATTTGCAAAGAATATCCAAATAAATTTGCTTTTGTTGCTTCTGTCCCACTTCCAGATGTCAAAGGTGCAATTAAAGAATATAAATATGCGGTGAAAAAGTTGGGTGCAGTTGGTGTAAAACTGACTTCAAACTCGTTTGGCGTGTATCTTGGCGACCCCGCTTTTGATGATTTTATGGCAGAATTAAACAAGAATAATGCACTTGTTATTATCCACCCACAAAGAGCAACTGAATATCCTAAAAACAACATAACAGGAACGGTTGCAGCCATATTTGAATATCCAACCGACACCACTCGTGCGGTATTAAACATGATGTCAAACAAAATTATGACAAGATATCCAAACATAAAATTTGTTGTTCCACATACCGGCTCGTTTTTACCTTATATGTTGCAAAGATTTAAAGGGGTTTCAGGAATTCTCGCTTCGCTTGGCATGATGGATGTTGTAAATTTGCAAGAAGAATTCAAAAATCTATATTTTGATATTGCTGGCGACCCTGAACCTGTTGCGTTGGATATGCTTTTAATGGTGGCAGATAAAAATAAAATTGTTTATGGCAGTGATTATCCGCACTCGCCCGCAAAAGTTGTTGTCGCAAAAAAACAACATTTGGATAACAATGAAAAATATAAAGAATTGTTAAAAAATATATATAAAACTAATGCAAAAAAACTTTTAAAAGGAGCAAACAAATGAAAATTATAGTTTTGTTTGGTAGCCCTAATCAAAATGGCTCTACCAAATTGCTTGTAAAGCAATTTGAAAAAGGTGCGATTGAAGCAGGGCACAGTGTTGAAATTTTTGATGTAACAAAAGCAAAAATTGGTAGTTGTTTTGGTTGTGTCCATTGTGGATACGAAGGCCCTTGTGTGCAAAACGATGATATGCAAAATTTAAAGGCAAGCATATTAAACGCGGATATGTTGGTTTTTGCAACTCCACTTTATTATTATGGAATGACCGCACAATTGAAGGCAACAGTTGATAGATTTTGCTTTTTTAACAGCAGCCTAACACGCAAGCACATAAAAAGTGCCTTAATAGCGGTAGCTTGGAATAGTGATAGTTGGACATTTGATGCGCTCACAACCATTATAAAACGCTTGTAAGATATTTGCAAATGCAAGATAAAGGTATGATTTTAGGCAAAGGGTGTGGAACACCAAGTATGACAGCCAACTCGAAATATATGCTAGATGCCTATAAGTTTGGCAAAAGTTTATAAAAAACTAAAAGAGGTAAATATGAGTATAACAATTAACATTTTATACACAGGCAAGAAAGGAAGCGCAAAAAAGTTTGCTACCGAAATGACAAAAAGCGGAATAGTTGATAAAATTCGCAAAACAAAAGGCAATTTAAGATATGAATACTTTTTGCCAATGGATGATAAAGAAAGTGTGCTTTTAATTGATAGTTGGACTAGCCAATCCACACTTGACAAACATCACGCTTCCGCTACAATGCAAGAAATTGCCGCTTTGCGTGAAAAATATGATTTGCACATGAGTGTTAAACGATATGTTGAAGATAATCCAAACGAAAACGATGATAAATTTATAAGAAAATAAAAATAAGTTTAAAAGGTGGAGAAATGACAGATTTAAAAAATAAAAAAAGTATTGTAATTTATTTTTCGAGAGCAGATGAAAATTATGCTGTTGGATATATTGACAAAGGCAACACCGAAGTCATTGCTGAATATATTAAAGATTTGACGGGTGCTGAACTTTTTAAGGTTGAAAGGAAAAAACCTTATGCAAAGGACTATAATTCTTGCATTAAAGAAGCGCAAATTGAACAAGAAAGAAATGAACGCCCAGAACTTGTTAAAGTTTTGCCATCCATTGATGGTTATGAGGTTGTTTATGTTGGTTCGCCAATTTATTGGGGAGGTTTGCCACAACCAATGCTTACACAACTTGAAAAACTTAATTTTAAAGGCAAAATCGTTCGTCCTTTCACAACTCATGAAGGCTCAGGGCTTGGAAACATACCAAACCAATTAAAATCAATATGCAAAGATGCAGAAGTTTTAGGTGGACTTGCAATTCGTGGATCTTCTGTTCATTCAGCAAAAAATAAAGTTGCAGAATGGGTATAAACCGTTTGAAGGATAGAAAATATTAAAAGGATAGAAAAATGAAAAAAACCTTTCTAGTGATTTTTACAATCCTTTCAGTTTTACTTTTCATTTTTGGGCTATTTCATATTCCTATTTTAAGTTCATTGGGTGTAGAATTCCCTGCAAGGAATGTTTTGTGGGGTTTAAGCATCATACCAACAGTAATTGTTAGCGCAATACCTTTAATTATTTGCGGTCATTTGTGGATAAAATCAAAAAAATAACTCAAAAACTTTTTAAATCAACATATTTTGATTTTTGTGTTGTTCAATTTGAAATTTTGCCCTGCTATAATGATGTCGTAATTCATAAAGGAGGTAAAATATGAATACAGACAAAATTTATGCAGAGCATATTGCAAATGAATATGCACCAAAGGACACAACAAAGGTTAGACAATTAAAAAAACTTGACAATAAGGCAAAACTACCAGCAACAATTTTCGCTTACACATTTGGTATAATTAGTGCACTTGTGTTGGGCGTTGGAATGTGCTTGGCAATGAAAGTTATCGGCTCGGGCGTTGCGGCAATGGTTGCGGGAATAATTATTGGAGTTGTGGGCATTATTGGTTGTGCAGTAAACTATCCAATCTATAAAAAAATGCGTGCAAATGGCAAGGCGAAATATGGCTCTGACATTATGAAACTTGCAAAAGAAATCAGTGATGAAGAATAAAATTTAGGAGAAGTGCTATGAATAAATCTGAAAGCAAATATTACAACACATCACTTTTAATGAATCAAGCACTTATTGAACTGCTTAACAAAAAGGATTACGCATTTATAACTATTAAAGAAATTTGCAAAAAGGCGGGGGTTAATCGCTCCACCTTTTATTTGCATTATGATAACCAGGACGATTTACTCTGTGAAACAATTGAAAATTTAAACAAAAACTTTGATGCTTGTTTTAATGAAGAAGATAAAAATTTTGTAAATCAAATTAATGGCAAACAAAAGGAAGATTTAATTTTAATTACGCCAAACTATCTGCTGCCATATCTTAAACATGTTAAAGAGAACAAGGTAGTGTATCAAGTGTCGGCAAAACATCCAACTCTTATGCAATCCAACGAAAAATATAGTTATTTGCAAAACAAAATTTTATTTCCTATTTTTGACATTTTTAACATAAATAAAAATGCAAGAAAATATATTTCTGCTTATTACATAAGCGGTCTTTATGCAATAATTGATGAGTGGATTAAGGGTGGATGCAAAGATGACGAAAACATGATTTGCGAACTCATAATAAACTGTGTTCGCCCTTATGAAAGTAAAAATGAGCCTAAAAGAGAAAATAAATAAAATAAACAACTTTAAAAATAAATTTTGCATCGTTTGACAAAAAAGTGAATATCTTGTAGAATCATAATGGATGAATATTAAAAGACATATTTTGCCCATTATGATTTTTTGTCAAGTTTTTATTTTCTCGCTTGGCTTGGGCATTTTTTCGTTAAAAAGTGAGCAGCAGCCTAAGTTAACTGCAACGCGTTAACCCAAGAGGCTGAAATAGTTTATAAAAGCGAGCCAGAAAGTTTAGACGACCTTCAAACTGCAAGCACCGAACAATTAAATTATTGGGCACAAAATCTTTCTAGTTATGATGGGCGAGATTACGGCATTGTTACACAAACCAAAAATCAGGGTCAAAAAAACATTTGCTGGGCATATGCGGCCGTTGGCGCGGTGGAAACCAGCATTTTGCGTGAAGGCATTGACGAAAACGCCACAAAATCAAATTTAAATTTTGATGAAATTATGGCTGCCTATACTCGATATTTTCGCGATGGAAAACAAGATCCACTTATGCTAACAAACGATACATATTCTTCAACAACTTGGAATGCTGGCGGCCATGCTGCCGATGCCTTTGCTGCTATGACGCAAGGCTACACGCTTAACAACGATAACTATTTTAGTCAAAATGCAACCAACAGCGAAATAAACAACAAACTTGGGCAATCAAAATATTTTGTTCAAAATTATTTTAACATTCAAAATAATAAAGATGCAATTAAACGAGCAATCATTCAATATGGCGCCGTAACATTTAGCTATAGAGCCCCTGAAGGCTATGTAGATTATTATTACACTAACAATTCCGGCACCAATCACGCATCGCTTATTGTTGGGTGGGCTTTGCCATTTCAAGGCGTATACGCAAAAAGTGGTGGAAGCTTAAATAACACCTAAATTTTAACAATTTTTCCGCATGCAATTTTTTCACCTGCATTGCCAGCTGGCTGCGTTGTAAAATCGTCAACTTGCAAGTGCACAACAACTAGCCTGCCAATAATGTCATTAATGTTAAAGCGCTCGGTGTAAAAGGCAAACCATGCCTGCCCGTTGTTGCTAAAAAGGGGCGGCAAATCGCCCGCGTGGTTGGGGTGTTGTGCGGTTGGGTTAAAATGCCCGCCCGTGTTTAAAAAATTGTTGTCACAATTGTCGCCCTCGTGTATGTGAAAGGCAAAAATGTTGCTGCTGGTGTGCGGCAAACCTTCAACATCCGCCATAACAATAACCCCGGCAGGCAATTTAAAAAAATAAACATAGCCAAAAACTTGTGCATAACTGCCTCCACCTTTAATTTGGGCATAAGCATAAGGGGATAGCGAACAAAGTTTTTTAAAAATATCATTTTGCATATTGTTAAATATGTAAAAATTAAAAATTGTGTTTATAAACATTTGCATTTAATTTTAAAAAAATATAAAATAACTTTATCAAATGGAGGAATTATGGAAAAATCATTAAAAGGCACAAAAACCGAGCAAAACTTAATGTATGCTTTTGCTGGTGAAAGCCAAGCACGAAACAAATATACATATTTTGCAAGCCAAGCCAAAAAGGAAGGCTATGAGCAAATTGCAGAAATTTTTTTGCAAACAGCAGATAATGAAAAGGAGCACGCTAAATTGTGGTTTAAAGCATTAAACGGCGGGGCAGTGCCAACCACTGTTGAAAATTTGCAAGCCGCTATTAATGGAGAAAATGAAGAGTGGACTTCTATGTATAAAGGCTTTGCAGAAACCGCTAAAAAAGAAGGTTTTGTTGAACTTGCAAAACAGTTTGAGGGCGTTGCTAAAATTGAAGCTGAGCACGAGGCAAGATATAAAGCTTTGCTAGAAAATGTTAAAAAGAAAAAGTGCTTTGTTAAAAAAGAAGTTGTTGTTTGGGTTTGCCGCAATTGTGGTCACAAACATGTTGGCAAAACAGCACCAGCCGTTTGCCCAGTTTGCAATCACCCACAAGCTTACTTTGAATTGGAAAAGAAAAATTATTAATAAAAAAGAACTTATTTTAAGTTCTTTTTTTATTGCAAAAAAAAGATGACCTTATTATAGGTCACCTGAATGTTCTAAAGCTTTTAATGCTTCGCGGTCTGCCGCATCTAATTCTGCAAGTAAATCGCCATCATTAAAATTTGTTTGTGCATCTGTTTGTTGTGCATTAACAGGGTAATAAAGGTTTTTGTATTTTCTGCGCAAACTTATTAATTTTTTTGCATCACTAATATCGCGGCCTTCGCCAACCTGAATTCCTAACAAAATTGCAAGTTTATCTCCTGTTTTAGCAGCAAGGAAGTCTTGTTCAGAGATGGTCCATTCTTTCTTGGTTTTCAATTTTTTAACTGTAACTGTACCATCCTCGTTCTTTACTACTTCAAACTTTTGAGTGTCATTAGTTGTAAGGTTTTGAGGTCTTACTGGCTGAACTGGTTGTGCAGGCTGAACTGGTTGAGTTTGTTGAGTTTGTTGAGCAGGTTGAACAGGCTGAACTGGCTGAACAGGCTGAACTTGTTGATTAAATCCTTGGTTTTGTTTCCTTGATCTTAAAAATCCCCCTACTGTTCGTTTTTGAGTTGCTTCAGCTGGAGTCTGTTCTTCAGTTGGTTTCTGTTCTTCAGCTGGTTTCTGTTCTTCAGCTGGTTTCTGTTCTTCAGCTGGAGTTTGTTGTTCAGCTGGCTGGCTAGCAGCAGCTTTTTGTTCCGCCTGTAATTTTTTCAACTGTTCATCACATTTTTTTGCTGTTGCAGTGTCGCCTTTTATTAAAGCCAATATTTTTGTTGCTTTAATTAATTTTTCTTTGTCTTTATCTGTGCGTTCATCTTTAGGTTTCTTTGTAATTGTTGTAATTGTTTTTTCAGTGTCTTTTTTAAGTTTTTCTAATTCATCATCGCACTTTTTAACATCTTTTTCATTGTTATCAATTTTAGCAACCATTTTTTTAGCTAAAAGGCGTTCAACTGTAGTTTTGCCTTTATTAGATAATGTGATTTGTGCTTCTTTTATTTTATCTAATTCTTTTTCATAAGCAGATGTGTCTTTTTTACGTAATTCGGCAAGTTTAATTTGTGCTTTAAGCATGGTTACTTTATCTTCAACAGTGTCAGATTTTTTTAATTTTTTAATTTGACTATTTAATTGTTTTTCTTGTGCTGCCAAAGCTTTTGCGTCTTTTCTATCTGCAGAAGCATCTTCGCTGGCAACGGATTTAGCTTCTTCTGCTGCAAGTTTTCTAATATCTTTAGGGGTCATAGAGCCTTGTTGTGTAAAGCTTAATTGCAATTCTTCAGCAGTGTGGCCAGTAAGGGCTTTAATTGCATAGCCTTCAGTTATAGCCAAAACTCTCTCGGCATAGGTCATAAGGTCTTTTTTAGATTTAACTCTTGTTTGAAGAACTTTGCCTCTTTTGTTGGTTTTAGGTTTATCATCATTAATTATGCGAAGCAAAATATCCCAATATCTTGCAGGTTTTTCTTTTTGGGCATTAACACGCCTGCTAATTAAACCTATGTAAGAATCTGCAGCTTTCCTTTCGCAGAATTGTTTAATTAAAGTTTTAACACTTTCAAATTGTGCTAAAGCAGCGTTTTTCTTTGCATTAGATTCATCGTTGTTTGCCTCATCGTTACTATATTTAGCAGCTTCTTTTTGCATATCATATAAGAAACTTTGCAAAGCGTGAAGCCTGTTACGATTGGTTTTCTTTTTTGCGTAAGCGGTTATGTGATGTGGATGTTCTTTTAAAAATTTATCAGTTTCATCAATTTTCTTTAACAAATCAGCAATAGGCAAATTTAAATTGTCTAAATTTTCTAAGTTAATGTTTTCAATCTTGTCACCATTAACCAACATTGAATATAATTTGTGAGCATTGCCATATTTCTTTTTGTAATGCCTTCTGGTTGCAACATCCTTAATTCTAATTAATGCAGTTGTTACTAAAGCACCGCCGCCAAAGCCAATTATGCCAAGGTTAATTAAGTCACTAAGCAAATGGCCGGTTAAGAAACCGCTAACACCAATAGGTGAGAAAGCCAAAGCTGTAACGGCTGCAAATGTTAAAGCACCAATAGAAACGGCTGGAACAACAAATTTTTTAAAGAACCTAGACCATCTATCATGACGCCTTTCCAACTTAACATTTTCGTCATGAAGGATAAAGTGTTCGTTTAAAGATTTTGCAGTGTTTTCATCAACACCCAAATTTACGTTGTTCATGATGCAAACATCAATAATATCTCTTATTAAAGCAGAAACGCGCTCCATCTCATCATTTTTAATTTCTTCTGCAGCAGAGTAATATTGATTAATAAATTCAACAATAGATTTGCATTTTTCTTGCGCAAATTTATTATCTTTTAACAAAACTTCATGATCTAAGGTTGCAGATTTAGAAGCCTTAATTTGCCTTAATGCTTTTTCATTAAAAACAACAGAACCATCAGTTGCTTCCAATAAATTTGGTTGTGCGGCTAAAAAATCGTTAAAACTATTGTTAGTTTCTGCAGCTAGGTATTCATTAAATAAAGTAATAAGTTTTTGTAAATTAATGGTCTTTGCCATAATCCCCTCCCTGAAAGATATTTCTTTATCTTTCTTTTGATTATAATACACATTTATAATTTTGTCAATACCCATTTTAAATTTTTTTTAAAATTTTTGTAAAATGGGCAAAAAGTGGCAATTTTTGCTTAAATTATATATGTATAATATGAAAATAAACTAATTTTAATTAACAAATTAGCAAAAAACCGCTTAACTTAGCGGTTAAATTTTTACAATTTGCAAAATTTTTTTAACAACTTGGGCTATGGTTAAATTTGTGCTATCAATAATAACGGCGCCATTGGGCACAACAAGTGGGGCATAAAGTTTGTGTTTATCAATTTCGTCTCGCGCTTTAAGTTGCGCTTTAATTTCTTTTAAAGTTATGTTGGGGTTTTTTAATTTTTCTTCTTTAAACCTTCTTAAAGCGCGCTCATTTAAGCTGCAATCTAAATAAAACTTAAATTCCGCATTAGGGAAAACAAAACTGCCAATATCCCGCCCATCCACAACAAGATTGTGCTTTTTTGCAAAATTGCGTTGAGCTTTATCCACAACCGCCCTAACAAATTTATTGGTGCTAACAATAGGGCACAAAATGCTAATCAAATTGTCCCTAAACCTAGCGGAATAATCCTTACCATTAACCAGCACAATTTGTTGGTTGTTTTTATATTCAATTTTTAATGTAAAATGCGGCATTTGGTCATCGGGTTTAATTTGGTTAATATCAAAATTAATATCAAGCAAATAACAGCACACTGCGCGGTATAATGTGCCCGAGTTAAAATGAATAAAATTTAATTTTTTGCTAACTTCTTCCGCCACGGTGGATTTTCCGCTTCCTGCTGGGCCGTCAATTGAAATAATCATAAATTAAATTTTGCCTTTTTGTTTAAATTGTGTTCTATGCGCAAAAGTTGATTATATTTGCAAACTCTATCCGTTCGGCAAATTGAACCGGTTTTAATTTGGCCCGCATCCACTGCCACGGCAAGGTCGGCAATAAAGCTATCTTCCGTTTCTCCACTGCGGTGGGAAATAACTGTGTTATATCCATTTTCTTTGGCAAGGCGGATTGTTTTAAGTGTTTCACTAAGCGTGCCAATTTGATTAAGTTTAATTAAAATTGCATTTGCAACGCCCTTTTTAATGCCCTCTAACAAAATTTTTGGGTTGGTAACAAAAACGTCATCGCCCACAAGCTGAATTTTTTTGCCCAATTTTTTGGTTATTTTAACCCAGCCGTCCCAATCGTTTTCGCTCAATGGGTCTTCTATAGAAACAATAGGGTAGGTTTTAATTAGTTCAGCGTACCAGTCAATCATTTCCGCCGTGGTTTTTTGCCCGCCATTGCTTTTGGTTAACTCATATTTTTTGGTTTTGGCATTATAAAACTCACTTGCTGCCACATCCATTGCAATGGCAATATCTTTTTTAGGGGTATAGCCAGCATTTTTAATTGCCTCAACCAGCACTTGCAATGGCTCTTCATTGCTTTTAAAGTTTGGGGCAAAGCCGCCTTCATCACCCACGCCAGTTGAATAGCCGCGCGCTAGTAGGCACTTTTTTAAGGCAGCAAAAGTTTCACTTGCCATTTGCATTGCCTCAATAAAGGTTTTTGCACCCACCGGCACAATCATAAACTCTTGAAAATCTACATTAGAACTTGCGTGTGCACCGCCGTTAATAACGTTCATCATAGGCATTGGCAGGGTGGTGCCGCCCCCTAGCTCTTTAAATAAAGGTTTGTTTTTATTTACTGCGCGTGCCCGTGCAACAGCCAAACTAACTGACAACATTGCATTTGCACCCAAATTTGTTTTAAATTCAGTGCCGTCTAACTTAAGCATGGCATTGTCAATTTTTTCTTGATTAGAAACATCCATGCCAACAAGCGCTTTGGCAATAATTTTGTTTACATTTTGGCAGGCCTTTAACACGCCTTTGCCGTTAAAACGCTTGCCGCCGTCTCTTAACTCTAATGCTTCCTTTTCGCCAGTGGAAGCACCGCTTGGCACCATTGCAGTGGCCTTTATGCCGTTATCTAGCGTAACCTCACATTCAACAGTTGGGTTGCCGCGGCTGTCAATAACCTCATAAGCCACAATATTTTTAATTTTCATAACATTCTCCTTAAATGTATTATAACTTATAAAAAAAAATAGTAAAACAAATTTAACCTATTTGCGGCAAATATTTGTTTTTATTTTATATTATTTGATTTTTATTAAAAATGTGTTAAAATGAGCATATGAAAATTTTAACAATTAATTTAAATAACAAGCGCAATGCAAACATATTTACCGTGCAAACGGACGAGGGCAATTACCTCTTGCATGGTGATATTATTGTTAAATATGGCATAAAATTGGGCGAGGTGGAAAATAAAATTTTTAACACCGCTTTATTTGAAAGCAACACGCTAATTGCCAGTGAAAAGGCAATGAAATACCTTTCAAGCAAACTTAAAACCGAACAACAAATTAAGGACTATTTATTTAAGCAGGGCTTTAATAAAGGGGCAGTTATTTCGGCAATAGAAAAACTAAAAAATTATGGCCTTATTGACGACCAAAAATTTGCCCTTAGTTACATCCGCTCCAACCCAAAATTTAGCAAAAATAAGTTAAAACAAAAGCTTATTTCATTTGGCGTAAAACAGGCTGTGGCAGATGATGTTTTGTGCAATTTAGATGATGCAGATAACTGCATTGCCGATGCACAAAAATATTTAAAAAACAAGTCTAAAGACAACGCAACAATGCAAAAACTAACCCGCCATTTAATGGGCAAGGGATATAATTATGAAACAATTAGGCAGGCTTTAAATAAATTAAAATTTTTTGTAGAAATTAATTAAAATAATTTACTTTTGCAATTTTTTGTGTTATAATGCCTATATGTTAGGCATTGATATTGAGCAGTGCGATAGATTTACCGACTGGGCCACTGGCAAACTAAAACGCATTTTTACAGAAAATGAAATTAACTATGCCACAAAGCAACAAAATGTTAGCCAGCATTTATGTGGGTTTTACTGTGTTAAAGAGGCAGTTGTTAAGGCAACAAACAATAAAACAATTAAATTTAATAAAATTGAAGTTTTGCATGAAGCTTCGGGCAAGCCCTTTATTAATAAAACGCAATATGTTAGCTCAATATTAAATGGCAAAGATGTTGAAATTAGCATTTCTCACACGGCAAATTTTGCGGTGGCGGTGGTGCAAATTAACTAAGGAGAAATTATGAATCAAAAACAAATTATAACAAATTATTTAAAAAATTTAGGCAATAAAGATACTAGAACAAATCGTAGGGAGCGCGTTTTCCCAAATGTTGATAAAATGACCAAAACCGTAAACGGCAAAAAGGTGCCATTAACTGAGGAAGAAAAAGCTGAGCTTAAAAATATTGTTTTCTTTAACTTTTTTAAATTGCACATCAATTATGGTGGGGAATTTGAATTCTTTTACGGCTTAAGGGATGATTTCTTTGACGAGGCCGTTAGCAAGCGCATTTTATCTTATGGCGAAAATTATTTTAACACTTTAACCGGCAAAGTTAAAAGGTTTGAAAAAATTATAACCGGCAATATTAAAAACGATGTTGCCATGGTTAAAAGATATAATGACGAATTGCATGTTCAATTAAAAGCCAAAATGAAAGAAGTTCGCAAAAGCAACCGCAAGGCAAAAAAATCAACAGAAGGGCTAATTAGCCGTTGTGAAACTATTAATAATTTTTATTTCTATAACTCTTCGGCTTCGGCACCTGCTTTAACTTACAACATTTAAAAATAAAAAGATGCGTAGTTTTACGCATCTTTTCTTTGCATTTTTATTGTTATTTTTTCATCGGCAATGTCAACCGTTTCAGCAATTTCTGGCGCGGTTAGTTTTTTAATTTCAAGGCACAGAAGTTCGCTCTTAATTTTGCTGGCGTACTTGGTTATAATTTCATTTAAATCGGCACTATCAGTGCTAAATTCAATATAAATTCGGTCCTCCACCTTAAAATCTGCCTTTTTCCTTAGCACTTGCGCGGCGCGGATAAGTTCACGCGATAGGCCCTCAAGCATAAGTTCGCGGTCAATTGTAACATCCAGCACAACGGTAATGTCACCATCGTTGGAAATAACATAATCCTGCTTTGGCTTGGTGGCAAGGGTAAATAGCCCGCTATCAAGGTTATTAAATTCCTTAATATTTACTTTGC
Source organism: uncultured Clostridia bacterium (assembly GCA_947589025.1). Classification (GTDB taxonomy): domain Bacteria; phylum Bacillota; class Clostridia; order Christensenellales; family UBA1242; genus Onthoplasma. The sequence goes on from CANQAY010000009.1 coordinate 23,371, forward strand.
CGGATTTAAAGCCTGCAACATATGCGCGCATTTCAGTTTCAGTTGCGTTTGCTAAATAGTTTTTAACCTTTTGCACATCGCCTTTAAGCGCTGCACCCGCACGCCTAAAATCTAACGCCAAATATTCATCATTGAATTTGGAATTATCATGCTCCAAAACCACATTTTTAATGTTAAGTTCGCTTTCAATAATGCCGGCATAAAGTTTAACCGCCTTAGCAACATTTTGGTTGCCGTTTATATATAAAGTTTTAAGCGGCTGCTTAACTTTAATTTGATTTTCGTTCCTTAGTTTACTTACCATTGTAAAGATATTTCTAACAATGTTGGTGTACAGGGTTAAATTTTCATCTTTAACTTTAAATTCGCCTATAACATAGCCGTTAAGGGCAACGCTTTCTGCCGCGCTTTTGTCCAATTCCCTTACCGCATTTTGCCACAAATATTCAGTTATAAAAGGAATTATTGGGAACATAACCATGCAAATGTTTTTAATTGCGTAGTTAAGGCAGAAATAAGCGTTTAATGTGTCAGTATCATTTTCGCTTTTATAAAACCTGCGGCGGTTGTTGCGGATGTACCAGTTGGTCAGTTCGTCAATTAGCAGTTCAAAATCCTTGCTAACCGCACCAAATTGAATGTTGGAGTAAGCCGTGTGCGCGTTTTTAACAAACTCATTAACGCGGTTAATTAGCCATTTATCCATAAAGGTCAATTTGTTTTCATCCGGCTTAAAGTTGGTTAAATCCGGCCTATCTATAACCGCATACGTGTTTAAGAAAATATACGCATTCCAAAGCCCCAATAATTTACGCTTAACCTCATCGCAAGTATCCCGCCCAAACTTAACATCGTTAATTAGCGGAGTGCAAACAAAGTTGTAACGGATAATGTCCGCACCAATCTCTTTAAAGGCGGTGTCCAGCGGAATGTTGTTAGGGCTGGATTTAGATAACTTTTTGCCATCCTGCGCAAGCAACATTGGGGTTGTGCCAATGCGCTTGTAAGGCGCTTTGCCTGTTAAAACAACACTCATAACAAGCAATGAATAGAACCACAAACGGATTTGTTCCTTTGCTTCAATAACGCACTCAATAGGGAAATTTTTGTTAAAGAATGCTTTATCAGTAAAGTATTTTTTAGTGCTAAATGGGGTAATGCCCGCATCAAGCCAACAATCACCAACTTCTTTAATGCGCTCAACCTTGTTGCCGCAATGTGGGCAAGTTATTTTAATTTTGTCAATATAAGGGCGGTGCAAATGAGGCAGAGAGTCAACTTCTTGTTCGCTAGATAATTTTTTAAACTCATCAAGGCTGCCAACCACCGTTAAATGGCCGCATTTCTTGCATGGGTAAAAAGGCAATGGCAAGCCATAATAACGGGAGCGGGATATTGCCCAATCCCCCATATTGTTAAGCCAATCCAACATGCGTTTTTTCATGAAATCTGGGTTAAATTCAACGCCATCAATGGCTTTTATTAGTTCTGGCCTAATTTCATCCATCTTAATAACCCATTGAGTTATAAGCCTATAAAGAAGTGGCTTTCCGCACCTATAGCAGTGAGGGTAACGGTGGGTGTACTTATGAGTGTAATAAACTTTATTTCGTTCTTTTAAAATGTCAAAAATGAAATCGCGCGTTTCGTCAGTGTTGGCGTCTTTTCCTGCAAGCACGCCAAAGTTAGAGTAGAACAAGCCGGCCTCGTCAATGGGCACAATTTTGTTTAGGCCTAGGCGTTCACCCAACTCAAAGTCCTCAACGCCACAGCCGGGGGCAATGTGCACAGCACCGCTGCCTTCGGTTTCGTCAACTTGCTCCCATGCAACAATTTTATGCTCAAATTGTTGCTCCTCGAGTTCATTAAAAGGTGTTTCATAAATTTGCCCAACAAGTTCGCTGCCTTTAATGGTTTTTATGACTTCCACCACATCGTCTTTAAGCACTTTCATTGCGTTTGCGTGAACAATTAAATTGCGGTTTGAAGACTTAATTTTAACAATATTGTAGTTCATTTCTGGGTTCACAGCCACAGCCACATTGGCGCATAGTGTCCATGGGGTGGTTGTCCAGACGAGCATATCGTTGTTGCTGTTTAAAATTGGGCATTTAAAGAATATCGCTTGGCAGGTATCGTCACGATAAACGCCATCACTTGCCATATCATGTTCTGCAATTTGTGTGCCGCACCTTGTGCACCATGGCATAGGGCGGTGGGAAAGTTTAAGCCAACCCTTTTCATCACATTTTTTTAAGAAATACCAAATAGCAGTTATGTTATCGTCACTATTTGTAAAATAACTATCATCCCAATTCATCCATTGACCAAGCCTAATTGAAGATTTTGTCATGGACTTTGCGTATTTATCAACTGTTTTAAGGCAGGTTTCAACAAATTTGTCAATGCCATATTGCTCAATCTCTCTTTTGCTGTCAATGCCCAACTCGCGTTCAACACGTTGTTCAACAGGCAAACCGTGACAGTCAAACCCGTTTTGGAAGTGCTGGTCGCATCCGCAAAGGGCGTTAAACTTAAACATTGCATCTTTAAAAGTGCGGTTGTAAGCGTGGTGTAAGCCCATATCGTAATTGGCAGTAACCGGGCCGTCAAGCGTGGCAAAATATTTGCCAGTTTTTTTGTTTTTGGCCTTCATTTTTTCAAAAATATCGTTGGTTTGCCAAAAGGATAGCACTCCTTCTTCCATTTTAACATAATCTAAATTGCCTTGTTCTTTTTTCATAATTTCTCCTTAAATTATTTCGTTATAATCGAATATTACTGGTTTGCCGTTAGGCAGTTCAAAATTTAAATAATTTCCATCTTTAGGCTCGCCCTTAAAGTAACTCATTAACACACATCCAACACCACCATGCGAAACCAATAGAATGTTTTTATCTTTATATTGTTTCAATTCCTCTAACAAATTAAAAACGCGTTTTTTTAATTCGCTAATAGATTCAGCCCTTTTAAAATGTTGATTAGAATTTTTGTTCCAAAACCCATTAAAGTCAAATTCACTTCTAGTCAATCCTTCAAATTCGCCAAAATCTCGTTCAATCAATCGGTCATCAATTTTAATAGGGGTTTCCCCCTTATAAACAATTTCGCACGTTTGTTTTGCTCTAATTAGCGGGCTGCACAACACAATATCAAATTTAATTTTGTTAATTGTTTTTGCTGTTTCTTTTGCTTGTTTAATTCCATTTTTATTTAAAGTAATATCCGCTCTGCCTTGCGCTTTTGGGTCTTTAACGCCTAAGGAATTTACATTATCATTCCAATCAGTTGCCCCGTGCCTTATAAAGTAAATCATAGTTAAAATTTTCTCCTTAAATAAAAATGCCAGCCCAAGTGCTGACACGTTTGCATCAAAACACCTTCTACAACTTAATTGGTAGAATAATGTAACCAATAATTACAACTGCAAATACAAAACTAAGTATATTCATATTGTGATTATATAAATAATGCAAAAAAAAGTCAATAGATTTTTAACAAAAAACTTGCACACGGCAAGTTAAATTTGCTAAGTTTTTAGTTTAGTGTTTTCATTTTGTTTTAATTAAACTTATAGTGTTAAGTGTGTTTAAAAGGGCTATGTTCCAACTAACATAGTCGTGCCCGCCCTTAAAAATTGAAGTGTGGGCAGGCTTAATATATTCTGCCAAAATTTTTGTTTTGTTTTGAATAGGTTTAAAATCCGCATTGCCATAATTTAAATAGAAATTTGTTTTTGTTGGGTTTTCTTTATAATAATCTAAAAACTTGTTGTTTTTAAACCAAAGCGATGGCGAGGAACAAATAACATTACCTATATAGTTACTAAAAAATTCATCAATATAAAGGGAAGTTATGCCTCCAAAACTTTGCCCCCAAAAATAGAAATTGTTTTTGTTAGGCTCAACAAACTTTTTGTTTGTTAAATATGCTGTAAGTTCGCATGCAATAAACTCGGCAAAGTTTTTGTATGGCAATTCCTTACTTCTATCTTGTTGCATTATAAAACAAACTAAAAAATCGTCTTTTTCATTAATTTGCTCTGCCAAACGCATAGAATAATGCCAAACTCCACCATCGGTTACTATAAGGCATTTTTTATGCTTAATTTTGCCAAAATTTTTAGGGCAAGCAATTAAAATTTCATATTTTTTGTTTAAAATGTTGCTGTAAACTTTGTGGGTTTCAGTTTTTAAACTAAAATTAGGGATTTTGGGCACAGGCAAAATGTAATTTTGTTCAAAATATACTTTTCCCGTATCATTATAAAATTTTAGTTTGTTTTTAGCGTAGGGGTCATCAATAATATTGTTCTCTTTATCTGCACCTTTTAAATTTTGGCAATTTTTAAATAGATAATAGCAAATATTATCAACAAAATCCCGTGTATATTCTAAAAACCAAACATCTTTTTTAATTTGCGTGAATTGTAACCTGTTTGAAATCTCTAGTGTTTCAACATCCCCATTTGAAACATAAAGGTGTTGAATTTTTAATTTTCCCCCTTGGTTTTTAACAAAAACACTGCCATTTTGCTTTAAAAAGGCTTTAATTTCTTCAATAGATTTTGTTTTCAATTCGTTAATATTTATCATCACGTTCTCCAATCAATTGGTGTTAGGTTATGCTCAACTAAAAATGCATTGCACTTGCTAAAGTGGTGGTTGCCAAAAAATCCACTGTAAGCGGAAAATGGGCTGGGGTGGGCGGATTGCAAAATTAAATGATTAGGGTTGTTTAGCAGCGGCAAAAAACTTTTTGCGTGGCTGCCCCAAAGCATAAACACAATGGGCTGGTTAAGTTCGTTTAAAATTTTAACCACTTCGGTTGTAAAAGTGTGCCAAAGTTCGTTTGCGTGGCTGGCAGGCTGATGCTCAATAACCGTCAAACTTGTGTTCAAAAGCAGCACGCCCTGTTTTGCCCAAGCGGTTAGGTCGGTGTTGCCGGTCATCTCAATATGTAAATCATCAGCAATCTCTTTAAAAATGTTTTTAAGGCTGGGTTGCGGAGTTCCATTGTGGCAACTAAAAGCAAGCCCGTCCGCTTGTCCGCGGGTGTGATAAGGGTCCTGCCCAATAATAACAACTTTAACATTGTTAATTGGCACCAGATTAAGCGCGTTAAAAATTAATTGTTTGGGCGGATAAATTGTTTTGGTTTTATATTCATTATCCAGCCAGCCAAAAAGTTTGCGCTTATAATCTAGTTCAAATCTTGTAGAAAGTTTTTCACTCCAACTTTTATCTAACACATATTCCATAATTAAATTATAGCACAAAAATTTTTGCTTAGCAAATAAAAGGGCACAACAAAAAATTAATAAAAAATTTTTTAAATTTTAATAAAAACGCGCAAAAAAACAAAAAAAATTACATGTTTTTTATGTAATTTTTTAAATTTTCTAAAATTTTTTCTGCTTTTTCTTTATTTTTATCTTCAACCATAATGCGCAAAACTGGTTCTGTTCCGCTTGGGCGAATTATAATGCGAGTGTTTAATTTAGAATATTTTTCAATTAAATTTTTAAGTTCGGCTGTTAACTCAAACTTGCCTTGCAGTTTTATGTTTAAGTTAACTTGGCAATATTGCTCATAACCTTTTAACAGCTCGGCAAAGCTAAGTTTTGTTCTAACCAAAATGTTAATTAAGCTAATGGCATTAAGCAAGCCATCGCCCGTGTTGGAAAGGTGCTTTAAAATTATGTGGCCAGAATTTTCCCCGCCCAAAATTGATGAATGGGTTTTCATTTCGTTATAAACATTTTTATCTCCCACATTCGCCCTTATTAATTTAATTTTGTTTTTGGCAATAGATTTTTCTAACCCCATGTTTGTGTAAATTGTTCCAACTAAGCAATCTCCCGCATGCAAATAGTGATTGGATAATATAAACAAAATTTTATCCCCATCCACAATTTCGCCATTTTCGGTTACGGCAATCAGCCTATCCGCATCACCATCAAAAGCAAAGCCAACCATGTGGTTTTTTATGCAAGCGCTTTTTAACATTTCCAAATGAGTGCAACCCGCGTTTAAGTTTATGTTGTTTCCGTTTGGCTTGCAATTTAATTTTTCATTGGCACTAAACACTTGCTTGCAAATTTCACTAACTCCGCCATTTGCGCAGTCAAACAAACAAGGGTAGTTATATTTTTTTTGCTGTTTTAAAAACAATACATAATAGTCAAGCAAATAATGTGCGTCAATTAAATGGGCGTAGTTGGCAGATTTTAGCTTTAAATGCCCATCCATTAACTTTTCTATTTCAACTTCCGTTTGTTCACTAATTTTTTCCCCAAAGCTATTAAAAAATTTAATTCCGTTATATTCATGTGGATTGTGAGATGCACTTATCATCATTGCAAGCGGATAGTTAAATTTTTGGGCAATAAAGGCAAGTGATGGGCTGCTGCAAACGCCAACATTATGAATTTCAATGCCATATTTTAATAACCCGCTTGCCACATTTGCCAAAATGTAATCACTAGAAATGCGGCTATCGTTGCCTACAAGCAAAATTTTTTTATAGCCCTTTAATTCATAAAATTTTGCCAAAGCCTTAGCCAATTTTTTAAAAATGGTGCAGTTTAAATTATTATCGACAATGCCTCTTATGCCGTCTGTTCCAAAATATTTCATATAATTTAATATGACAAATTAACAATTTTGTTTAATTCTGTAAAATTTTGTATAAATCAACTATTTCAATTAAATTGGTTGCATTTTTTTTTGTTTTAAATTAAAATATAAGCATGAAATCATATTATTTGCCGCCCAAAGGTTTTTTCATATTTGGCTTTGAAATTCGTTTTTATGGCGTTATTATTGCAGTTGCCATGTTGTTGGGCATATTGCTTGCATGCAAACTTGCCCAAAAAAAAGGCATTAAAAGTGATGACATATTATTGCTTGCCATAATTTGCTTGCCACTTGCAATAGTTGGCGCAAGGCTATATTATTGTTTGTTTTATGAGGAAAGTTACACCTTTTTGCAGCTGTTCAATTTAAAAAATGGCGGGTTAGCCATTTATGGCGGCGTAATTGGTGGGCTAATTGGCGTTTTAATTTTTTGCCTTGTTAAAAAAGATTTTAAAATTTTGGGTGCAATTTGCGATGTTTGTGTGCCATGCTTACTTCTTGGCCAAGCAATAGGGCGATGGGGCAATTTCTTTAATCAAGAGGCGTATGGCAACCTTATAACCAACCCAAATTTGCAATGGTTTCCGTTTGCCGTGTTTATAGAAGCAAAAAACGCATGGTTTCAGGCCACATTCTTTTATGAAAGTTTGTGGAACTTAATTGGCACCGCCGTTTTGCTTGTGGTGTTTCATAAATCTCATTTTAATTGGACAACTTCTTCAATTTACTTAATTTGGTATGGCATTGGCAGGGCAATGATAGAAGGCCTAAGGTCGGATAGCCTTTATATAGGTGGCAGTTCAATAAGGGTTTCTCAAGCTTTAAGTGTGGTTTTAATAATTATAGGTTGTGCAATTTTGGTTTATAATTTAATAAGAAGGAAAAAGGAATCAAATGACCAAAAAATCTAAAATTTTATACTATTCATGTTTAATAGTTAATGTGGTATGTTTTATACTAGATTTTTTGCCTATCGATTTTGAATTTTTTAGAACCAGTTTCCCTATAACCTTAATATTAATAGGGCTGTGGCTAATGGTCCGTGCCTTTTCGCTAAAAATTGATAGCAGTTTGTTTATTGGCACCACGCTTATGCTTTGCGGCGTGTTAAATTTTGTAATATTTATATTAGACTATTTTGCAAAAATTAAATTTTACAATCAATCGTGGCCTTATTATCTGTTTAGTTTGGCAATTGCAAGTTTGTTTACGGCCATTTATTTTAAAGATAAAATGCAGGCCAAATTATTTGTGTTATTTTTAGGTTTAGGTTTAATTGTGTTGCTTTTTATTCAAAATTTAATTAATATTTGGTGGACAGTGGCACTTGCAATAACTTGGTTTGTAATTTATTTTGCTATTAACTTAATTGTTTTTAAAAGGAGAAATAAATGAGCGTAGAAGATGAAAAATTTAACGAATTAACAAAAACGGTGGCGGAACAGCGCTTGGAAATTTCGCGCTTGCGCGCCATTGTGGAAGATTATAAGAAAAAGGAGCAATCTATTTCAAGTGCCATAATTGCCAGCATGGAGCATGCCAATCAGCTTGAAGCCAGCCGCAAAAAACTTTATTTGTTGGATATTCAGCGCAGCAGATTAATGTATTTAAGGATGGAGCAAATAATAAACGAACTTTATATTCGTTACCCAGAACTTAAAAAAGACACCGTGCTTAAAGATATGAGCGAGAAGTTTAGAACAATGGTTTATAGCAATTTAAATGAAAAGGATAACGAGTTTACTCAAACCAGCCTTAAAAAACCAGTGGTGGATGACCCCATTAAAAAGCTTTTGCGCAACATTATAGATTGTTTTGATAGCAAAAAAGCGGGCGGAGATGTTAAGCGTGGCGGCCCTAGTGAAGATTTAATGAACAATGTTTCTTCCAGCGGGTTTGATTTTAATGAGGCACTTAACCCAACTATGGAATTAAGTGAAATATTAAAATTCTTTAATTTGGGCAATAAAGACGAAGGAAGCGAAAGCGCTAAAATGTAAATGGCTTAATGCCATTTTTTTGTTAATTTAACATTATAAAAACTAATATATTATATAATAAGGTATATAAAAAATTAAAAAAATTTTTAATTTACCTATTGACAAGCTTGCTCATCTGTGTTAAATTAAAAAAAGCAAAAGGAGTTTATTATGTTTATAAGAAAAAAAACTACCATTTTTAAAGGTGAAAAAAGTTATTTAGTAGATAATAGTGGTGAAAACATCGTAGATTTAGGCTTTGATGAATTGGAATTTTTAAATGGCGGCAATTTGGTTAAATATGTGCTTGCCGGCAAAACCAACATCGTTACAGTTGATTTTATTAATCAAAACAAGAAAAAGAGCGCTTACACTTCCGCTTGCGTGTGGGATGAGAAAACAGATTTTAATGGTTTCTATCTTTTAAGCAACAAGCAAAAAGATGGCTTAAAGTTTGTTGATAATTCTGGCACAATAAAGCTTTTCAAAAATGGATATGTTTATTCTGTAGGGCAGGATAGATCTGTTATTTTTGTGGAGGATAGATTTGACGCAGCTGCAAGTTGTAAAATGGCTTATACCGAGGCGGGTCACTTAAGTTTAAATTTTGCCGATGTGCCAGATTTAAAAGTTAAAGGCGGCATTAATCCATCTTTATTTTCAATTGTTGGCTCTTTTGCAGATGGCGATAACCTTGTAGATAATGACGATTTGCAGGCCCTTATAGATTTATTTAAAAAGATTTTGTTAGAAGATATTAGAAACTTTAATAAACCAACTAAAAAATATATACTATCCAATTTTGGCAGCCTAACTTTTGCCAAAACTTTAAATGATAAATTGCTTGATAGTTACATAGTTCGTTTTGACGAAAAGACATTCGATACAGTTGAAGAAGCTAAGCAAAATGCAATAAATGTGCTTGCCTTGTTAAAGAAAAAGGTTACAAAACGTTTTGAAAATGAAAAACTTGCAGCTCAAAGAATTGCTGCCGAGCAAGAATTGGCAGACAGCTTAAAAATTAAGGAAGTAAAAGCAGTTGCTTCAGCATGTGATGAATTAAACAAATTTTAAATGCGGTTATCCCGCATTTTTTTTATATCCATTTTGGTTATATTTTAATTTCTTCCATCATAAGTTAAACTAGATTGGAGGAGATAATGGAAAAAAATTCAAGCATCTATTCTGACATTGCAATGCGCACAAATGGCGATGTTTATATTGGTGTGGTAGGGCCGGTTAGATGCGGAAAATCTACCTTTATTCAAAAGTTTATTCAAAATTTTGTGCTGCAAAACATAACCAATAAGCACGACCGCACGCGCGCTAACGACGAACTTCCACAGGCAAGTGAGGGCACAATGGTTATGACAACCAAACCTCAATTTGTGCCTAACGAGGCAGTAAAAATTAAGGTTGGCTCAACATCAATGTCGGTTAGGCTTATTGATAGCGTTGGCTTTATGGTGGATGGAGCCACGGGCGCATATGAAAACGACAAACCCCGCCTTGTTAAAACCCCATGGAGCAATGAGGCAATTCCGTTTGTTCAAGCGGCTGTTATTGGCACAGAAAAGGTTATTAAAGAGCATTCCACAATAGCCATAGCGCTAACAACAGATGGCAGTTTTACAAACATTCCGCGCGCAAATTATGTGGATGCAGAAAAACGCACAATAGCCACCTTAAAGCAAACGGGCAAACCCTTTGTTGTGGTGCTTAACACAGTTAACCCAACCGATGAACAAGTGCTTTCGTTAAAAGAAAGCATGCAGCAAGAATATTCAGTGCCAGTTATTGCAATGAATGTAAATGAATTAAATAAGGATAGTGTAGATAAAATTATGACAGAAATTTTAAAAGAATTTCCACTTGAAGTGGTTAACATAAAAATGCCAAAATGGTTAAAGCCATTAAGTGAAGATAACGCCACCATAAAAGAAATTTTGGATACAGTTAGCGATGCCATTGGCGAAAGTTTAAGAGTGGGCGAATATAATTCAAACAAAGTGCTTTTTGAAAACAGCGATAATTTTGAACCAATTTTAAACAGCAACATAGAGCTGGGCAGTGGTGCAGTTACATTTGAAATTGTGCCAAAAAACGGCTTGTTTTATAGGGTTTTAAGCGAGCAATGCGGCACCGAAATTAAAGACGATTTTGAACTTGTTAACTGCCTTAAAGATTTAACCTATGCAAAACATAAATTTGATAAACTTAGTTCAGCATTAGAGCAAGTAAATGAAACCGGTTATGGCGTTGTTGTGCCAACCCTTGACGAACTTGAATTAAAAGAGCCAGAAATTGTTAGGCAGGGTGGCAGATGCGGGGTTAGGTTAAAAGCCACTGCACCAAGTTTGCACATTATGAAAGTGGATGTTGAAACGGAAGTTAGCCCAATTGTTGGTGGCTATGAACAGAGCGAAGAATTGGTTAAACATTTAATGCAACAGTTTGAAAGCAACCCACAAGAAATTTACAAAACAAATATGTTTGGCAAAACGTTGGAAAGTTTGGTTAGCGATGGCTTAAACACAAAACTAAATTCCATGCCAGTAAACTTGCAAAATAAATTAAGAAAAACTTTATCTCGCATAGTTAACGAAGGCAAGGGCGGCATACTTTGCATCTTGCTTTAAAGTGCATTTTATTTGCACTTTTTTGTTTGTTAAAATAAAAATAAAAAATTTTTAAAAAAATTTAAAAAAATTTTAAAAAACTATTAAAAATCGTTTGTATTTATTTTTTAATAGTGATAAAATGCTTATATATACTTTTAAGGGGGAGACTCATATGATGGAATTCATTTCTCAAAATTGGTGGTGGATTGTAATAATCATTGCAGTCATCATCGTCGCTTTAATCATCGTTCTTGTTCTTATGAATAAGCGTGATAAAAAAATCATGTCTGATTTCCAAGAAAAAGTATTGGCTGTTGAAAGCGAACAAATGGAGGTGAACACCGTTCCAGAGACAAATGCTATTGAAGTACAAAAGGAGGATAAAATGAAACAAGTACAAAAAGCGAATGTCACCAGCACTGCAACAACAAAAGTTGCTCCTGCTAAAACTGCAGCTAAACCAGCTGCAAAGAAAACTGCTGCTAAACCTGCAGCAAAAACTGTAGCTGCTAAAGCTCCAGCTAAAAAAGTTGCAACAAAAACAACTGCAACTAAAACAACTACTACAAAAACTGTAGCAACAAAAGCTCCAGCTAAAAAAGTTTCAACAAAAACTGTAGCAACTAAAGCTCCTGCTAAAACTGCTGCTAAACCAGCTGCAAAGAAAGTTGCTGCTAAACCAGCTGCTAAAAAAGCTCCAGCTAAAAAAGCTAAATAGTAGTAAAAAAGTTCCCATTAGGGAATTTTTTTATGCCCTTAACATTTTGTTTACAAATAAAATTTAATGTGCTAACATAGTTTATATGAGAGTAGTATCAGGTAAATATCGCGGCAAAAAACTAAAAGAATTTGACATCTCTTCCACCCGCCCAACATTGGATAGGGTTAAAGAGGCCATGTTTAACTTAATTCAGTTTGATGTGCAAAATTCAGTTGTGTTAGATTTGTTTTCTGGCACAGGGGCTTTGGGGTTGGAGGCAATTTCTCGCGGCGCAAAAATAACTTATTTAATTGATAGCAATGCAGAAGCAATAAAACTTATTAAGCAAAATTTGGCAAATGTTACTGAGCAATATAAACTTATTAAAGAAGATGCAATTACTTTTTTAAACAAATGCAATTTAAAATTTGATATTGTGCTGTTAGATCCTCCTTTTAATTCCAACTTGGGCATTGAAGCAATTAACATTATTATAAAAAACAACATGCTAAACAACAATGGCATAATTGTGTTTGAAACCAGCATAGATAAACCATTTGTGTTAGAGCATAAAAACTATAGCGTAAAATTTAAAAAATATGGCAGCGTGGCGCTTTACAAAATTTCAAAAGAGGAAGAATGAAGATAGATTTGCAATTTAATAAAATAATTATCTATGATTTATCCGATTTTAATGTTGAACAAACATTAAATTGTGGGCAAATTTTTCGTTACACAATAAATGGCAACAGTGCGGTTGTAAATTCGCTAAACAAACAGGCCCATTTAAGTTGGGATGATGACAAAATTGTTATAACAACTAAAGATGTAAATTATTTTTACAATTTTTTTGATTTAGATCGTGATTATTCTTCAATAAAGCATCAGCTTGCTAAGGATAAATTTTTAAAAAAGGCAGTTAATTATGGATATGGCATTCGCATAATAAATAACGACGCTTTCGAAATGCTTATAAGCTTTATAATATCTGCCAACAACAACATTGCAAGAATTAAAAAATCTATTGAATATCTTTGCACCCGCTTTGGCAATTATTGTGATGGTTATTATGCTTTTCCCACACTTGACGCATTAAAGCTTGCATCCGTGCAAGATTTTCGCACTGCAGGTTTAGGCTATAGGGCAGAACAGATGTTTGACACCGTGCAAAAATTGACATATAACGATATTGAAAATTTAAAAAACATGGATGCTGGCGCCCAATTTAAGTTTTTAGTGTCGCTTAAAGGGGTTGGTGAAAAGGTTGCCAATTGCATAATGTTGTTTGGTTTGGGGGTTAAAAATGTTTTTCCGGTTGATACTTGGATTAATAAAGTGTATAACAATCTAACCCACACCAACACTAAAGATAGAAAAAAGATAACCGCCGAGCTGGTTTCCCGCTACGGCAATTTAAGTGGATATGCCCAACAATACTTCTTTTACTATTATAGGGATAATAAAATTAAATAAAATATTTATTTTAATTGACTTTTTTTAAAAAAGTGGTATAATAATATAAACAAAGGAGTAAGGTTATGGAAGAAAATGCAACATTGTTATCGTGCAAAAATGATTTTGCAAAGGATTTAAGGATTGTTCAGCAGGAAGAGGGCTTTATTTATGTTATGCCGGGCAAAAGCAAAAAATTGGCTAATATGCCTAAAACAGAGGTGTATAAAAACACTATTAAATTGCCCACCGTGCTAGAAACCATAACAATTAAAGGCAAAACTTATGCTAGGGATGGTGAGGCACTAACTTATGGCAAAGGCAAATATTCAATTGGCAAAATTTATGAATGCTCGGGCGATAATGAATTGTTTTTCAATGCCGTGTTCCCAATTTCAAATAACGAAGGCGTGGTTGCGTATATGGATTGGCTTGGCAGGGTGGTTAAACAAAAAAATGCATCGTCTTACTCATATTTAGGTTATTTATTAAATTATGCCGTTAAAGATGGCTATTCGTTAAAAGATATTCCAGCTAAATATTTTAAAGACGAAACTTTTTACGCTACCATTGTTGAAGAAGAGCGCAGGCGTTGGTTACGCCAAGTAAAAGCCTTGGGTGAAAAGCGCGGCAAAAAATTTGATGATACTATTAGAAGATATGTTAAAGCAAAAGAGATAATAGAAAATAAACACAACGAAGCTTTGCAATCTAGTTTAACCGAATAAAAAATCCGCAATTATGCGGGTTTTTTTAAAACTTTTTATGTTCAATTTTGCGCAGCATAATGTGCTTTATTGTTAAAGAAACAAAAAATAAAAGTAAGCACACAAGCGCAAAAATAAGCAAAGTTATTTTAACCCCATTAACAGTGGCAAAGCTTATTATTGTAAACAATATGCCCAATGTTAAAAAGAACCCCATTAAAAAATTAAACATGCTTCTAACATTGTTGCGTTTGTTGGCAAGCATTTTGGTTTTTTCAATTTCTTTAAGCGTTGCAATGTGCGTGGTTTGGTTGGCGCCACAATATTCACATAGGGTGGAATTTTGGGCAATTTTTTTACCACAATTAAAACAAATCATAATTAATTATTCCTTAAATTTAATATAACATACTAATAAATAATAGTCAAATTAATAATATTAGTATTTTTAAAAAGGGTATTGACAATATTAAAAAAAGTGATATAATTTCTCTAACGGAAGGAGAAATTTATGGAGTTTGCAGAAATATTTACACAAATGAATTGGCTGCCTGCCATATTGTTATGTGGGGGCATGGTGTTTTTAATGGTGGAAGCATTTGTGCCCGGCTTCGGCTTTTTTGGCATAACGGGCTCAATTGCAGTTATTGCCGGTGTGGTTATAAGAATTGTAAATGGCTTAAATTTAACCCAATCTTTAGTTTTAATTTTGTTAATTTTGGGCTTTTTCATCATTGCCGGCGTGTTTATGACTTATAGTGCCCAGCATGGCATTTTGGGCAAAACGGGTTTGTTTGAAACAAAATCCACCCTAGATAAAGATTACGATAAAGTGGAAAAAGAGTTGCGCAAACTTGTTGGCAAGTCGGGCAAAACAGTGGGCGTGTTAAATTTGGGCGGAAAAGCCAAAATTAATGGCAAAATTTATGATGTTATATCTGTTAATTCGTTTGTTGAATCGGGCGCTCACATAAAAGTTATTGCAATTAAAGACCATAATATTATGGTTAGAAAATGGTTTGAATAGGAGGTTTAAATGTTAAATTCTATGATACTTGCACTTCCCACTTGGGCAATTTTAACAATAGTGTTGGTTGTGGTTGCAGCTTTAATTATTGTTATGGTGTTGGTTGTGCCAATAAATGTTTGGTTTAGGGCGTTGGCATCTGGCGCGCATGTGTCAATGTTCCGCCTAATAGGCATGAAGTTAAGGAAGGTTGACTATAAAAGTTTAGTTAATATTTACATAATTTCGCAAAAGGCAGGGTTAAAAATTCCCATTGTGGAATTAGAAACTCACCTTATGGCGGGCGGGCATATAGAAAATGTTGTGGACGCACTTATTGCTGCCCACAGCGCCAAAATTAATTTAGATTTGCAGCAAGCCAAAGCAATTGACCTTGCTGGGCGTGATGTGGTTGAAGCCGTTAAAACCAGTGTAACCCCACGCGTTATTAAAACTAATTGGATAGATGCTATGTGCAAAAACGGCATTCGCGTGCGCGCAATGGCTCAAGTTACCGTGCGCGCAAGGCTAGATAGGCAAATTGGCACGGCGGATGTGGAAACAATTCTTGCCCGCGTTGGCGAAGGCATTGTTACCGCAATAGGCAAGGCAAACACTCACACCGAAATTATGGCAGACCCTAGCCTCATTTCCAAAACCATATTGGACGATAGGCTAGATAGGCAAACCGCATACGAAATTTTGTCTATTGATATTTGCGACGTGGATATTGGGGACAACCTTGGCGCCAAATTAAAAATTGAAGACGCAGAAGCTAAAAAGAAAATAAGCCAAGCCGCAGCGGAAGAGCGTAAAGCACAAGCAATTGCACTAGAGCAAGAAATGAAGGCTAAAACCCAAGAAATGAAAGCCATTGTGCTTGCCGCAGAAAGCGAAGTGCACAAAGCAATGGCACAAGCGTTAAAATCGGGCAAATTTGGCGTTATGGATTATTACAAAATGCAAAACATAGTGGCAGATACCAACATGCGCAACGCCATTGGCACCCCTAAAGACGAAAATAAGTCTCGTGACGAACGCCCAAACGGTATGCCCGGCAGGCCTCCAATTAACTAATTTAAAATAAGGAGTAAAAATGTCTACGGTTGAAATTGTTTTAATTGTAATAGCTTGTTTAATACCAGTTGTTTCACTGATAATAATTTTGCCTAAGCATTTAAAGTTTGCCAAATCAAAGCCAGCCAGCGCCACACCAACTCCGGCTGAGCCCATAAAAACAGAGCAACCCAAAGTTGTTGCAAACAAAGCTCCGCTGCAAGATTATAACACCGACGAATTTAAAAGTTATTTAAACAAGCGTAAGGAAAAGTTAACCAAACCGGTCAGGAATAATAATGTTGCCAGCAACCTTCTTCCTAACGAAAATTATTTTCCAAGGCGCATAACTCGTGCAAGTGCAACCCAGCAGCCTCAAACCCTTATTGATGAAATAAGGAATTTAAGCCCCGAACTTAAAGCACTTATATTTTCTGGGGCACTAAATAGAAAAGATTATGACAAAGAATAGGCACTCCGCCTATTTTTTGTTTTATATTATTGCATTGCACAAAAGAATGTTATTGTGGCATCCATTTATGTCATTGCGAGGAGCGATAGCGACGCGGCAATCTCTACCTAATATGTCATTGCGAGGGGTCAATAATGACATATCGGGGTCCCCGTTAAGAAGTAAGTTCTTAACGGGGATGCGCAGCCCGCAAGTGCTAATCGAATAAGGGCAGATATTTCTGCACGGTGAGATATTAAC
>CANQAY010000010.1 GCA_947589025.1 uncultured Clostridia bacterium
AAACGGCAGGGTTGAGGCCGCAAAACTTTTAGGGTTTAAAACTTTGCCTTGCATTAGGTTAGACCATTTAACAAAAGCAGAACAACGAGCTTATGTTATTGCTCATAATTCGACAAATTTGGAAACAGGGTTTGATGATGGTGTGCTTTTTGACGAGTTAAAACAATTACAAAATTTTAATTTTGAAGATTTTGGGATTGAAAATAGTAGATATAATGAGATAGTAGAAAAAAATGATGAATATTATAATGAGTTATTAAAAATCAATAAACAGAAACTTGTTAGGAACGAATTCAAAATGGTTGGCAAATATGAAATGCCTTTAATTAAGAAACAAGACATAGATTTAAATAAAATACAACTTATGAATTTCAACAATGCAAAATATAATGATATAAAAAATACTGATAAAACTATTCAATTCTTTACATATGATTATAGGTTTGATTATGTATATTCTCATCCCGAATTGGCAGTTGAAAAATTAAAGCAATATTATTGTCTGTTATCTCCAGATTATAGTATTTATATAGATATGCCTTTATCTTTACAAATTAAAAACACTTTTAAAAATAGATGGTGTGGTGCTTATTTCCAAAGCCTTGGTTTAAGGTGTATTCCAACTGTTGAATGGGGAGATGAAAGAAGTTTTGATTTTTGTTTTGATGGTATTGAAAAAGGTTCTATAGTTGCCGTGTCCACTTATGGTAAAACAAAAATAGAAGAAGAATTTATGAAAGGATATAATGAAATGTTGCAAAGAATCGAACCAAGTGCTATAATATGTTATGAAAAGCCATTTCCTAAAATGAGCGGAAGATTAAAAGTTTTCCCTACAATCATGATGAATGGAGGGAATTGCAATGAAAATCAACATTCAAATTTTTGGCGGCGGAGGCGGTCCAAGTGGTGGAAGTTACAAGGGAAGTAGAAAACCGCCAATAAATTTTTATCCAAATTCTCAATATACTCAATATGGGAAGAAAGGACAAAAACATCAAACAAGATATTATGATAAAAATGGGAAACCTAAATACGATATAGATTATGACGGACCTAGAGGTGGTCATAGTTATCCACATAAACACGTGTGGGATAAAAATGGCAATAGGTCAAAACCTATGCCTTTATAAAAGGAGATATTATGAAAACTAATTGTGATATTTGTGGAAATGAAATATTTCTTGATGCTTATGGCAATGGCAAGTGTAAAAAATGTCATTGGATAAAAAATGCAAAAGCCTTAGATTATCCAAATGATGTTATATATCCAAATGTTACATCTTTTAATAACGCAAAAATGCTGTTAAAAAATGGGAAAAGATTAAAACCAACATACGCAGAATTTTTAAAAATTGTCAATAATAATTTAGAACCAACATTTAAATATAAAAATAAAACTTATGTAGCCACAACTTTTGATGGCTTTGAATTGTGCGAGCAAGATAGTGGCGATCAGTATCAATCATATAATACAATAGAAGAATTTGGAGAAAATGTAAAAATAGAAGGCTGCCTATTAAAAGATATTTGGGATAGTGTTAAAAATTTTCAATTGGGTTGCTAAATATTTAGAAAATAATTAATATATGATGCCATTAACTGATTTAAAATTAGATAGGAGAAATATGGAAAAGCAATGTGATGTGTGTGAGAACACTTTAAAAATTGATGCATGGGGTAATGGCACATGCAAAAAATGCGGGTGGAATAACGATAAATATTCTACATCTTATCCTAACGCTATTAATCCGCCTAATTTTATAAGTTTAACACAAGCAAAAAGATATTTTAAATTAGGGAAAAGTTTTTTACCAACATATTCTCAATTTTTAAATTTAGTAAAACGTGGTTTTGATTTTACATTTAAATTTGAGAAAAAAAGTATCAATTATCAGTTCATGATGACTATACTGTTTGGGAGATTGATACAAACAATTTTGTGTCTTACAAAACATTTGCAGAATTTAAATCTAACTTTTCCATTGATGGTGTAGCAATAAAAGATAATTGGGATAAAATAAAATCCTTAGTATGATTGTTAATATAACATTTTGATAAAACATTTAAATTTGCTATAATCATCATATGAGTGTTATTTATAAGCCAACAGGAATGGCAAGAGAATATAGTCCGTATGCGTTAAATATTTACATTGACTGTTCGCATAGGTGCAGATATTGTTATGCACCTCACACTTTGCAAAAGAAGGGTGAGGATTATTTTGGCAAGCCCGAGCCCAGAAAAAACATTTTAACATTGTTAGAGCAAGATTTAAAGAAAAACATATATACCGAGCAAGTTTTGCTTTCTTTTGTTGGCGAAAAATAAGAAGTTAACAAAACATATTAGAAAAAATTTTTAACATACAAACAAACAACCCATATAATTTGGGTTGTTTTTTGTTCATTAATTTTATTATACATATCTGAAAAGCAAAGATTGCCTTAAAGAAGATTAAAATTGGTATAGCGGTGGGGGATTCCCACTTTCAAAATCGCCCACGCGTGAATGTGAGTTACGCTATCTGTGCGCACAAATGGATACAAGTTCACGCGCAAACCATTTGCGGCTTGGTGCCGGTGGTCGGGGTCGAACCGACATGATGTTGCCATCGCAAGATTTTGAGTCTTGTGCGTCTGCCATTTCGCCACACCGGCATTTTTAGTTTTAATTTAAAAACAAATGTATATTAGCACATTTTTTTTGCTTTTGCAAGAGTTTTTTAAATATTTTTTAATTTAGGATTATTCTCTAATTCCTTTATTAACATTTTTGCTTTTGTGTAAATAATTGAGTCTTTGCCATATCTAAGTGCAATATCTTCAAGGCGTTGATTAAATGAAACAAATTTACCCGCGGAATTTATATGCATATCACAATAATTTAACAAATCAAGTGCGGAAGAATGATATTTACAATTTGGTTCTCCATGAAAAAGCACTTCGTTAAAAAATTTGTAATTTTGAGTTGCTAAAAATTTTCCACCCGCAAGTTCATGGTTGTCTTTATCAAATTCATAGCCAACATCGTGCAAAAAACCAAGCAAAAACATTTCATTTTCATTCAAATTCAAATTTTTTGCAGTTTTTTTCATTAAATTTGCAACAGCACACATATGAATTAATCTTAATTTATCAATCATAAAGAGATTTTAACACAAAAATTATATTTTTCAAACCAATATGAACAATAAAAAACATTTTAAATTTAATATTTTTTGTGATATAATAAAAATATGGATAAATTTGTTATTATTGATGGGAACAGTTTAATTAACCGCGCGTTTTATGGTTTGCCAATGCTTAGGAGCCTCTCTGGCAGGCCGTGCAATGCAGTTTTTGGCTTTTTAAACATGATGATGAGTGTTATTACAACTGAGCACCCAAAATATTTAGTTTGCGTTTTTGATGCTGGGCACCACACATTTAGGAATGAGCTTTATGCCGAATATAAAGGCAATAGAGATAAAATGCCGGAAGATTTAGCCGAGCAATTGCCAATGCTTAAAGAAGTGCTAACGGCAATGAACATTTTAATTTTGCAACAAAACGAAATAGAGGCGGATGACATAATTGGCAGCCTAACCCGCAAGTTTAACGAAGAATTTATTTTGGTTTCTGGCGATAAAGATTTGCTTCAACTAATTAAACCTCACACCACAGTTTGGCTTACGCAAAAGGGCATTTCCAACGTTTTAAAAGTTGATGAGGCAGTTTTAAAAAGCGAATTCAATTTAAAGCCATATCAAGTTATAGAATTAAAAGCCATTATGGGGGATAGCTCGGATAACATTCCGGGCGTTATAGGCATTGGCAAAATTGGTGCACAAAAATTAATTGATGAATATAAGGATTTGGATAATGTTTATGCCAACCTTGAAAATATAACTGGCAAAACTAAAGAAAAATTAATTAACGGCAAAGATTTAGCATATCTTTCTAAGCAACTTGCCACAATTAAACTGGATGTAAATTTAAATTGCACTCTTGATGATTGCACGCTTAAACTTCCATTTAATGAAAAAGTTTACGAGCTTATGCATGAACTTGATTTTAAATCTATTTTAAATAAAAAAGAATATTTTTCTTCCACAAAAATAGAAGAAAAAGCTGAAGAAAACATTGTGGCAGAAATTATTGAAATTGACAGCACTTTAGCATTTGATGAAATGCTAAAAAATTTAACATCTTCATTTGCAATGCATTTAGATAATTTTACATTAAGCATAGGCTGTAACGATAAAGAATATTTGCTATACACAACGGGCGAAGTGTTTGCACAAAACATTTTAAAACTTAAAAGTTTATGCGAAGGCGATAAACAAAAAATTTGTTTTGATGCAAAAAGTTTAATGCATTTTTTAGATCATTACAACATTGAACTAAACAATTATTTTGATCTTTCAATTGCCATTTACATTGCCAATGAAATGGATGCGGAAATTAGTTTGGAAGACGCACTAAAATTAAATAAAATTTCAACAAACGCAAAAGCCAACACACTAATTAAATTAAAAGAAAAATATATAACAAAATTAATTAATAATTCACAACTAAAGCTTTATAGCGACATTGAATTGCCGCTTGTTAAAGTGCTTTTTGATATGGAAAAAACAGGCATAAAAGTGGATATCGATCATATTAAAGCATTAAGCAAATCTTATCACGACGAGCTTAAACTTTTAACCTCAAAAATTCATGAACTTGCTGGGGAAGAATTTAATGTTAACAGCCCAAAACAGTTGCAATTCATTTTGTTTGATAAACTTAAAATAGAGTATAAAGGCAAAAAGGGCACATCCATTGAGGTGCTTAACGATATAAAAGATAAACACGAAATTGTAAATTATCTAATAAGATATCGCAAAATTGCAAAACTAATTAGCACCTATTTAGATGGCCTGTTAAATGATGTCTCTGCAGATGGTAAAATTCACACCACATTTATGCAACGCACCACCGCCACGGGCAGATTAAGCAGCCGCGAGCCCAATTTGCAAAATTTGCCAATTAGAGATGACGAAGGGCGCAATTTGCGCAAAATGTTTTCTTCTTCATTTGAAAATGGCAGCGTTATAAGTGCCGATTATAACCAAATTGAACTGCGTTTAATTGCAAATTTTAGCAAAGACGAAAATATGATTGCAGACTATCTTTCTGGCAAAGATATTCATGCTGCCACCGCAAGCAAAATATTTAATTTGCCGTTAAAAGAAATTGATGCAAATAAGCGCCGCATTGCAAAATCGGTTAACTTTGGCATAATTTATGGAATAAGTGCTTTTGGGTTAAGCCAAAATATTGGCATGCCACCAAGAGAGGCTGGCAAATTTATTAATAAATATATGGAAGTGTATCCAAAAATTAAAACTTACGGAGATCAATGCGTGTTAGACGCACGCAACAACGGCTATGTTTCAACAATAATGGGCAGAATAAGGCATTTGCCTGAAATTAATTCAAATAATTTTAACATCCGCTCATTTGCTGAGCGCGTGGCAAAAAACATGCCGCTTCAAGGCAGTGCAAGTGACATTATTAAAATTGCAATGGTGCGTGTTTATAACCGCCTTAAAAAAGAAAATTTAAAAAGTAAACTTATTATTCAAATTCATGATGAGCTTATTGTGGATTGCGCCCATGGTGAAAGTGAAAAAGTTGTTAACATTTTAAAACAAGAGATGGAAAATGTTGTGCACTTAACCGTTCCATTAATTGTAAATGTTGCCGAAGGCAAAACTTTATATGACGCAAAATAAAATAAATTTTAACAAAAAATTTAATAAAAACATGAAATTTGTTTGCAATTATTAAAAATTTTTTTAAAATTATTAAAAATGACTAACGAACAGCGTAAAGATTTTTACATGAATCGCAATATAAAACTATATCCCACCTATTGTGCTTTAACATGGGATGTGCTTTTTGTTTTAACAATTTTAACAATGTATTACACCACAGTTAAAGGCCTAACATTTTCTCAAGCTGTTTTGTTGGATAGCGTGCAAACAATTTCCGCTTGCATAATGTGCATTCCGCTAACAAAATGGTTTTCAAAAGTAAGCACGGTTACGGCCTCACGCATTGGCAATTTAGGTTATTTATTCTTTTTAATAATTTTAATTTTTGGGCAATCATTTTTGCATTTTGCAATTGGCACAGTGTTTTTGGCATTTGCTTATAGCATGTTTTCAATTAAAAACACATCTATATTAAACAAAAGCCTAAGGCTTGTAAATCGCTCTAACGATTATCAGCGTGTTTACGGCAACGGCGTTGCAATATATTATGTGTTGGAAGCGCTAAGTTCAATTGTCACAACCTATTTGTTTAGCTTTAACCCTTATTTGCCGTTCTATATATCAATCGTATGTGTTGTTATTGCCGAAGCTTATTCGTTTTTAATGAAAAACCCAGAAAAATTTCAAGAATCTAATGCTATAATAGATGCTAAAGAAATAAAAATTCAAAACAAAGCTAAAGAGCCAGACTCGTTTTTAAAAATTATATCTTCTTCTTTTGTTATATCCCTTTTGTTATATGCACTTGTTATGCGTGGTGCATTGTATGTGGATACAACACAACTAAAACTTTATTTGCAAGAGATAACCGACTCGGCAACTGGGCTAATTCCTTTTTGGACGTTTGGATATATATTTGCATTCATGCGCTTATGTCAGGGGCTTTCTTCAAGATACCAATTTAAATTTAACTTAAAATTTAATTTAAAAAGTTTAATTATTTTTGTTGCAACTTACATAGTAAGCATGGTTTTAATTGGGCTAACATATTTGTTTATGCCTTCGTCAATGTTTAAACTTATTTTAATTGTTGTGTTAATGATTGTGGTTTGCATAATTAGGCAACCAAACACAATATTGCTAAATAACTACATGCAAGTTTGTTCGCACAGCAAAAATCACGAAAGAATGTATGCCTTGCGCACAATTGCAGAATATTTGGGTGTGGCAAGCATAAATGCAATATATGCACAATTGTTAAATGTGTTTAGCAACAACATAGGTTACGCCAACTTAGTGTTTGTTGCAATATTGGCAGTTCCACTTGTTGTTTTGTTAATAATATTTATACGGGTTTTAGTTAAAAAATACGCACAAAAATACACAATTATAAAGCCAGAATATATTGAAGATTAAAAACAAAAAAAGAGTGCTAAAACACTCTTTTTTTGTAAGTTGCACGCATACATTGAAACAAGCAAATTGCTGGCATAAGTAAATAACACTCCATTAAAGCTACCCAATAGCACATATCGTATCCTTCTTAATGCTGCTGCCTTCCGACCCTGACATGATTCGTAGGGCAATATTGTATTAGACCTTAATTTCAACATGCCATTAACTTACTCAACACAACCCAACTTGCCCCGCTGTACACTTTCAGCCTCACTATAGCGGATT
The DNA here is from genome assembly GCA_947589025.1 of uncultured Clostridia bacterium. Classification (GTDB taxonomy): domain Bacteria; phylum Bacillota; class Clostridia; order Christensenellales; family UBA1242; genus Onthoplasma. The sequence goes on from CANQAY010000010.1 coordinate 7,424, forward strand.
GTGAGTGACAGGGCACCGCTAGCTCCCCGCCTAGTACAACTTACAGTTATTATATAACAAAATGTTAAAAATTTCAAGTGTTTTTTTAAATTTTAACCATTTACACAAAAATTAACAAAAAACAACAAAATTAAAATTTAAAAGTTGTGCCTATTTTAAGTTTAAAATAATTGTAAAAATATTTATATTTTGTTATAATATCAATAGGAGAGCTTATGAAAAATACTAATTCGGAGCGTTTTATAACGGCATATAATCAAATTGACTATGCTTTAAGAACAATTTACGATTTTAAACGCAGCATGTCTTTTAGCGATGTTATTAGGCGCAGCGTTGTTTTAAATGCCGTTGTAAGGAAGTATGAAGAAGATTTAATAGATTTTGGCAGATTAAGAAATGCAATTATCCATCAAGGCAATAACAAATTTACCATTGCCGAACCTCATGACGATATCGTTGAAAAAATTGAAAAATTGGCAGAACTTATTAGCGAGCCGCCAAAGGCAATTGATAGGGTTGGCAAAAAAGAAGTTATAACAATAAATGAAGATATGTCAATTGCAAGCGCAATGGAACTTATTTTTAGAACGGGATATGCAAATTTGCCCACATATTCAAATGATAAATTAATTGGCATTTTAAACGCCAGAAAACTTATTAACGTGCTTGGCCAAAAAATTAGTGAAAAAGTAAATTTGCAAGAGTTTGTAAATAACACCACGGTTGGTGAAATTATTGCATCTATGGGCGATGATTATTATTTTATGCTTGCAGATACCGATTTAACAATTGATAGTGCCATGAACTATTTTGAAAGCAACCGCAAGTTATTAATTATTTTAATAACAAAAAACGGCAAAGACACTGGCAAACCACTTGGCATTATTTCTTCTGCTGATATTATTGATATGAAAAAGATTTTGGATGTTTATTAATGAAAATTGCACACGATTGGAAAGATTATGAAGTTTTAAAAACTGCAAATGGTGAAAAGTTAGAAAAAATTGCAGGTTACACTTTTTTGCGCCCCGATCCGCAAGTTATTTGGAACACCAACACCAAACTTTCCACCGATGTGGACGCATACTATATGCGCACAGAAAATAAATCGGGAAGTTGGAAATTTAGCAAAAATTTTCCAAAAACATTAAAAATTTGCCGCAAAAACTTAATTTTTCACATAGAACCTATGAATTTTAAACATATTTGCCTTTTCCCAGAGCAGGCCGTTAATTGGGATATTATGGAAGAATTAATTAAAAAAGCCAACCGCCCAATAAAGGTGCTAAATCTATTTGCTTACACGGGTGGGGCAAGCATTGCAACGGCAAAAGCGGGGGCAAAGGTTACACATGTTGATGCTTCTAAAAGTATGATTGATGTGGCAAAAATAAATGCTAAATTGAACAATATTGACGATATTAGATTTATTCAAGACGATTGCACCAAATTTGTTGAACGCGAAATAAGGCGTGGCAACAGTTATGATGCAATAATAATGGACCCACCATCTTTTGGCCGTGGACCAAAAGGTGAAACTTGGAAAATTGAAGAAAATATTTTTGATTTTGTTAGTTTATGCGATAAAGTGCTTTCAAAAAATCCACTTTTTGTGTTAATAAACAGTTACACAACCGGCTTGCAGCCAACTGTTATGCAAAACATTTTAAACACGGCAATATCGGGCGGCAAAACTGAAAGTTACGAGGTTGGCTTGCCCACTAAAGAAAAGGGCATTGTTTTGCCGTGCGGGTGTTCGGCAATTAAAATTTTTAAGGATTAATTTATGTTAGATTTAAAAATACTTTATGAGGATAATCATATTATAGTGGTTGTAAAACCATATAACATTTCGGTGCAAGAAGACGAAACAAAAGACTTGGATTTGCTTACCAAATTAAAAAATTTTATAAAGCAACGGGATAATAAACCGGGCAATGTGTTTTTGGGCTTGGTGCATAGGTTAGATAGGCCCACGGGTGGCGTTATGGTGTTTGCCAAAACAAGCAAAGCTGCCGCACGCCTAACGAAACAGCTTAAAGAGCACAGTCTAAACAAAAAATATTTAACAGTAATTAATGGCAAACCTCAGCAAAAATTTGATAAACTTACCACATATTTAAAAAAGGATGAAAAAACCAACACAGTTTCCATTGTGCCTAAGTTGGAAAAGGGCAGCAAAGAAGCTAGTTTGGAATATAATGTTATTTCAAGCAAAAAGGGGCTATCACTTGTAGAAATAAACCTAATAACCGGGCGCAGCCATCAAATAAGGGTGCAAATGTCTGGGCAATTAAACGCGCCAGTTTTTGCCGATTTTAAATATGGCGATAAAACTCATAAAGGCAACCTCGCCCTGTGGGCATATAAATTAACCTTTAACCACCCAATAACAAAACAAACATTGGTTTTTGTGGCGGAGCCGGATTACAACAACTCGGTGTTTATAAATTTTAAAAATGAAATAGAAAAATTAATAAAATAAAAAAATTGGCATTAAATTTTTAAATTTTTTTAAAATTTTGCCACTTTTTTAAAAAATTAAAAAATTTTTTTTAATATTTAAACCGCTTAAAAATTTTGTTTAAAATAAGGCACAAATTGACCATAAAAAATTTTAAAAAATTTTTAAAAAAACTATTGACTATATTGAAAATTAGTGCTAAAAGTATGGTGAATGTACAATAAAATTAAAGGAGAAATATGAACAAGTTAGCAGTTTTTCAACTTGAAATTAATGATATTAAATTAACCATATATAAATATACAAATAACGGATTTTTTACAATAGATGAACAGATTGTGGAGCCAATTAAAATTATTCAAGATATGGAGCGTGACGGATATATTAAACCTTCCCGCATTCAAGATACTATTTCCATTTTAAGAAATTTTAGAAAAATAGTAGATGGCCAAAAAATAGATAACTTTATTTGCTTTGCCGATCCTGTTATTGCCACCGCGCGCAACCAAATTGCATTTTTAGATGAAATTTATAAAACTGTTTCGCTTTATTTTAAAGTTCTTTCAGTTGAAGAGCAAATTTCAGCTTTGCACAGTGCCGTTTTATACTCTTTTGCCATGACTCGTGGCGTAATTATGAAAGTTGGGGATTATTCTACTGAAATAATAAGGTTTAATCGCCGCATAGTATCCAACAGTGTTTCACTGCCTTTTGGCATGGTTAATTTGCTTGAAAAAGTTGGAGATAAATCTTTAACCGACAGAATGGATAAAGTTGTTTCAATATTTACTAAAGAAATTAAAAAACTTAGTTGGCTTTATGATCTTGATGCTGAATCTGAATTTATTGGCGTGGGCGAGGTGTTTGAGGCTTTGGGCAAATTGTCTCGCAAATCCACTCACTATCCGCTAGATGTTGCCCATAATTACGAAATTACGCAAGAAAGTTTTAAAAATGTTTACAATCTCATCCGCGGGTTGGATTTAGATAAAGCCAAAAAATTAAAAGGCATATCGGAAAAACGTGCCGATTTAATAGCGCTTGGCTTTGCCGCTGTTAAGGCAATGTGCAATGAATTTGTTAACAATTCAATAAAAGTTTCCACAAATGGGGAAATGTATGGCATTGTTGCAAAAAATTTGCTTGGCCAAACGGGTGAAAAGCCGTTGTTGGATATTTTAGGTTACTCACTAAGTTCCATTAACGAATTTTATCCAACCAATATAAATGTGGATAGCAATTACGCTTTGGCTGTAATTTTATATAAGCAACTAAAAGTTTTGCATAAATTAACTCGCCCATATGTTAAGGTGCTAAGAATTGCTGCCAGCATGTGCATGGCGGGCAAACGCATAAGCTTTGAAAATTACACTAAAAACAATTTTTCGGTTATTGTAAACTGTGGCATTTATGGTGCCAGCCATAAAGATATTGTGCTTGCTGCATTTGTTGCCAGCAGCCAAAATATTGACGATTTTAGCCTAAACGATTGGGTGCGCTATAAAGATATTGTTAGCGAGGAAGATCTTGATGCAGTTAAAAAACTTGCCGTTATAATAAAAATGGCAACAATGCTTAACATAACAAATGCAAATTCGGTTAAAGATATTTCTTGTGATATTTTAGGTGATACTGTTATTTTAAAAACCGAACTAGAGCGCGAAGCTACACTAGAAATTAGTCAGGCAATGTCAGTTGCTGGTGATTTTAGAAAAGTTTATGGCAAAAATTTGCAAATTTTATAAAAAGGGGTAAATATGTTTAGTATCGATTTGGCTATTAAATTTGGCAGTAATGAAATTATAATTTATAGAAAGGGTTTTGGCATAATTGCCAAAGAGCCTGCCTATTTAGCGGTTATTGAAAAGGATAATAAACTAAAAGTTAAAGCAACGGGCAAGGATGCTGAAAAAATGTTTTTCTCTAAATCCAGCTCGGTTACCGTTTACGAACCTATAAAAAATAGCGAAGTTGTAAACGAAAAAATGGCAACAATTTTGCTTAATGAAATTTTAAATAATGTTATTACCGATAAATTTTTGTTAACCCGTTTATCTGCTTTGGTGGCTGTGCCATGTGCGTTAAACCAAAAGCAACTTGCACTTTTAAAACGCGTGTTAAATCAAGCGGGCGTTACAAAAGTTACCTTTGTGCAAAACAGCGTGTGCGCACGCACTGGGCTGGATGTGGATAGCCATGAGCATTTGATGGTGGTGGATATTGGCAAATACATAACTGACATTTCCGTTTTAAACGAATATAATTTTGTGTTGGGCAGAATGTATTTTATTGGCGGGGAGGATATGGACAAAAGCATAACCACTTTTATTGCGGATAACCACAACTTGCAAGTGAGCGATATGACAAGTGAAGCAATTAAAAACGAAGTGGCATCTCTTTACGAACGCGACATGTATAAAACTGAATATGTGGGCATAAACGAAAATAACAAATTTGTTAAGCGAGAAATTTCTGCAAACGAAGTTAGGGTGGCAATTATAAATGTTTATAACAAAATTGTTAGTTTAATTAAAGAAATGCTTACAAGTTTGCCGCAAGAAATTGCAAAAGATGTTTACAACACCGGCGTTATGTTTGTTGGTGGGGCAAGCGGCATCCCCGGTTTGTATGAATATGTTAGCAAAAAGTTGGATTTACCTATTATTGTGCCAGAAACTCCAGAAGATGCAGTTATTTTAGGTGCTGGCAAACTTTTAAACGGAACTAAAGAATTTTTAAAAATTGATTTTTAATGTTAAAATAGGCAAAACCAATTAAATAAAAAATAATATTTTATCTATTTTTGGCGAAAGTAAAATTGAGTTTAAATTTCTTTCGCCTTATTTTTTTAATTGTGCTACATTGCTTGTAGGAGGCGTTATGGCAAGAACAATTGTTTTAACTTCTGGCAAGGGTGGAGTGGGCAAAACAACCGTAACCGCAAATTTGGGCATGCATTTGGCAAGCAAAAACTATAGGGTGTGTTTAATTGATATGGACATTGGGCTTAACAACCTTGATGTTGTTATGAGCATGGAAGATAGAGTGGTTTACACCATGTTGGATGTTATAGAACACAAGTGCAGGGTTAAAGAGGCGCTTATTCAAGACGATACATATCCGCTTTTATATTTGCTTTCTAGCGGCGGGTTAAATCAAAACCTAACCATAACAATAAGCCAAATTAAAGCGGTGGTTAACGAGTTAAACAAAACCTTTGATTATATTTTAATAGATTGTCCAGCTGGCATTGATGCCGGCTTTAAGCGTGCCGTTAGTTTGGCTGAAGAAGCCCTTGTTATAACCACACCGCACCTTTCCAGCATACGCGATGCCGACAAAGTGGTAACTATTTTATCTAGCTACAGCATTTCAAGCAAACGCTTTGTTATAAATAGGGCAAGGGGAGATTTAATTCAAGATAAACTTATGTTTGATGTTTACGATATTGGCAAAACGCTAAATATTGAATTTGGCGGCGTTATACCCGAAGATGATAAAGTTATAACCAACACCAGCGCAAACATAACAAACAACAAGGTGGCGGTTAACCGTGCCTTTGATATTTTGACAAAAAATATCATTACGGGCGAAAAGAAGTTGTTTGATTGCACATATAAATATCGCGGCTTAATAGGTTCAATTAAAAAATTGCTTAAACGAAGCGTTTAAAGGAGCAAAAAATGGATTTAAAAAATAGGCTAAATAGCATAATAGAAAAGGATAAAAAAACCAATCCGCAATATTTAAATAATGTTATAAAATCAGATTTTTTCTATTTAATTTCCAACTACTTTGAAGTTAATTTTGAAGATATTTCAGTGGATATTAATGTGGAAGGCAGTTGCTATTCAATTGAAATTAAAACAATTGGCGAGCGCATGAAAACTATGAAAACATTGCCAAACTAACGCGCTTTGTTATATATTTAACTATAAAATAATATCTTAATATATGAAAAAATTTAAGGTGGGCATAAGCTTTGTTTTTGTAATAATATTGTGCTTTATGTTTAAAAATTTTTTGCTGCTTTTAAACTATTTATTTGCATTAATTTTACATGAGCTTGCCCATCTTTTTGTTGCCATATCGCGTGGCTACAAACTAAAACAAGCGCGGCTTGACATGTTTGGACTATCTATTTCATTAAATGAAAAAATTTTGGAAAACGATAGTTTTGCAATAAACATTGCGGGCCCACTTTTTAACCTTGTTTTGTGTCTTGTTTGCATGTCACTTTATTGGCTAATTCCGCAAAGCCAAAATGTGTTAAATTATTTTTGCCTTAGCAATTTTGTGTTGGCAATTTTTAACCTTCTTCCCATATATCCGCTTGACGGTGGCAAAATTTTTCGCTCACTTATAAAATCGGACAAAGCATATAAAAATTTAGACCTAATAATTCGCACGACTTTTAGCGTTGCATTTTTAATTTTGTTTGTTATGTCCTGCTTTAAAAAAATAAATTTCTTTTATTTAATAATGGTGCTGTTTTTTGTAACAAGCAAACCCAAAACAACCCCAACTTTAACACTGTTAAAGCCTTCTAAAGAAAAAAACTTTAACAAGGTTGTGTTGCTAAAAGTTAGCGAAACAAACACAATTTTTGAACTGTTAAAACAAATAAAAGCTAAAAATTACACCATATTTTATTGTAACACACTTAAAAATCCATACATAGATGAAGATATGCTCATAAATTATTCAATTTCTTATCCGCTGGAAACCGAATTAATTAACTTAAAATTTCCCTATTGACAAGCAGTTAGATATGTGATATAATTTAACTAAGGAGTTTAACATGAGCGATTACACATTAACCACAGAACAATTTCAAGAGATTATTGCACCAATTTTAAAACAAATTAAACATGAATATAAAAATATGCAACATCGCCAAATTCGTTTTAACGCTATAGAGGGCCAAACTGTTGATGATTCTTCTTGCATTCGTTATAAAATTGATTTTGACATTATTGGCTATCACACATATGGCAGCGTTTTAATAACAAACAACAATTGCTTTGAACTATCAATAGATAACACATATAACGAAATTGTAGATTTAGAATCCAAATTAAACGAAATGCAAACCTCTCTTTGGGAATATTGTTACAACATGTTTGGTGAAGAATATAAGCAAGATATGCTTAATTATTTTAACGCACAAAAAGAAACGCGCATTAACGAGTTAACCAAATATATTAATGGCGTTGTGGACTATGAGGATATGTATGTGGCAGAAAATGAAACGCGTGCCGCCAAAAAAGAAATGGAAATATTTGAAGATTATTACAACAATTGCTTAAAAACAGTTGCGGAATTAGGTAAATCCGCCAATTGCAATTAAACTTGCGCAAGCAAGTTTTTTATTATTAAATAATTTTGTAAAAGTGTTGACAAAACTATTTTTATGTGATATAATGCCTAGAGTAGTACCACATCGAAATGGCATTAAACTGCATTTATGCGGCCAGAGGAGTGAGTCTTTATAGGAGGTAACTAGTATGTATGCAATCGTAAACATTTTAGGCAAGCAATATAAAGTTCAGGCTAACGATGTTTTAACTGTGGATAAACTTTCCGCTCAAGTTAATGAAGAAGTTAGTTTTCCTGTGCTTATGTTGGTTGATGGTGACAAAGTTAAAGTTGGCACACCAGAAGTTAAAAATGTTATGTGTAAGGCAAAAGTTGTTGGCGATGTTAAAGACAAAAAACTAACAGTGTTTAAATACAAAGCCAAAAAGAACGAACGCAAAAAACAAGGCCATAGGCAACCTTACAGCAAAATAGCAATTGTAAGTATAGGTTAGTATGATTAACATTACCATTGTTAAAAATAAACAAAACATTGTAACCATTGAGGCAACCGGGCATTCCGGCTATGCTGAAGAGGGTAAAGATATTGTTTGCAGCGCAGTTTCAGCAATAACGCAAGGCTTAATTATTGGGTTAAAAAAAGTGCTTAAATTGGGCGTTGTTGATGTTGTTAATGAGGCAATTCCGCACTTAAGTGTAACGTTAAAAAATTTAACGGAAAGTGAAAATAAAAGCGCGCAAATTTTAATGCAAACGGCGGCTTTATCTATAAAAGAAATTCGTGATGGTTACCCAAAATATATTAAAATAAAGGAGAAGCAATTATGATTTATATTCAATTATTTGCCCATAAAAAAGGTGGCGGTAGCACCAAAAATGGTAGAGATAGTGAATCTAAGCGCCTTGGCACCAAGGTTGGTGATGGTCAATTTGTGCAAGCGGGCTCAATAATAGTTCGCCAAAGGGGCACAAAAATTTACCCTAGTGAAAATGTTGGCTTGGGTAAAGATTACACTCTATTTGCACTTATCGATGGCGTTGTTCGCTTTAAGATGGACGCTAGGGGCAGAAAAGTTGCCACAGTAGAAGCAAAAATTTAAAACCACATTGTGTGGTTTTTTTGTGCAAAAAAATAGCCCCAAACGGGCCATTTTTTAATTTAAAAAGCGGGTATCAAAATTTATTTTAAATTGATAGAAAATTGCCACAATAATGTCCACCAAATACAGGCAAACAAAAGCAATAATAAACACAAAATTAAATTTAAACAAGCCAAGGCACATAACAAGCAGGGCAGTTACAAACAGCGCAGCAATAATAGGAATTAAATTAAATTTGTTAAATTTAGGTTTAATTTTTGCGGTTTTGTTAATTTGTTTATCTTCAATATAAATGTTTTTAACATGGCTTTCTTCAACATTAAACAATTTGTTGCCCATGTGGGTAGATAACAGTTCTTCAACAAAAGCTTCGGGCAAAAATTGAAGTTTTGGGGTTGCCAAGCTGTCGTTCAATTTAAAAAGAGATTTAACATAGCTGTTGTAAATGCCGTTGCCCATGCGCTCCCACACGTTATATTTAGGCATAACATTAACAACTTTGCTTTTATCCCCAATTGCGCCCGCAAATTTGCTTAAAAATGCGGCAGAAATGTCAAAACTGGAATAATACACAACAACGTCAGCGGTGCCCATTCTTGCCACCAAATAATGAATAACCGTTGCCAAATTTTTAACATAAACGGCGTTTACGCCATAGCCAAAGGTGTTAAAAAGTGGCACCAAATTGGCTTTAACCACAAAATTAATTTCGTTGCCAAAATGAGTTTTAAATAAATCCACCTTGCTGTTCAGCTTATCTACCGAATCAACCACAAAAATAACTTTCATTTTTCCTCCAATTAATATAATTATAAATTATTTTTTGTTTAATTCAAAATAATTTGCGCATTTTGGCATATTTTATTGTAAATAATGCAAGCCACAAAAAAGGGCACTAGTTAGTGTCCTTTTTATTTTTAATAAAGTCAAACCCAAATTCGTCTTCTTCAGCGGGCGCTTTTTCGTTGTTTAAATCGGGCTGGCTGCCTTCAGCTTGCTCTTCAGCTGGGGCGGCAGCGGGGGCCTTTTGCCTAACTTTTTTTGGCTTTTTAACCTTTTCTTTTTTAGGCCTGTTTTTAGGTTTGTTCATCAGGGCAGACCACAAAATAAATGCCACTTGAATAGGAATGCCCAAAATGAAAATTTGCCAAATGTTATATTTAAACAATTGCGCATAAATTCCGCCAATTGTAGACCACAACATAACGCTTAAAATAGGGAATAGCCACAGCCCTCTGCCCCAAATTGCGTTAAACACAATAAGCACCACGCAGGATAACGGCACCGCCCACAAAAACACCAAGCCGTAATAATAATCAATAACCAATTGCAGAGTTACAAAAATAATTGTTGCCACCAGCCAAATAACGCTAACCGCCAGCAGGGTAATAACAAGTTTGGCGGGCAAAAAGCGGTCTCTAATGCGCTTGTGCTGGCTAGGCAGCTCAAAATCTTCTTTAGTTAGGTCGTTAAGGCTAACGCCATAAAAGTTTGCCAAATTAAACAAAATTTCCACACTGGGCAGCGATTCCCCCGCCTCCCATTTAGAAATAGTTTTATCGGAATAATTAAATTTTTCAGCCAGTTCAAGTTGGGTCATTTTTTTATTTTTGCGGAGTTTTAGCAAATTTTTGCCAATAACTCTATTAATATCTAACATAACAATCTCCAAACCCAAATTTTAGCATCAAGCCGCAATTTAAGGGTTTTATAGCAACATTTTACCACAAAAAGTGCCCAAACGCAAGCAAAAAGCGGCAAAATTCTATTTTTTTTAGAATTTAAACCCCGCCTCTACTAAAAATAGAGTGGCTATATTTTAAAGGAATTGAGCTTTATACAAAAATTTTGACATTTCTATTGATAAATGCCCAAAATGTTTGCTATTATAACTAACGAAAGTTGGCGGCAGCAAACATGCGTATTGGCCCGCCCAACAAAAGGAGAAAAATATTTTATGAGAAAAAAAGTAATTCCAATTTATTTTGCGTCGGACAAAAACTATTTGCCATACTTAACCGTGGCAATAAAATCTTTGGTGGACCATGCCTCCAGCAAAAACATTTACAAAATTTACATTCTGTCGGCAGATTTAACCGATTACGATATACCAGAGATTCGCTCTTACATAACCGATAACATTATTATAGATGTTGTTAACGTAAACAGCAAAATAGAAAGCATACGGGATAAAGTTGCCCTGCGAGACTATTATTCTGTTTCAATCTATTTCAGGTTGTTTATTCCAACCTTGTTCCCAGAATATAACAAAGCCATTTATTTAGATTCGGATATTGTTTTAAACCGCGACATTGCGGATTTGTATAACGAGTTTATTGGGGATAATTATCTAGGCGCCGTTTTGGACGAAACTGTGTGGAGCAATAAAGATTTTATTTTCTACACCACGCAATCTTTAGGCATAACCGAAAAGCAATACTTTAACTCGGGCGTGCTTATTATGAATTTAAAAAAGTTTAGGGATAACGACATTGAAAATGATTTCTATTCTTGGATTAACAACAAAAAGCTTGCCACCGTTGCCCCTGATCAAGACTATTTAAACATCATTTGCAAAAACAAGGTTAAATATCTTGCCCCGGGCTGGAACAAAATGCCGCTAAGCGATTTGTCAGCCGATAAACTTTACTTAATCCATTACAACATGTTTATGAAACCTTGGAAATACGCCAACGTTAAGTTTGATTCTTACTTCTGGCAAACCGCAGCAAAAACTTCTTACCTCAATTTGTTAAAAACCCAACAAGCAAATTACACCCCTCAACAACAGCATCAAGATTCCGTTGCGCTGGAAAATTTGCTTAAGCTTGCCGTTAACATTGCCAAGGCAAAAGTTAGCGCCAAACAGCAGGCAGAAGTTAGCACCACACCAATTGCCGAGCCCGTTGCCAGCCCAGCCCTTGTGCCAATTAATGCCAAAAAAAATAAATAACAAAACTGCCAGCACGGCAGTTTTTTGTTTAATTAAAAAATTTGCCACAAAATTTAAAATTAAAAAAAATTAAAAAATTTTTAAAAAATATAATATTTTTATCAAAAAATTGCATTTTTATGCATTTTTTTGCATTTTTTTAAATTTTTTGCAATTTTTTTTAAAAAATAAAAATAAAATTTTAATGCCCAAATTTTCCCTTAAAAAATAGATGTTTTTAATGGTTTTTTACCAACGAATTTTTTTCGTATTTTAAATTAATATGCGAATATTAAGTTATAATAAATTAACTTAAAATATTTTAGCAAAAAATGTAATTTAAATTGTAAGGGGAAAATATGAAAAAAACAAAAAAATTTAAATTTTTAATATTGTCATTAATTGGTGTTTTTTGCACCTGTTTTTGTTTGCAATTAAATTTTGTTAAAAATAAAAAATCTGCAAGTTATGTTGAGGCAGAATCTTATACACCCGGCGTGGCTTATATTGATGGTATTACCCGTGATACAATAGATGCTGTTCATGAAGGCAGGGCCAGGGCATATTTCAATCATAGTTTATATGATGCTCAAACTGGTTTATTTGATAGCAATGTGTTAAGGCAATTAATTCAATACACTAGTTATGGATTATGTTCATTTGATGATTTTTATAATTATGATGGTTATGTGGGAATACTGCCCTTCTTGCCTGGCTATGCTTTTGGTCTTCCGCAAGTTTTTACTTATGTTAATACAGGTTCTAATTCTAACGCTTATGTTGTTATTGATAACTCTAGTTATTCAAATTATTATGAAAATTTTGAACAAGTTTATGAAAGATTTGGTGATAATCTTGTTAAAGATGTGTTTGTTGATCCATTAACGGGCAGTGAGTATTTGCATGCTGGATTAGATGATTTTGCAAATTCTCCAATGGTTGTTTGGTTTAATGGTTTACCATGGAAGGTGGTTGCCACAACTTTGACATGTGGCGAATGGCGGGATATGATGATTACTTTTCAATTAGACGGCGATCTTTTATCCAATCTCTACTCTGAAGGATTAAGTAAGTTTGTGCCACTTGACACAAACATGTTAGGGCGTGATACCGAGGAGTCTTCTGAACATTGGGAAGTTTCGTGGTATCCTTATAGCGGCGCAAGGGCGTTAATAAATCCTCTTTCTCCTGTAAAATTTGAGTATGACGCCGACTATCTAGGAACAATGCAAATGTGGGAAGGATTAGAGAACATATTTGCAGATAACTTTAACACTGGATGGGAAGTCAATGAGTATGAGACGAATGCTTTTAGCATGGGGCGGGCGCTTACACCTGGTTATAATCCTCGTTATGACGCTTTCCTTGAGTCAGTAATTAGACCTGGTGGCAATCCTTGGCAGGAATATGATTCATCAGATCAGGATCCTTATATCCCTTTTTATGAGGATGGTGAATCATCTTTTACTCAAAAAGTAGGTGCTTCATTCCTTGCTAATGAACAAAATGAGTATGAAGTATGGATGTATGATTACGCTGGTGGGTATCCATTTTGGCCTAACATAGAGGAGATGCAATATCCTCATTTTGCTAGTTTAAACTGGGCTTATGACTATTTTTATTTGCCAAGTGCTGCAGAAGTAGAGCGATTAGGGCTTCCTTCTGATGGCTTGATTAGAGACGCATATAATTATAAGACTGATTTTTGGGGACAATTGCTTCCTTGTTTTAATTTAGATATATCTAGGGCCGTAAACAATTCTAATGCTTTTGTAATGAAAGATGGCGAATATTACGCTGCAACATCAATTAAACCTAATGTGCAAGGAGATGCGCACGGAGATTACTTTGAGTTTGAAGTTGAAACATTGGATGGGGGAACTACTATATCTTGGCCTTGGCTTACACAAATGGCAGACCTTAAATTGTCCGGAGAAGGGGTTTGGGAAGAAGACAGTGCTGATTATGGGACAATTTATCACGTTCCTTATAGCCCTACATCTGCACCAGATGATCTGATTTTAACAAACTCTAGAGGTGAACCTGTTGATGGCAATCGTGTAAGCACTCGTTGGAATAGGGATCTGTTTACAGTGTATAACGGTGCTTTAGAGTCAGAGGGTGTTGGCTTACAAGTGTATGTTTATGTAGGCCAGTCACCTATATTGGATGGAGATTTTACTTTTGGAATCCCTGTCCAAGTAGACCCATGCTCGATAACCACGCCAACGCTGTCGCCACCGGCGGCACAAACTTACACGGGCAGTGCGATAACACCGGGCGTTACTTTAACGCATAACGGATTAGAACTATGGCAAGGTTTTGATTACGAACTATCTTACTCTAACAACATCGACGCAGGCACGGCAACAATAACTATTACAGGCATAATCGATTACACGGGCAGCAGAACAACCACATTCCAAATTAATCCAAAATCTATTACAAGTGAAGATGTTACATATAATGTTAGCCCAGGCAATGGAACATACAATGGCAGTGCTTGGAATCCTACCATTACATATAGGGATAGGATTCGTAACACGGATTTGGTTTTAGATAAGGATTACGAACTTAGTTGGGATAAAACTGGCTTTATAAATGCAGGCACTTACACCGCCACAATTAAGGGTAAGGGCAATTATACAGGAAGTCAAAAATTAAGTTTTGTAATAGGAACAAAAAATATTACCTCGGCGGAGGGGGTAACACTTTCCTGTGCGGGGAAAACGTATAACGGCAGTGCGCAGAGCCCAACCATAACGTTTAAAGATGGCAACACGGCAATTTCAACTTACACTGTTAAATATTATAGTAAGAGTGATTATTCTGCCTCTAGCGAGGTGGCGGCAAGCGCGCTTGTTAACGCGGCAACCTATTATGTTAGGGTAACTGCCACGGGCAACTATTCTGGATATAAGGATACCACTTATGTTATAAGCCCTAAATCTATTGCGGCAACGGATGTTACGGCGGTGCTTAGCGCAAACTCGGGCGTTTATAAGGGCAGCGCATTTACGCCAACCCTTACGGTTACCGATACAACGCGAAAAGCCACGCTGGGCTCGTCAGATTACGGCACCAGTTGGGATGCAACACTGGTGGATGTGGGCACAAAAACGCTAACCATAACGGGTAAGGGCAACTACAACAGCAGCCGAACATTAACCTTTAACATTACGGCAAAGGCGTTTGACGGCAACACCACAATAACATTTAGCCCAACCGGTGCAACCTACACGGGCAGCGCCATAGCTAAGCCTAGCTACACGGTTAAAGACGGCACCAACACAATTGCCGCAGCCAACTACAATGCAAGTTGGGGCACGGACGATTTTACCAACGCAGGCGGCAAATTGCTTACCATAACGGGCAAGGGCAACTATTCGGGCACAAAAACGGCAACGTTTACCATTAGCGCAAAGTCGTTTAAGGGCTCGGACATTGAAATTACGCTTAGCGCAACCAGTGCAACCTACACGGGCAGCGCGGTTACCAAGCCAACCATTACGGTTAAAGACAAAACGCGCAACAAAACCCTAACTTTGGATAGCGATTACACTGTTACTTGGCCGGATATGACAAACCAAGGCACAAAGCAAATTGTTATTAAAGGTAAAGGTAACTATACCACCGATAGCCAATCTTTTGACTTTACCATTAATAAAAAGAGCATTGCTTCGGGCGTTTCGGTTAGCCTATCGCAAACATCGGCAGTATATAAGGGCAGCGCCTACGCGCAACCAACCGTTACCGTTAAAGATACGGCACGAAGCACTAACCTTACTGTTAACACCGATTACACCTTAAAATGGGATAAAACCGGCTTTACCAATGCCGGCACTTACACCGTTACCGTTACCGGCGCAGGCAACTATTCGGGCACTAACTCTGCAGCATTTACAATTAAGCCAAAATCTATTGCCGGCACGGATATTACCATTACCGTTAACCCAACAAGCGGAACTTTCACCGGCAGCGCGCTTAACCCAACAATTACCGTTAAAGATACCGCAACGGGCATTAACAAAAACCTTACTGTTAACACAGATTACACCATAACTTTGCCTAACATGGTTAATGCAGGCAAAAATAAAACTATTACTATTAAAGGTAAGGGCAATTACGACCCTGAAACAAGCAAAACCGCAACATTTACCATTAACCCTAAAAACATTGCATCCGGCGTTACGGTAGAGCTTTCTCAAACATCGGCAGTATATAAGGGCAGCGCTTACACGCAACCAACCGTTACCGTTAAAGATACGGCACGAAACACCAACCTTGCTGTTAACACCGATTACACCTTAAAATGGGATAAAACCGGCTTTACTGATGCCGACACTTACACCGTTACCGTTACCGGAACAGGCAACTACACCGGCACTAACTCTGCAACATTTACAATTACAGCAAAAAGCATAAACGGCAGTTATATTTCCGTTGTTCTTTCCAAGACCGAAGATACCTACACCGGCAGCACAATTAGCAAGCCTACAATTACAATTACCGATACCAACATTTCTCGCACTTTGGTTTCTGGCACCGACTACACCGTTGAATGGCCATCCGATTTTATTAACCAAGGCGCAAAAACAATTAAAATTACGGGCGGAAAGAACTATCCGGGCGAAAGAAGCGCAACATTTACCATTAAGGCAAAAAGCTTTACTTCAAACGACATTACCTTGGAGCTTGAATACAACTCGGGCGTTTATAAGGGCAGCGCATATGCACCAACCCTTACAGTTAAAGACGACGCCAAAACTTTAAGCGCAACTAACGATTATACTGTGGCTTGGCCTGATATGACCAACGTGGG
The DNA here is from genome assembly GCA_947589025.1 of uncultured Clostridia bacterium. GTDB lineage: Bacteria > Bacillota > Clostridia > Christensenellales > UBA1242 > Onthoplasma. Next base: position 24,061 of record CANQAY010000010.1, read on the forward strand.
CGCAAATAAAACCATTACCGTTACCGGTAAAGGCAATTATAAAGATAGCAAAACTACAACATTTAGCATTACCGTAAAGGCTTTTGACAGCAACATTACGTTTACCGTTTCGCCTAACGAAGTTACTTACTCCGGCAGCAAGTTTGGCAACCCTTCGGTTACCGTTTACGACGGCAATCTTAAAAAGAACTTAACCGTTGATACCGACTACAGCATAACTTGGCCTTCTAACATGACGGACGCAGGCACAAAAACCATTAAAATTGCTGCAAAAGGCAACTATTCCGGCAGCAAAGACCTTACTTACACTATTAAACCTAAAGATATCACCAGCACGGATATGCAGATAACGCTTTCAACATCCAGCGTGGTTTACAATGGCAGCGAACAAAAACCTACCATTACTATTTACGACGGCACTCGCAAAACCAACCTAACTTCTAGCGACTTTAGCGTTACTTGGCCTAATATGACCGCAGTGGGCAGCAACAAAACCATTACCATTAAAGGCACCAACAACTATGGCGGCAGCACAACAAGAAGCTTTACTATAAGCGCTAAAACATTCACTAACGCTTCAGATATTTCCATTTCGCTAAGTTCAAACAGTGCAACCTACACCGGCGCAGCCATTGCTAAGCCAACCGTTACAGTTAAAGATACCACTAGAGGCACCAACCTTGCCGTTACCACCGATTACACCCTAAGTTGGAGTAGCGACAGCTTTGTTAATGTGGCTGAATACACCGTAACAGTTAGCGGCGCAGGTAACTACACAGGCAGCAAAACTGCAACATTTAAAATTACTGCTAAAACATTTACAGGATCAGCAGACATAACTGTAACATTAACTCCAGCAAGTGCAACCTACACAGGCAGCAAGATAGCTAACCCAGGAGTAACAGTTCATGACAAAGCAACAACAGTAAATAAGGATTTAACAGTAGAAACCGACTACACCATAACATGGGCAACTGGCATGACCAATGTAGGGGATTACACAATTACAGTTAACGGCACAGGTAACTACACTGGCAGCAAAACAGCAACATTTAAAATTACAGCCAAAAATTTATCTGCTGCAGGCATAACAATATCCGTAGCGGGGCAGACATATACAGGTAAAGCATTAACCCCAGCAATAACATTAAAAGATGGTGAAACATCAATAACCAGCTTTACCGCAAAATACTATACAGCGAATAATTACCAAATCGAAGTTGCCGCAGCAAACCTAATAGATGCAAAAACATACTATGTAAGGGTAACAGCTACAGGCAACTACACTGGCACAAAGGATAGCACCTTTGTAATTGCACAACGCTCAATTGATGACGAAGATGTAGTATCTGCAACATTAGATCAAACAGCATATGCATATACCGGCAGTGTAATTAAGCCAACCCCAGTGGTTAGGAACACAGTGTTAGACAGTGCATTATCTGTTGGCACACACTATTCAATTGAATATTACACAAGTGCCGATGTAAGCACAAACCCAATAAACAAAGGTAGTTACAAAGTAGTAATTTCAGGTACAGGTAACTACAATGGTAGCAAATCTTTCGACTTTACCATTACATCATTATCTGTAGGGGATTACATTGTTACCGTAAATGGTGTTGCACATACAAACGAGGCAGCAGTTTCAACAACATATAACGGAAAAGAGCAAAAACCAACTGTAACATTAAAAGATAGTTCAGGCAAACAAATAGCTATCGATCAATACAGCGTAAACATAAGCATAACCGACTTTACAAATGCAACAAAGACGGCAGCAACAATAACCATAACACCATCTGCGAACTACACAGTAAGTGGAGGGAAGATAACAGTAAGCTTTACCATAGCGCAAAAGAATTTATCTACAGTAACAGTAAGCACATTATCTGACGTTACCTACAACGGCAGTGAGCAGAAACAGAAACCAACAGTAAGCGACCCAGATATTCTTACACAAGACGCACCAACCAAATTGGTTGAAGATAAAGATTACTCAATTTCATTTAGTAAAGATGTAACGAATGTAGGCACAGTAACAGTAACTGTAACCGGTATGGGCAACTACACCGGCAAAAGAACTGTTGAATATAAAATTACATTAAGGTCACTAAAAGATTTTGGCGGGACGGTGGCAGCCGCAGTATATAATCGAGCAAACCAACCAGCTAAAGTTACAATAAAAGACACATCTAGAAATAATTATGTACTTCAAAAAGGTACAGATTTTACAATAGCATATTACAAGACATCAGACAGGACAGGTACACCAACTCCAGAGACAGACGTAATAAATGCAGCAACATACTATTTGCGCATAACAGGAGCGGTTAACTATTCTGGCACAATAGACTTAACATATACAATATCGCCTAAGCCAATAGGGGATAGTAGTATTTCCATCGCCGCAGTAGGCAGCCAAGAATTTACAGGCAGCCAAATAACACCTGCGGTGCAGATTACAGATGGATCAGCAACCTTAAAGCAAACTGAAGAATATACCTTAGCATATGATTCAAACATAAATGTAGGTCAAGCAACCATAACCATAAGTGGTGCAGGCAACTATAACGGTAAGACAACGACGACATTTACCATTACAGCTAAGTCATTAGCAAGCTTTAAACCAACAGTAACGAATGTAACATACAACGGAGTATCTCAACCAGCAAGTGTAAGCATAACGGATACAGATAGAACATACGCATTAAAACTAACAACAGATTACACCATAGAGTATTATCTAACTGACGCAAGGACAAGCGCAATACAAGAATCCCAAGTAAAGGATGCGAAGACATACTACATTCGCATCAAGGGAGCAACTAACTATGCTGGACAGATAGATACAACATATATAATCTCACCAAAAGACATTAACTTAGTGACTGTGGATGAGATTGGAGACCAGATATATACAGGCGGTCCAATAACTCCAGCAGTAACAGTTAAAGATACTATTGCAGGCAGTGTTAAACCATTAACATTAAGTGTAGATACAACTCATCAAACAGGAGATTACTATATAGCATACTCTAACAACACAGCAGCAGGTAATGCTACAATTACAATATATGGTATAAATAACTATGCAAAGAGTAAACCAGTTACATTTAAAATTAACCCTAAAACATTTACAGGATCAGCAGACATAACTGTAACCCTATCTCCAGCAAGTGCGACCTACACAGGCAGCAAGATAGCTAACCCAGGCGTAACAGTTCACGACAAAGCAACAACAGTAAATAAGGATTTAACAGTAGAAACCGACTACACCATAACCTGGGCAACTGGCATGACCAATGTAGGGGATTACACAATTACAGTTAACGGCACAGGTAACTACACTGGCAGCAAAAC
>CANQAY010000011.1 GCA_947589025.1 uncultured Clostridia bacterium
TGCTCCCATAGTGTAGTGGATAACACAATGGTCTTCGGAACCATTGAGGAGGGTTCGAGTCCTTCTGGGAGCACCAAAAATATCATCTATTTTTTTACAAATGCGTTGTTTTTGCTGCAAATTTTATAAATGTAGCATAAAAAACATTAAAATTTTATATTACATCATCGTTAGATAAATAAACGCATTTCAAATAAGCGCCCTCGCCTCTAAATTTTTGAGGCGTGGCAACGGTTTTATTTTTTACAAGGTGGTTGTTTAATAAAAATATATATGCCAAAGCTCGTTAAAAAGTTGGCTTTTTTCAACGCCATGGGTCAAACACAAAATGTTGGAGCTTGCAACTTGTTCAGAAATTTCTTTAAAATCTTTAATAAGCACCGTGCCAAAACGTGGGTTGAATTCGTCAAACGGGCCTAGGTCGTTATCAAAATAAAAAATATTTAAATTTTTCATATTTTATATTAAACTTTTTCAATTTTTTGTCAAATTGGCAACTAGCATATGCAAAATTTAATTGCACAACAAAAAATGCTGGCGATGGCCAGCATTTTCATTCGTCCAAATTTATAATTTCATATTCGTGGCTGCCAAGCCCAAGTTTTTCGCTTGCCTCAACAATGTGAATGCCGTGGCGAGAGTTCATTCTTTCCACAAGCGCCTTTTTGCCTTTATCTTTTGAATTTATAACGGCGTCGTAGCAGCATTGGTCCAGCGCAACGGGGTTAGTTGATGCAAAAATGCCAATATCTGCCATTTCGGGCTCGGGTGGGTGAGCGTCACAATCGCAATTAACCGAAAGCCTGTTTGCCACATTAATATATGCCATATTTTTTGGCTTAACATAGTCAATAACCGCCTTGCACGCATCTGCCATTGCCTCAATAAATGCGTCCTGATCACGATTAAACAGATTTTGCATCATAACGTCTGGGTTGCTAGTTTCCCCAACGCTGTGAATGTAGGCCTTGCCATTTCTTGATGCAATGCCAATTGAAATGTTTTTAAGCGCGCCACCAAAACCGCCCATTGCGTGCCCCTTAAAGTGGGAAAGCACCAACATAGAATTATAATTTTTAAGGTGCTCACCAACAATGTCATATTTAAGCCTTAAGCCATTTTTAACGGGCAAATTAAATTCGCCTTCTTCATCCAAAATGTCACATGGGGCAATATCCAAAAAGCCGTGTTGTTTAATTGCCTTCCAGTGGCTTTTGCTATCAAACCGCCTGCCACGATACGCCGTGTTGCACTCCACAATTGTGCCGTTAACTTTGCTAACAACGGGCGCAATAAGTTTTGGGTTTAAAAAGTTGTGCCCGCCCGGCTCACCCGTGGAAATTTTAACCGCAACTTTGCCTTTTAGCTTTGGGTTTAGTGCAGTGTAAATTTTCATTAGCCCATCGGCAGAAATATCTTTGGTGAAATATACTTTAGATTTCATTTTTTCTCCTTAAAAAATATTATAACAAAAATTATGTTAAAAGCAAACTAAAAATAAAAAAATTGGCGTTTAATTTAAAATAATTTTTAACGCGATGCTTTTTGTTGTTAAAATTGTCGAATTTTGTTTGACTTGCACTTCTAAATTTGTTAAAGTTAAAATATCATTTAATAAAGGAGGAAGGTTTAAATGAAAAAGAAAGGCTTTGGTTTAATTGCATCTTGCGTGGGTGTTTTGGCTGTAGTTTTAGCTTTTGTTTCTTTAGCTTTTAATTGGATAACTTCAACACTTGGCAAAACTTCTGAGCCTATGGCTAGGGGAGATTGGAACAAACTTTTGCAAGCAGAAATTAGCGAAGTTAACATGTGGAAAGCTTCAAGAGTGTTTATGATTATAACTCTTGTTGTTGCTACAGTTGTTGCTGTTTTGTTGCTTGTTAACTTGTTCTATGAAAACAAACTTTTGGCTCAAATCACCAAATGGGTTTCGCTTGCATTAATTGTGCTTGCAGCAGTTTATTTAATCGTGTTCATCGTTGGCTGCGTTAACTATGCATCTTTAAGCAAGTTAATTGAAATAACCATTATGCCTAGTGCTGGTCCAATTTGCTTAACATTGTTCTCAGTTGTGGCTGGTGTGTTTGGCATGTTTTCTGTTAAAAAAGCAAAATAACTTAAAATAAACGGGCAACAGCCCGTTTTTTTGTTGCCTAAAAAAATTGTTGTAAATGTTGCAATTTTTGTTTGTTTGAATTTTGCTTTTATGATAATATTTTGTTGTAAAGGAAAAAATTATGAAAACAAAAACATTTATTAAAAAATTTATTTTTCTTTCTTGCCTAAGCGTTTTTGCACTGCTTGCTGCCGTGCTTCTTTCCGCTTGTGGCGATCATAAGCATAAATTTTCTAATTGGCAAATTAAAGCTGAAGCCAATTGCACCGAAGCCGGTTTAAGGGAACGCGTTTGTGCCGATTGCGGCGAGGTGGAAAGCGAAGTTGTGCCTGCGCTTGGGCATAATTGGCATGTGGATAATGTAACCAAACAGCCAACCTGCTTAGAGCCCGGGCTTGAAACAACACATTGCTTGCGCTGTGGCGAGGTGGAAAATGAAGTGGAAATTAAACCACTAGGCCACCTATGGAGTGAAGAAATTCATGGTGAAGGCATGGGGCACTATCATCTTTGCACGCGCGAGGGGGATGAAGATTATAAATCTGCATTAGATTTTGAAAGATCCACCGAACTAAGCTGCATGGTTAATGAGGCAGATTTTTATAAATGTGCCATTTGCCAATATGAATATGAGGATATTCACACCGCGGCACCAATGCACCATGATTATGCCCAGGCAAATTATGTTGAATTGTCCGCTAGCACCCATGCCCTAGTTTGCGATAAATGTGGGGAATATGGCGAGGCGGAAAATTGTGACTTTTCACGCGATAAGCAAACCATTGACCCAACTTGCGAAAAGCCAGGATACGACCACGCATTATGCGTGCATTGCAATAACGAGCAAACTTCTAACCCCAAACCTGCTTTAACGCATGATTATGGGGATGAATATGAGCCATTTACAAAATATGAAAATGGCGAAATTAAATATTATCACCGCCAAACTTGCATCCGTGAAGATTGCAAAAAAGAGGAGCATTATATTGTTGAAACCGAGTGCAGCTTTAAGCTGACCACCGTTAAGCCAACTTGCGATTACACTAAAGACGACCCCGTTACCACCGGGCAGGGCTATGACGAGCACAAATGTGAAGTTTGCAACTTTGTTTATAAAGATAATTTTAAGGCGAGGTTAGAGCATAATTGGGATGGCTGGCAACACAATGATGCGGACGGGCAAGACACTCACACCCGCCACTGCCTAAACAATTGCGGGCATGACGAAACCGAACTATGCGAGATTACCGAAACCAAGCACACTGCCAGCTGCTACCGAAACGCTTACACCCACAGGCAATGCTTTACCTGCGGTTACGATGAAGAGCGGGAAGAGGAATTTACCAAGCGTGAACACCAATTGACTTATGAAGAAATTGTTACGGGCGGCGAATCTGATCACGAATATCATTTTGCAAAATGTTCGTATGACGATTGCGATTATGCCGAAAATTTGAGGCACGATTTATCTAGCTCTAAAACCACACCGGCAACTTGCACCACCCCAGAATATACAACCATGATATGTGCTAATTGTACCCACACGCACGACGATCAAACAGCTGACGCACTTGGGCACGATTTTAAAGAGTGGACGTTGAAAGACGAGCGTTATCACACCAGCACATGCGATAGGCAGTGCGGCGTTACCGTGGAAGAGGAACACAATTTTAATAATTCCAACATTTGTGTTTGCGGGTTAGATGACCTTGTTTATGAAGACATTGACGATTCAACTTGCTATGTTAAAGGCTTTGGCGCGCATTCAACCTACTCTAAAAACATTGTTGTTAACAACAAGCACGCTGGCAAAACCGTTGTTGGCATTGGAAATTCGGCATTTGCCCCAGTTGGCGGAAAGGCCAACATGCAAACCTTTACATATGTGGGCGAGGGCCTTGAATATGTTGGCGAACTTGCCTTTGTTAGCCAGCAATATTTAACCGAAGTTAATTTTGACGATGGCTTAAAAAGAATTGAAGCTTGGGCGTTCTATTTTTGCCCAGCCCTAGCAACCGTTAATTTGCCAGCAAGCGTTACAAAAATTGATGGCAACGCGTTTAGTTTAAGCGGCATGTTTACAAATGCACAAACCGCAGCAGAAGATGCAACATATTTAACTTTAACCACGGGGGATGTAACAAAATATTATCTTATTGGCGTAAAAACCAGCGTTAGTGGGCAATTTGAAATTAAAGCAGGCACATTTGGCATTGGCAACCGCGCATTTAATAATTGTGCGGGCATAACTGGGCTAATTATGCCAAAAGAAATTTCATATATTGGCAGTGACGCCTTTGAAGGCTGCACCGGGCTTGCCGCCGAGGGCGGATTTGTTGAATATAAGGGCGGCATTGGAGAGTGGCTTGGCGTTAAATTTGGCAGCGAAACTTCCAGCCCAACACATTTTGCCAACATTTTCCATGTGGAAATTACTAAAGATGAAGAGAACTTAGACCTAACCAAATATAAGGATAGAACAATTGAACAAATTCCTGCCGGAACATTTAGGGACGATTACGACCACGTTGGCGGCTTTAAATTAAAATCTATTATTATTCCGGATACCGTTACATTTATTGGCGCAAACGCATTTAAAGGCTGCACTGAGCTAACCTCTGTTACAATTTTAAGCACAAAAATAACTTACATTGGAGAAAATGCGTTTTTGAATACCGGCATTTATAACAACTGGAAAAACGAAGTTGAAAACAAAAAACCAGCGCTTTATTTGGGGCAAAATAACGAATATTTAATTGCTGTTGACGAGGCTATGCTAACCCTAACTGACGATGGCAAAACTTATGACGAAATTAAAGAGACGGGCGTGTTTATTTTAAATGACAACGTTAAAGTTATTGCCGATGATGTGTTTAAAGACTTTTCTAGCCTAACCGCCATTACAATTAACCCATTTGTGCAAGCGGGCGATGAACCTAGCGGCTCGCAACTTGTTGCCATTGGCGATAACGCATTTAACGGATGCACAAATTTAAGCACTATATATATTCCTTCGCAAGTTAAATTTATTGGTGCGGGCGCGTTTGTTGGCTCGGGGCTAAAAACGGCAACTTTCCAAAACACCAACCTTGTGTTTTTGGCAGATGGCGGAAGCATTGCCAGGGCACCAAAATTGGATAACGAAGTGAAAAATGCACAAAATTTGCTTTACGCATACACCGGGCGTTGGACCCGCAAATAATGTTTTAAAAAAGTTGTGGTTTCTTATGGAACTAACCCAAGGCGTGCTTGGCTTGTGCGCTTTGCCATAGCGTTGCAAATTCAATTTTGAACAACAAAAGCAAAAAATTTGTTGAAATTGATATGGCCGATTTAAGGGCCGAACTTGAAAACATTGTTAAACCTTTAAACTTTGAAGAGCCAGAAATTATTCTTTGATTTTGATGTTTAATTTTGCAAAATACTTTTGCAATGATTTTGATTTCTGATTAAAAATATTGCAAATAAAAAATAAGACTTAGTATAAAAAGTCTTATTTTTGTTTTTGTAAATATAAATCTTTTTGTCTTTCGACATATTGGAAAATTTCTTTAGCACAAATTATTTTTAAAGCTTTTTCTAACCAAGCAGGCCTATCTAAATACCCCTCTAAAATTTGGCCACTTGTGAAATGTTTGTTTTGGGAAATTTAATTGTTGACAATTTTTTTAAAACTTCCTCAGCATTTAACTTGTAAGTTTTATCCACAATAACAATTCCTTCTTCCCCATTGTTGGATGTTTTATATGTTATGATGGGATTAAATTCTTTTTTGTCAATTTCAATGCTAATTGTTTCTAAATCTTTGCCTAATCGCATCATCCCCATAATTTGCCAAGTATACTTAAAATTTTTCATATTATTTCCTCCTATAAGACTTTTTGTTTAGTAAATAACAGCAAAAACGCAGTTTTTGCAGCAACATTTAAAGAGTTAATGTAATGCTCTTTTTTTTTGGGGGGGGGTCCCCACAAGAACTTGCTGGCGCAGAGAACAGGATTCGAACCTGCGGAGGCTTGCACCTCACACGATTTCCAATCGTGCTCTTTAGACCACTCAGACATCTCTGCATAATAACATTTTACATTGCATGGCTGAGTGGTCTAAACCCCGGGTTCCCTGAAACAAACTTGTTTTGTTTTAGGGTAAATGCACTCAGACATCTCTGCATAATAACATTTTACATTGCATGGCTGAGTGGTCTAAACCCCGGGTTCCCTGAAACAAACTTGCTTTGTTTTAGGGCAAATGCACTCAGACATCTCTGCGTAATAACATTGTCATTATAGCACACAAAGTTAAATTTTTCAATAAATTTTAATAAAAAAATCGTAGTTTTGCTACGATTTTTATTTTTTCTCGTTCTTTTCAATTTCGTCTATTGTAACATCGGTGTTGTGCACAATTGGTTTCCATTGAACTTTTTTAAACATTGCAGCAATTGAAATTGGAATATAAGTAAACATGAACAATGGGAAAGTGAACAGATAAAATATTTTTTTAAATGGAGTTGTTTTAATTTTTTTCCATTCCGTTATGCACACAAGCAGCCCAATTATAAACATTATAACATACATGGAACTGAACATGTATAATAAGCAAGACCAAGCGAATAGCGCGGTGCTTACTTGCCCTAAACAGTAGGCAATAATTGCGCAAATAGGGAGAACAATTAAAGATGCCAACGAAATTATTAAAGCAGGGAAAATTGTTGTTAAAATATCCCAGCAGGCAAAGTTTGTAAACGAATTTTTAACTAAAGACCATCCCTTTTTGCCAAACACCTGATAGAACCCTTTTGCCCAACGTTCGCGCTGCCTCCAAGCTTGCCTAAAAGTTTCTGGTTGCTCGTCGTAAAGTTCGGCTGTTTCGCAATAGCCAACTTTTTTGCCGGTTAAAGCGTATTCTGTTGAACATTGAATATCTTCAGTTAAAGTAAAGAATTCCCAATTGTTAAATTGCTTTACCAATTTGGTGCTTATTAAAAAGCCCGTGCCGGATATCGCGCAAGATGAATTCATAATCATACGCGAATTGTTAAGGTGCCTTGCCTCATGCAAGAACCAATAGCCGTAGCCAGAAGTTATCCAGTTTTTGCCAAAGTTTTTGGAGTTGCGGTAAGAAGTTACCATTTCATAGCCGCTGTCATAAACTTTGTTAATTTCGGTTATAAAGTTAGGGCGAATAACGTTGTCGGCATCCAAAATGATGTATGCATCAGGAATTAAATCTTTATATTCATCCTCTGTGTGAAGTTTGGTAAACAGATAGTTTAGCGCATAACCTTTGCCAACAAGCTCATTATTAAAACGCTCTATAACAGTGCAGCCCAAATTTCTTGCAATTTCAGCAGTGTTGTCAGTGCAATTGTCCGCCACAACAAAAATGTTAATTAAAGATTGCGGATAGTCGTTAGCGCGGATGCTGTTAATTAGGTTGCCAATAACCTTACTTTCGTTTCTTGCGGAAATTACAATGCCAATTTTGTGCAAATTAAACACCTTGTTAGCAATTTTGGCATGTTTTAGGCTGCCAACAATCAAATAAATTTGCTGATGCAAATACATAACAAAGAAAATTAGTGCCACAATTTGCGTAAAGAAATATATAAAACCATACAATGGCGATGCAAACGGCATATGGCCGTGATTTCTAATTAAATCAATAAGTATTGTCATAAAAACTCCTTATGTTTTGATAGTATAACACGGTTTTGCAATTTTGTAAATAGCATTTTTTAAAATTTTTCTATTTTTGTTTTCTTTTTATATAAATAAGGTTAATATATTATTAGGAGCGTATTATGATGATTGTAAACGATAATGCAGAAAATATTTCTCATTACATCAATTTGGCGTCTAGCATTGAACTAATTGTTAACAACACAAAAACAATTTACAACAAAGGCAGCAAAAAATTTAATAATTTATTAAATAAAATATTAATTGCGTTTGAAAATTCACAAATAATGCCTGCATTAGGCGTTAGTTTTAATGAGGATGTTTTGCAAGAATTAAAAAATGGGCAATTTATTAAAATTAATTTTGATAAACAATTAAAAATTAACGATTTGCCATTTACCGCCCTGCTTTTTAAATTGGATGAAGTGTATGGCATAAATTTAATTAGGGAATACAACAAAAAATTTGACGGCCGCTGCATTTATTTAAGTTTAAATAATTTAACAAATTTAAAAAATATTTTAAATAATTAAAAAAATAATTAAAAAAATTAAATATTTTAATAAAAAAAATAATAAAAAATTTAAAAAATAAAAATTTTTTTAAATATTTTTTGTTTAATAATTTTTTAATACCCTATAAAATAGTGTATTAAAAGCTATAAAAAATAAGACGTTAAAAATTAATTAAAAAATAATAATTTTTTTATTTTATTTAAAAATATTTGAAAAAAACATAAATAAATGTTAAAATATTGTTATGAAATTAGAAAAATATAAAAAAGATTTTAATTATTCTTACACTTTTGGCGCCTTTCCTACCTTTGAACTTGTAAAGAACAAAGCGGAGTTTGTGCTGCAAGTTATTTTTAGTGAAAAGTTAAGAGAAAGTGAAGAAATTAATAAATTAATTGAAATTTGCAATAAAAAACAAATAAAAATTGAATATAATAGCAAAATTATTTCAAAAATTGCGGATAAAGAAAATGTTTTTGTTGTGGGCGTTTTTAAAAAATATTCATTAAATAATTTTGGCAAAAATAATTTGGTGCTTGTTAACCCAAGTGATATGGGCAACATGGGCACAATAATGCGCACAATGTTGGGCTTTAATTTTAACAACCTAATTATTGTTAAGCCGGCGGTGGATTATTTTAACCCAAAAGTTATTCGCGCCAGCATGGGGGCAATTTTTTCGCTTAACATTTTGGAATATGAAAATTTAAACGATTATTTAAAAACCGACACACAAAAATATATGTTTATGCTAAATGGCAAAACCCAGCTTGGCAAATTTAAGTTTAACACCCCGTGTGATTTGGTTTTTGGGGCGGAAGCTTGCGGGCTGCCCGAAGTTTGCGCGTTGGCCGGGCAAACGGTGGTTATAAAGCACAACCAAAAAATAGATAGCCTCAATTTGCCAATTAGCGTGGGAATATCACTTTATGAATTTAACAAATAATAAAAAAACGGCTAAATTTAATAGCCTTTTTTTTTAAGTTATGCTATAATATTGGTTAGTTTATAGGAGAATACGATGAAAGAAACAAATTACAAATTACAAATTGGCGGCAGGGAAGTTAACATTCACCTTGGCAAATATTGCGGGCAGGCTTCCGGCCACACCATAATCAGTTGTGGGGATACCGTTGTTATGGTTAACGTAACAATGTCCAAGGCACCACGCCCCGGCATGGATTTTTTCCCACTTCAAGTGGACTATGAAGAGAAAATGTACAGCGTGGGCAAAATTCCGGGCGGGTGGAAGCGCCGCGAGGGCAGGCCAGCCGATAGCGCCATTTTAAAATCTAGGCTTATTGACCGCCCACTTAGGCCGCTTTTTCCAAAGGGGTTTTATAACGATGTAACAGTTATTGCCACACCGCTTTCTGTGGATATGGATATTCCGCCAGAAACACTTGCGATGTTGGGCAGCTCGGTTGCACTTTCGGTTAGTGAAATTCCGTTTGAAGGCCCAATTGGCGCAGTAAGAATTGGCAGCGTTAACGGAAAACTTATTGTTAACCCAAATGTTGCTGAAATGGAAGCCAGCGTTATGGACCTTGTTATTGCCGGCACAAAAGAGGCAATTTTGATGGTGGAAGGCGCCAGCAAAGAGATTAGCGAAACCGAAATGCTTGATGCAATTATGCTTGCACATGAAGAAATTAAAAAACAAGTTGCCGTGCAAGAAAAAATTGTTAAAGATTTAAAAATTAAAAAGACGGATAAAATTGAATTTGACGAAATTCCAGAAGAAATTAACACCGCCGTTAGAGCATATGCCGATAAGCAGATGGACGAAATGCTAAAATGCTTTGATAGGCATGTTAGAGACGATATTGAAGAAGAACTAACTGCCGACGTTCAAGCTCATTTTGCTGAAACTTACCCAGACCACGCTAAAGAGATTGCCCAAGTTTTATATAACATGAAAAAGGAAAAGGTAAGGCACAAAATTTTATATAAAAATGTGCGCCCAGATGGCAGAAAAACAAACGAAATTCGCCCTATTTGGTGTGAAGTTGGCCTACTTCCTAGGGTGCATGGCTCGGCTGTGTTCACCCGTGGGGAAACTCAGGCGCTTACCACCTGCACTTTGGGCATGATAAGCGAAGCGCAAGAACTTGAAGGGCTGGATAATGAAGAATATAAAAGATATATGCACCAATACAACATGCCGGGTTACACAACCGGGGAGGCAAAACCTTTGCGCACCCCAGGCAGGCGTGAAATTGGGCATGGCACATTGGCAGAGCGCGCGCTTTTGGCCGTGCTGCCAAGTGAGGAGGAGTTCCCTTACGCAATAAGGACAGTTAGCGATATTTTATCTTCAAACGGCTCAACATCCATGGCATCGGTTTGCGGCAGCACCTTGGCACTTATGGATGCGGGCGTGCCAATTAAGGCACCAGTTGCCGGCATTGCCATGGGCCTTATGAAGGATAAGGACAGTGACAAACTTGCCGTTTTAACCGACATTCAAGGTTTGGAAGATTTCCTTGGCGATATGGATTTTAAAGTGGCTGGCACGGCTAAAGGCATAACCGCCATTCAAATGGATATTAAAATTCACGGCATTGACAGAAAGATTTTTGAAACCGCGCTTGAACAGGCGCGCCTTGGCAGGCTTGAAATTTTAAAACTTATGGCAAAAACCATTAAGGCACCAAGAAAAGAACTTTCTAAATGGGCACCAAAAATTATTACATTTAAAATTGACCCAGATAAAATTAGAGACGTTATTGGCACGGGCGGAAAAGTTATTAACGAAATTATTGCCCAAACCGGCGTTAAAATTGACATTAAGGACGAGGGCGATGTGTTTGTTTCTTCTACCGACCAAGCAATGCTAGATAAGGCAAAACAAATTATTTTAACCATTGCAACCGACCTTGAACTTAATTGTGAATATGAAGGCACTGTAACCAAAATCGCACAATTTGGCGCGTTTGTTGAAGTTGCTCCGGGCAAAGAGGGTATGATTCACATTTCCAAACTTAGCAAAGACCATGTTGAAAAGGTTGAAGATGTGGTTAAAGTTGGCGATAGAGTGCTTGTTAAAACAATTAAAATTGACGAGCGCGGCAGAGTGGATATGAAATTAGTTAAAAAATTATAAGGGCAGCTGCCCTTATTTTTTTATAAAAAAAGGGCTTAACCCTTTAAACTGACATTAAATCGTTAGAAGTTAAGCCATAATATTCTCTTAAACCGTCAAAATTATCTAAATAAGGTTGCAAATTTGCAAATGTTTGCTTTTTAGATAGGGCAGAAAACACATATTTTGGCGGATATTTAATAAAGAAATCCCTTGTAAAGGCGGGGTTGTTTAACCCCTCTGGGCAGCTGTTTATTGCCCTGCCAAGTTTGGCAGAATGATTTTCCGCCACAGCTTTAAGCTCTTGCGCACTAATATATTTAATTATTTCAGGTGACTGATACATCGCAGTTGCAAGCAAATTTGGGTTTTCCCTCATTGTTCTTCGTTGTGCGCCATCCTTGTGCAACAATGTAAATGCGTTGCCATCCAACTTTAAGGCAAAAATAACATCTTCAATTTTATCTAAATTATAAATGTGGCTAGGGAAATATTTTAAATAGTGCCTTTTAAAATTAGGGTCGTTATAAATTTTTTTATCTTTAAAGTTAGATTCAATCTCTTTTAAATCTTCAGCAGAAAGTTTAGATAAAGGCAAAAGGCTTTCAAAATTCTTTGTAAAGGCAACATCTGGCAAATATTTTATAAAAAGCGGATATGCACAAGCCAATTCGTGCAACAGTTTGTCCATCCTTGAAGTTTTTTCATAAGGGTAGCCACTTAAACTATATTTATGCAATTCTTCACTAAGGGTGTTAAATTCCGCCAAAGTTTTTTCATATTTTTTTATTGTTCTGTTAATGCCAATCGATTTGAAAGAAGCCACAAGCTCAGGCACAAGCTTTTCAATATCCGCAGTTAATTTGGCTTTTAACTCATCCGCATGGGCTTTAAATTCTTTATATTCACCCTGCTTAAGAGTAGCCTCTTCCGACCTATTTAAGTTTGATCGGGCAGAATTTTCTAAAAATCTTATAAAACTCCTTTCCCATCCTTCGGTTTGTGCCACACTTTTACGAATTAAAAAATCAGTTGGGTCGGATGTGTGCAATTCATCATAATCTTTTCTTTTTGTTCTCATAGTAAATACCTCAGAGGATATATTAGCATTAAAATTTAAGTTTGTCAATAATGCAACACAAAATTATAAAATTTTTCTTGTTAGCACTGAGATTGTCATGGGGATTGTCACGCTCACTGCGTTCGCTCACAATGACATAACGGGAGAAAGTTTCACAATGACATATCGGGGCCCCCGTTAAGAACTTACTTCTTAACGGGGATGCGCAGCCCGCAAGTGCTAATCGAATAAGGGCAGATACTTCTGCACGGTGAGATATTAACTTGCTAGGGCGAGCAGTCATTGCGAGGGCTTTGCCCGCGGCAATCCAAACCAACTGTTGGACTTTATGTGTTAAAATTAAGATATTTTTCAATTTTTGCATACAAATTTGCAAAAAATAATACATTAATTTATGAAAAAAAGCCGTTTTAAAGCCAATATTATAATAATTTTAATGCTTGTTTCGCTTGTGGGCATTGCATTTAGCAACGCAAAAACTTTAAATGTTAAGGCGGATAGCCGCGTAATTTATGCCGGCAATAGCGAAAACAACAACGTTTGCTTTATGTTTAATGTTTATCAGGGCAACGAATATATTATGGATATTTTAGACATTTTGGATAAATACGAGGTTAAAACCACATTTTTTATTGGCGGCTGTTGGGCAAGCAAAAATTTGGATGTGGTTAAAGAAATTTACACCCGCGGGCACGAGCTTGCCAACCACGGATTTTTCCACAAAGACCAAGACTCGCTAAACCTTGACGAAAATGTGCAAGAAATAAAGCTGTGTGGCGATTTAATAAGCAAAAATTTGGGCTTTGAAATGACACTTTTTGCGCCGCCAAGTGGGGCATATAACAAAGCCACGGTGGACGCGGCCGAGAGCCTAAACTATAAAACAATTATGTGGACGCACGACACCATTGACTGGCGCGATCAGGATGCCGATTTAATTTTTAAGCGCGCCACCAAAAATTTATCTAACGGAGATCTTATACTAATGCACCCAACAAAAAAATCGGTTGAGGCGCTTACAAACATATTATCATTTGCCATAAATAACGGTTTTCAGCCCAACACTGTTAGCAACACAATAAATTAACACCGCGGTTGCGGTGTTTTTGTTTTTAAATTTTGTTAAAATTTATTTTGAAATTTTAAATTTATTTTGTATAATCAAAACTAAGGAAGCAGTTATGGCAATTTATAAATCATCTTTTAACAAAAAACCAGATAAAGAAAAAAAGGAAAAGCAGCCTAAGCCGGAAAAACCAATTAAGCAAAAAACGCACACCAAAGTTAATGTGCCGCTTGTTTGTTTAATTGTGTTTTCTGTTGTGCTTTTGCTTTGCCTACCACCAATTTTTACAAGAAGTTTTGTTTTGGGCTTAATTGGCCTTTCAGTTTACCCAATTTGTGTAATTGGCATTGTTTTTTCGCTGTTGTTTTTATCTAAAAAAGTGTATAGGGTTAAAAAGCGATATGTTGTGTATTTAGCAATTGCGTTGGGCATTATATGGTTTATTTTTCACCTAATTTTAACCCACAATTTGCCAAAAACAAATTATGGCGAATTTTTGGGCGCAACCTACAAGGCAAAAACCACGGCGGGCGGCATTTTGTTCAGCTTAATTTCTTACCCTTTTGTTATGGCGGTTACCGAAGTGGGCGCTTACATTTTTAGCTTTATTGCGTTGGCAATTTTTGTTGGGCTTATTGTGGACTATATTGTTGTGGATAAAAACATTGGGCACAAGCAAAAAACCAAGTTCGATTTTAAAAACATTGAAGAGTTTGACAAAAACGAGGCACCTTTGCAAGTTGACGAAACCGAGCAGCAAAAACAAATTGCAAAGCGCAGGCTGGGGCTAGAAAAAGGGGAAACCACCATACTTTCAAGCAATATGCCAAACATTGATGTATCTAACCGCACACCGGTTAAGCCTATGAGCAAGCGAGAGTATATTTTAACCCCGTTAGAGCCAGTTATTCCAGTTGAAGAAACTAACGACATTTTTGAAAACAACACCGCTAACTATAAAGAGGATGACGATGTAGGGCAAATTAAACTTCGCCCATGGCAGGTTAACGGGCAAAACAATTTAAATGTGCCAAAGGTTGAAGAGCAAGAAAAACCTAATGTTGAAGAAATTACGCCAGTTGAAGAGCCTAAGTTAGAAGAGCCAGCACAAGAAATTTTAACTGAAGAAGTTGCCAACCTTGAAGAAGAAAATTTGGCACCAACCGAAGATATTTTTGAGGACGATAGCGATAGTTACAGCGAACTTGCTAACGAGCCGGAACCAACTGAAGAGCCAACCCAACAGCCAAGCGAGGCAGAGCCAGACATTGCAACCTACACCGATTTGCAAGACCTTAACCCTAGTTATGATGAAGTTAGTGAGCCTGAGCCAAAGGTGGAAGAGATTACGCCAAACATTAAGGTTGAAGATTATGTTGACGAATATTCTTACGAGCAAAACGAAAGTTTGGGCTCTACCGTTGAAACTGAAGTGGTGCGCCCAACGGTGGATATTTCAAAATTCAATCTGCCAAATGTTAAAAAGCAGGTGGTGGAACAAGTTAAGTTGGACGATATTAAGCCAAAAGAGGAAATTCCGCCTTACGTTGCGCCGCCAGTTGAGTTGTTAAATTTTATGGAGCGCAGCTCCCCAATTAGTGAAGAGACATTGCAAGATAACATTATGCGCCTTGAACAAGTGCTTGAAGATTTTAAAGTGCCAGCCAAAGTTAACAATGTGCAGGTTGGCCCGGCCGTAACGCGCTATGAATTGACCATGCCGCGCGGCATTTCGGTTAACAAAATTGCACAAATGGCGGACGATATTGCCATGACGCTTGCATCTAACGGCGCAATTCGTGTTGAGGCACCAATTCCGGGCAAAAATGCGGTGGGCATTGAAGTGCCTAACGATAGCATAACCCCGGTTAGCCTGCGTGAGCTTATTGATAGTGACGAGTTTAGGGTGCGCGCAAATCCGCTTTCGTTTGTGCTGGGCAAGGATATTAATGGGGATATAATTTTCTGCAACCTAGACAAAATGCCGCACCTTTTGGTGGCGGGCTCCACCGGCAGCGGTAAATCGGTTTGCCTTAACACAATGTTGCTTTCAATGTGCTACAAGGCCGGCCCGCAAGATTTAAGGCTTATTTTGGTTGACCCTAAAATGGTGGAATTTACAACATATTCCGGCCTGCCACATCTGCTTATACCAGAGGTTATTACCGGCAAGGAAATGACAATTAACGCGCTTGATTGGGCAATTAAGGAAATGGAGCGCCGTTACGCATTATTTGCCAAAAACCATGTTGTTAATATTAACGAATTTAACAAGAGCGATGCGGTTAAATTTAAGCGGGAAGAAAAACTGCCATTTATTGTTATTGTGGTGGACGAACTTGCCGATTTAATGCTTGAAGCAAAGCGCGAAATTGAGGATAGAATTGCAAAACTTGCTGCCAAAGCGAGGGCTGCAGGCATTCACCTTGTGCTTGCCACCCAGCGCCCAAGTGTGGACGTTATTACCGGCACGGTTAAGGCCAACTTGCCAAGCCGTGTGGCGTTTGCGCTAACCAATTTTATGGACAGTAAAACCGTGCTTGACGGTGGCGGGGCGGAAAAACTTTTGGGCAAAGGCGATATGCTGTTTAAACCGCAGGATAAACCCGAGCCAAGGCGTGTTCAAGGTGCGTATGTATCCAACCCAGAAATTGCAAAGGTGGTTGAGTTTATTAAAGAGCACAACCGCCCAGTTTATGACGATGCAACCAGCAAGGCCATTAAAAACCCTTATCAGGATAAATCTGGCGGCAATGGTGGTGAAGGCGGGATGGATAACCAAGAGTTTGACCCAGTGCTTAAAGAGGCACTATATATGTTTATTCAAAACAAGCAGGCAAGCGGCAGCATGATTTCTAGGCGATATTCAGTTGGCTTTAACCGGGCGGGCAGAATTATGGACCAGATGGAGCGCGCCGGGTTTATTGGGCCGCAAGAGGGCAGCAAGCCAAGGCAAGTGCTTATTACAATGGAAGAATATAACGCCATATTTGGTGAAAAAGAATAAAAAAGGTGGGCAGTGCGCCCATCTTTTTTACGCAAGTTTTTGAACAGTTAAATAACTGCCGTTGTAAGTTAACTGTGCGTTTTGTGCAACAGTTAAACCCAATGTGCCATCGGCTGGCAGGTTTACAATGTAAACGCCATTTAAACCGGTTGTTGCGTTGCCAACACCAGTTTTTGTGCTGGCTGCAACATCGCTGCCGTTAACCGACAATGTTATTGTTGGCACGTTGGTATCGCCAGCGGTGGCAACTGTGCCATAGCTTACAAGGTAGCTGCCGGCTGTTAAATTGATGTTGTTTGCCGCACCGTTTAACACAATGTCGGTTTGATCGGCTGGGTAGTCATTGCCAACTGTTAAAGTTAATGGGCTGCCAGCCGCACCCGTTGCGCTAAATGTTGCAGCGGCAACTGTGGCAGGTGTGCCGGCAGGTCCGGTTGCGCCAGTAGGGCCGGTTGGACCCACTATTGTGCTTGCGGGACCTTGTGGACCAGTTGGACCAATAGGCCCTGTTGGACCAGTTATGCCAGTGAATATAATTCTATCCACATTTACGCCGCCGCCTTGCCCAAATGGTGGTTGAGGCAATATTGGGCGATTGCAACAACTAAAATTTTGATTAAAACAACAACTCATATTTCTCCTTAAGTTGGGTAAATTTCTTTACCTATTTCATACTATGTTAAAATGCAAAAATTGTTATTGCGCTTGTGTTATTTAACAGAAATTTAACATAAAATGTTATATGAACAACTTTTTTAACTCTTTTTTTGTAAATTTGCGGGCAAAAAAGTGGCTTTTTGCATTGATTGTTTTACTTTCCGTGCTGGTGGGGGTGTTGGCGGTTATTTCTGCAATTCAACTTAACGGCAGTGTGTTGCCGCTAGATTTAAGTAACATTACATTTATCCGCTATTTAAAGGGCAACTGCGGGTTTTTGTTCCTTTTGCTGGGCACACTTACTAATTTGTTTATATTTTATTTAATTATATTTTTGTTTTGCAGCAAAAAATTTTTAATTCCGCTTGCCATTTTGTTTTATCTTTATTTTGTTTACAGCCAGGTTATGATTTTTGTTAGCATTTTGCTTATTTATGGCCTATTTAACAGCCTTGTTCTGCTGCTGTTTTTGCTGATTTATTATTTAACTATTTTCTTTTTGCTTATGCTTTTAATTTTAAATTTAATTTGCGTTTGCGGGGACGGATATTTTGCCTGCTGCTTTAACAAAAACAATTGCAACGCACTTTTTATAACAATTGGCATTGTGGCAGTTTCGTTTGTGTTTTGCGTGGTGGTTACAATTTTAAAAGCGTTTGTTATTTTGCTTGTGTATTAATTTTAAAAAAGGTATTTACAAATTAAGTTTTTTGTGCTATACTGCTTTTATTAAAGGAGAAATTATGAAAGCAGTTATTTTAGCCGCAGGTTACGCAACAAGGCTAAGGAGCGTGACAAATAATGGGGAATTGGCAAAACCTTTGCTTGAAATTACCGCAGAGGGCAAAACTCAACCTATTTTATACTTTTTGTTGGATAAATTTTTTGATACCGAGTTTTTTGACGAAGTTATTGTTATAACCAACAATAAATATTATAAGCAATTTTATAAAGCAGCGCACGAATATGAAAAAACGGGCAAGGCAAAATGCCCAATTAATGTGCTTAACGATGGCACCAATTCAACCGAAGAGGCTAAGGGTGCTAATGGGGATTTGCTTATTGCAAATAACTACATCCCGGCTAAATATAACGACCAAGTTTTTGTTGTGGCGGGGGATAACTATTTTGATTTTAGCATAAACAAAGTGTTGGAATTTTACGACACCATTTGGCGCGACAGCTATATGCAAGACGTAAATGTGGTGGTTTCTAAACATTACCCAGAAAGTGAAAAAGAGGACATCGCAAACAAGTTTGGCATTTTGGATATGAGAAACAATTTCAGGGTGGTAAGTTTGGATGAAAAACCGGGCATTGAAAATATAAAATCCACCAATGTTTGCTTGGCAACCTACATTTTTAATAGGGCGGATTTTGCACTGATTGATTACTACTATAACCATGTGGCACAAACCAAAAAGGAACGTGACAGTTTGGGCTATTTTATAAATTACATTATTCACAACACCATGACGTTCACCTATCCGTTTGAAGGCACATTTATTGACATTGGCTCGCCGGAAGATTATTACAGTTTAACCCAAAACCCAAACAAGATAGGCAACAACTAAACAAACAAAAAATCAACCAATTCGGTTGATTTTTTTATTTTCATTGTATATTAATTATGAATTATTGTATTATTGTAAACTTCTTTTAGTTTGGGTGCTTTTAAAGCATTATAGAAATTTGCCTTTGTAAGCCGCGTTAAAATTTCAACAACTTCATGATTTAATGCGGGACAAAAGGCTGTTGATTTACCAATTATTTTATAGCCCACCTTTTCATGCAAATGCTTTGAACGATTGTTAAATTCAAAAAATCCCTCTTCAATTTTATCAATATTTAAAACTTCAAAAGCAAATTTATCAAGTGCAATGTAGGTTTCAGTTCCATATCCTTTGCCGGTGTAGTTTTCATTAAGCCAAATTCCAGAACAATAATTTTCATGTTTAGAATTTAATCCCAAATCCGTTCCACCAATAACTTTTTTAGTGCCCTTTAATTCAATTGCAAACGCATACTTATTAGGGCCGTTTTTTGAATGTTTTGAAATATATTCAATTGAATCTTTTTCAGTGTAAGGAAAAGGAACTGCAAGATTTTTTGCAGTTTCAAAATTACTTAAGCCTTCAACTTGATCATGAACATCATTTAATGTCCACTCTCTTAAAATTAATCTTTCAGTTTCAATATATTTCATAATTAGGGTTCGACTCCCTTTAAGTTTGTTATATTAAAATATTGGGGTCCCCACAAGACGAATGTCGCGGTGGGGTAAAGCAAAACCGCAATTCACTTAATAACTTTTAAAGAGTTAACGAAGTGCTCTTTAAAAGTAAAGGAACGGACAAACTTAGGCTTACGTTTGCAATACTTTGCAAACTAGCAAAAGTGCCGTTCGTGACGATGGAGCGGGTGATGGGAGTCGAACCCACCTCACAGGCTTGGGAAGCCCGCGTACTACCGATGTACTACACCCGCGCG
>CANQAY010000012.1 GCA_947589025.1 uncultured Clostridia bacterium
GGTGGCTACACTGGTTGGGTCAACAAAAAATACCTAACCGCCTACAAGACCGGCGGCCTAGCAAATTTCACTGGCCCGGCTTGGCTCGATGGCACACCCTCAAAGCCCGAAGTCATCCTGAACCAGCGCGATTCCCAAAACTTCTTAGTATTAAAAGACGTCCTTTCCGCGCTTTTGGCAAAAAATGGAGACTCTACCCAAAATGGTGGAGATAATTACTATGATATTGACATTAGTGTTGAGAAGCTCGAAAGCGATTACGACGTTGACCGCGTTGCCGACCGGATTAAGCGCCTTATTTATGAAGACGGGCAATACCGGAACGTTAATGTCGTAAACAAATTGAGGTAAAGGAGGAATCTGGATGGCAGAACTTTTAACAAATGGACGAATCTACCATCCTGGCGCCGCATCTCAAGATAGTGACTTTATTGATTTTTCGTTTGGCGGCAAGAATGCCAGCGATTTCAATATTGTAAGAACAAGTGATGGGAGTAGGTTCAATGAGAACCTACTCCCAACAATCCAAGATAAGACCGTTCAAGTCCCCGGTGGAGACGGAACGTATTATTTTGGAAGTTTCTACACTCAACGGCAATTTAGTGTTCCAATAGCTTTTAATGCTATGACAGAAACTAATTTGCGCGAGATGCAGCAATGGCTTGGAGACAAAAAGATTAAGGAATTAGTTTTTAGCGAAAGACCCTATAAAACTTATAAGGCAAAATGCACAGGGACGGCAACAATTAAGCATATTTGTTTTGTGGAAAAGGGTGAACGCATTTATAAGGGTGAAGGTACAATTCAGTTTACGGCCTATTATCCATTTGCGCGAACCTCGGGTGACAAGAAATTTATAGACTTTTATAGAAAAGTTTTAACCCTTACAGTAAAAGATTGTAATATTCCTCAAGTTGAAAACAAACCAGAAACGGAAGGCGGAGAATCTACTTTTGCTCCAAAATGGAGTTTAAACGATATAGAAACGGTGTTGGCTAATGTGGCAAGAGAAAAACCAGATAATCTTGACTATGCTTTTTATCTTTTGAGCAATTATTTTGGGGTTACTTTTAACAACGACAAGGATGAAGAGATAAGGGGCGCGTATTTAACTGAGAAGCATATTAGTGAATGGGTGCCGGCTGCTGGATTACTGGGACCAACCTTAAAGTTTACCGAAGATCACCCTTTTATTGATGAATTTGGCGATTATGAAAAGAGTAAAGACCCTTCAGTTATTAAAGATATTGACACCTTAAAGGCTATGGAGCAATTTAATGGGTTTGACAAAAATTATGAAAATCGGTTAAAGGCTGGGAAGATCGACAATACTAGTGATTATAAGTTTCCCTTTTATAATCCTGGTGATATGGAAACTGATTTTCAACTTTATCTTCCGTTTGTAAATAAAACTCTTGCGCTTACATCGGTTCAATTACATTATGGTACTGGCGGCGCTACTGCTGGAGAACCATTAAAGTTTAGCACAATAACGCGGAGCGATGATAGAGAAACTGGTGTTAGAATCAATAGTTCTACCAATTTGATTGAGGGCGTAATTAAAAATGGCGACAGCTTTATTTTAACTGGAAGTGTTTATAATCAATGTATTACTGCTGGTTCGTTCTTTAAATTGCCGGCTACAGTTAAAAATAGTACAGATGACTTACCATTTTTGCAGGTCAGCGGCCTTACAATATTGGACGGTGCTGAACTAATTTATGACTATCTATATTTTTAAAAGGAGGTAAGTTATGGAAACTATCAAAAAACCCTATGAGATTTCTATTTGGGAAGATAAACTTGTTCATGGAAAAAGTGAAGATTCTCAGGATTCCTATTTTGACGAAGTAAAAATTGCCGTAATTGGTTCTGATTCCATGACTGCTCCGTGGCGCGCGGTCAATCCGTCGTTCGTCACCAATGTAAATGGGTCGCATACACTCACTTTCACCATGTATACGAAATACTATGATGATACGACAGACGAACTGGCAGATAATCCTTTTACAAAATTGATGGTCAATGAGCGCAAAGTCAAGTTAAAGTATGACGGCGAGTGGTATGATTTCATTATCAAGAACATTCAAGAAAATAGCGAGCAGCATAGTTATGCTTATACTGCTAAAGATTTGGCTATAAATGAGTTATCAAAGAATGGCTTCGCGCTAGTTCTTGATGAGGAATTGAACAATAATGTTGGCACGGTAGTTGAGCTTGCAGAGAAAATTTTGGAAGGAACTGACTGGCAAGTTTCAAGAGAAAACAGCGAGACAATTCGCCAGTTAACAGAAGAGCCGCTTTATGAGGTTACACTTTCGGAAGATATTCGAGTTATAAACATTTTAAATCCAACTGAACCAGCAAATCTAAAAGCAGAGACAGATGCGGAAAAATTTGTTATTAAAGCGGGCAATAAAATTTATGTTTTCTATTCCTGTTATATAAACAACGAGGATACTTCATTTTTTCAAATTCTCTATAATCCAAGCGGGGAATACAAAACCGATGATGATCGCTTAATTATTGATTCTGAAAAATGGAATTGGCGGATTACTAGCTCAATCACCTATATTACAACAACTACCGAGAATGGTGAAATAAAAGACTTAAACCCCAATATGTGTCATTATAATTTTGAAACGCTTGACGCTAAAGGGCAACCAACTACTAGGGTCACGGAGAAGTATCGTGGCGAAAAGTTAGTGCGCAGCGTTGAAACTTTCTATGACAAAGTACTCGACCGTTATGTAACCGTTTATTTAAAAAAAACTGATGGCGAGCCTGATGTATGTGGTTATTCAAAATCAGAGTATTTAGTTGATGAAGTGGTTGTTAACTATGTTGATAATGGGCGTGATTTCACTTCTTTTGAAGGCGACTGGGTCGCAGAAGCTTCAATAGACGCAAAAAATCAGTTTAGCTCTTCACTTTCTATTGTAACAGACCCAGTAATTGAGGGCTTAGATATTAGTAGCGGTCTTGAAAACATAAAGATTACAAGTTATTTAAATTGGGATTGTGATAAGAATACTGCGAGGCCAAAACTTTTAGCTAATTGTATTACTTCTAATAGAACGGCGATTCACGAATTTTCTGTTGGTGGAGAAATCGAAGGGACAGATATAGGGCCAGATAAGTATATTTTCTTGGCGCGAGTTGCGAAAAGTTCAAAAGGAGATAATAAAACAACATACACTGTTTATGGTGATGGCGGTAAAAACGCCGAATTTCCATTTGATGTTTTAATTTCAGAATATCATCGCGATTTTTTAACCAATAAAATGGACTTTGTGGATAAAGATGGAAATCCAGTTGACCCTTATTTTAAACAGACCGGTATTGCTTGTGTTGACCCTTATGATATTGAGAAATGGTATATTAAAATTGAATTAACTTGTCAAAAATCTGCAACCTTTCAAGATTTACTAGATAAACGCATCGGACTTTTCCTAATTCCAAATGTCAATTTTCCCGAAGGTGGTTTTTTCATTGAGGACATACAACTTTTTAAAGAAGTTACGAATGAAAATGGTCTGATTTATCCAGTTACCGAGGACACTCCGCGCGATCCAGAGAATCCACTAGTCGGCGCAAAAATTCGTGAGCAATATTTTTATTATCACTACAATCCGGAGATTACGGATGAAGCCTTAATTGAATATATTTATAAAGGTTACGAGAAGCAAAATTTTCAAACGCAATATAATGAAAATTGTGAGAAAAAGCGTTCAATTAAAGCATCAGAATCAAATCGCTTTAACTTACTGCAAGAGCTGTGTGAAACTTTTGAGTGCTGGATAGAATTTAAAATTGAACATGATCCTGATACTGGCAAGATAAAAATGGATGAACCCTGGTCAGAGCAGGATGAAAATGGAGAAAAGCGTTGGCATTATCGTCAAAAAAAGAGTGTAGCTTTCAAAAATTACATTGGCCGTGACAATTATGCGGGCTTCCGCTATGGAATCAACTTAAAGTCAATAAATCGTACTATTGATTCTGAAGCTATTGTTAGTAAGCTAATTGTAAAGCCAAACTCCAATCAATATGCATCTGGTGGCTTTTGCACAATTGCGACCTCCTCAGAAAATGAAAGCGGCGAAGCCTTTATTCTTGATTTTAGCCATTACTACACTCAAAGCTTGTTGAACATAAGTGAAGTGACAAATGATCTTTATGTGCCAGCGATGGGTATTGGCTACATAACCCGTTTAAAGCGATTAAACAAAAATGTTGCTGATGATATAAAGACACAAACTTCTTTAGTTGGTAGTACAATTCCAAATCTTCAATCGCAATATACAGCTTACCAAGGATTGGCAGAAGGCGCCGCGGAAAAAGTTCAAGAGTTTTTAAGAAAATTTCAGAATACAGTTGGTGATACACCGACGTTTGCTGAATTTTTAGCGCACAAGGAAAATGAATGGTGGGCTTCACAGGATGTTGTAGCATTGGCGCAATCCATAGTTTTTATGCAAAATAAATGTCTGCAATATGAAAAGTTAAGAGACGTTTACAATGCTGACCTAGAAGCTGCTAAAGCACAATTAACTGCTATTTCTGAAAAACTTGAAGATGTTACAAAACAAAAAGAAGCAATAAATCAAGAGTTCTACGAAAAGTACGCGCGTTTTATTCAGGAAGGTTCGTGGATTTCAGAAGATTATGTAGATGATAATCTTTACTATCTTGATGCTGAAAGCACTTTGCACACCTCTTCTCAGCCAAAAGTTACATACAATATAAGTGTTGTAGAGGTTAGTGAGTTAGAGGGCTTAGAACCCTACAATTTTAGGGTTGGCGACAAAACTTACATCGAAGATACTGAGTTTTTTGGCTATACTTACAAGGAAAGCGGTGGTGGAACTTATAAGACTCCATACCACGAAGAGGTTGTAGTAACTGAAGTAAAATTCCAACTTGATGCGCCCGAACAAAACTCAATTACGGTTCAAAACTACAAGACTCAATTTGAAGATTTGTTCCAGCGCATTACTGCAACAACAACATCGGTTCAATTTAGCACTGGCGATTATCAGCGTGCGGCAAGTGCAATCGAGCAAGACGGCACCATTAACGTTGATGTGTTGCAAAACTCTTTATTCAATAACTCAATAATTTTGCAGAACTCAAACAATAACAGCGTTGTTTGGGATGAGAGCGGTATTACAACTATTGATTTAAACTCGCCTAACAAAATTGTAAGAATTGTTGGTGGCGGTATTTTCTTGTCTACCGATTATGGCTCAACATGGTCAACTGGTATAACTGGTGATGGTATTAACGCTGACTGCATTACTAGCGGTCAGATTGATACAAGCGTTATTCGTTTAATGGATGGGCTTAATCCGACTTTTAGGTGGGATAAGAATGGTATTACAGCCTATAATGTTAAGTATAAAGTAGCGGAAAATGGTAATATAACTGATGAAGTAATTGGCTACTCACAAAATAACTTTGTAAGATTTGACCAATATGGTGTTTACGCGATTGATGGAGTTGTTGACAATCCAGATGGACAAGAAGCCGGCGATGGCGGTTTTAGAGCGGCGCGGCCAATAGAAGTGGTTGATGAAAGCACTAAAATGCCAATTATAGTAAGTGATGAAGAAAAAATTGCCTATTTTTCTCGTTTTTATTTAACGCGCAAGGGCTTCGGATTAAGAACTGATAATGGCTCTGTTAGAATTACAAACGATAGAGAGTTCCAAGTTCTTGATAGTGATATGAATGAAAGGATTCATATGGGATACTTGGGAGTTGGAGATTCTAGCAAAAGCGCTTCAATTACATTTTATCTTGTCACGGACGAAGAGAATAAAACACATTATAGTTTCTCTTGGCCGGTATTGGGAGTTTCAGAAGAAGGAACTTTTTCTATTAGTGGCGAAGAAATTACCTTAAAAGCGAACGAAACTTCTTCTGAAGAAGATAATGGAATACGCGCTATAATTAAGAAAGACATAAATGAATTTGTATATAATGTTTTAGGGCAGTTAGATAAAGCTTTTAACTGTAGTAACGCTGAATTTGAACAAATAAAACAACTTGGAGCTGCCTCTGAAAATATAAACACTGTAATAATTTCTGCTTCAACCTTGGGTCGTTATGGGATGGAATTGAAAAACGAGCTTGGCGTAACAACCCTAATGACTGATGACGGAGGAGCTCTTTACTTAAAAGATAGATTATATATTGGACCAACGGCATATAATCCAAGAGTTATTCTTGGGGCTAGTGAATTTTATTATGACACTAACGAAGAAAAAGGACATGTAAGAGGCGATATAGCGACTCGTGAAGATGCTGACTACTCTAAGATTTTTTCTGTAAAAAATTTGGGTAATGTAGAGACTATTGCTTTTTATGATGATGGCCGTCTAGAAGCTAATGATGTTGTTTTAAAAGGTATAATAGAAGCAACTGGTGGTCAAATAGGAAATGTTACAATTGAACAAGTAGATCAACTTGGAATGTCTTTTGCAAAGTTAATTTTTAATGAAGATGGTTTAAGCGTTTACGATGGTGGAATAAGAATTTATGGATATTCAACAATCAATAATTACGAATTTGCTACAAGAACTACAGAAGAGCAAGAAAAAGAATACTATCTTTCTCTTTCTGAAGAACAGTATAATAATTTATCTTCTTACTCTGAATATAATAAAGATAAAGACGGTTATGAACTAAGGCAGTATAAAATTGGGAAAGAAGAAAATGAGCAAACTTTTTATGAAGTTATTGTAACAAAAAAAGGTTCTGAAGGACAGGAACCAAGTGAAGAAGAAATACAAGACACCTTAAATTTAATAAAAGATAGATTAAAAGAGATTTATAAAGATAATCCAGAAACAGTTTTAGAAGCTACCGAAAATGGAGATTTAATTATTACTGGTACAATAAATGCTCTTAATGGCTATTTTTCTGGTGAATTGCGCGCACCAACAGGTAATATTGGTGGTTTAGAAATTATAGATAAAAACTTAATTTGCTATGATTCAAATGGCAATATTTTATATGGTTTATATGGCAACTATGAAAATGAAGAGGGCTATATTCAAGCTAATTCAATTCATATTGGTACCAAAGCAGTTATTGATGACTATTTAGCCTTTGGAAATGCTAGACTCTATAATCCAATTCCACCGAATAACGATAGAGAACCGGGGCTTTTCTTGGAAGCTGGCGCTATAAAATTATATGAAGCTGGAGTAATGAAGCTCGGCGGGTTAACTTTTGATAATAATAGTTTATCAATTTATGCTGGAGAATGGCCAAATTGTTTTTGGGAAATAGGAGAAAATACTGCTTATTTTCGGAATGTTCAGGTTAGTGGTAGATTAAGTACCGTAGTTTTTGACGCCTCTAAGATTACAGCTTCTGGTGGCACTACTATTTTTAAAGATTCAGCGCGAATTGAATCTATTGATATAGAAAACAATTCTATAATAATAGAAGCGGAACAATTTAATATTAAAGATAGTACAAATATAGAAACCGTTTTTCCTGTAAATTATTATGTTGCTTTAACTTCTGAAAATACTTCTTCAGTAGATAATCCAGAGGGGAACATAACAATATATGCAAGAATTAAAAGCACGGTTTTAAGTGAAGATGGGCAAAAAATTACTATTACTTTTAAAAATTGTTCCGAGTCTTTAAATAAAGATTTAAAATTATTCTTTATATTGGGAGAAAAAGAAGATTGGATTGTCAGCGCAAATTCTAAAAATGTTGTGGGACCGATGGGTATTCAACCAAATTCTATTTCGATTAGCTCTTTTGAAGATTCAACAGAATATAGTGCCAATGAGGAATCTAAAGAAACAACAGATGAATTAGATAAAAAAGTTGATTTAAACTTTACAACTCAAATAGTACTTGGAGCTATTAACGAAAAGCTTTTAGGGGCCGATGAAAATGCGCCAGATACGTATGTTGGCGGGTTATATGCTAATTCTGTTTATTTAACTGGAACTCTTACTACTAAATATATATCCAAAGAAGAATCAGAATACCTCTATGCAGGCGTAAACACTATAAATGGCGCAACTTTTGCTAAAGACGAGACAGGGAAAGATACCTCACCAATAATTTTTTGGGCTGGCGCTTATGGCCCTTCAGAGGAAGCGATTCGAGAAGCTCCATTCCAAGTTACTTCTAATGGTTATTTGTATGCTGCAAACGGTCTTTTTACTGGAACGGTTATGACGGATTCTTTAATAGCTAATTCTACATTAAAAGCCGCAAAAATTTATGGTATAGGCGGGGCTGATAAAGTAGGGAATACACAGAGTGGTGCAGAAAACATTTTGGAGGCTCAAGCTAAAGAAGAAGAGATTGAGGCAGCATTAGGAATCTATGACTGTGGATTAGGTGGCGCTGATGGAATTGAATTTTTTAAAATTGCTTCAACCGAAAATATTACCGAGGATAATGTAGAAGAAGCAAATTATAATAGAATTTTAAGTATAGTTGGAGAAGGAATTACTTTTTACCAAGATGAGAAAAAAGGAAAAGAAGTATTGGTAATTAGTAAAGATGCTATTGACTTTAAAGACAATTTTTTGATTAATAACTATGGATTTAAATGGAATAATAATTTAAAGCTTGTGGCCGATATAGGTGAAAGTAATTTACAAAGTAATTATATTACTTTTAAACAATCAGAGATTTCAATTTTAGAAATTGGTTCAGAAAAAGTAACTTCTTATAAAGATTTTTCAATTAGTAAATCAAATCTTATTTTTGATGGAAGTAATGTAAACGTTACTTATAGAGAGGCCACTAATGTTAGTGGATATGACATTTATGTCAAAGGGAATTAAAGGAGGAATTATATGGCTTCAACAACTATAACAAAATGGGCGGGATTAAATTATCCAAGTCTTCAAAATTTAAATTGTATATTATTTACATTTACAGTAAATATAACTACTAATAATTCTGGTGTATCTACGTCAACTTGTTCACTAAAATCTGAAGATCAAGGAAACGGTGGCTTTACCGATCATAGTTGTTGGTGGGATGTTACTCTTACTGATGCAAAAGGAAATTCTCATACTTTGGCAAGTCTTTCTTATGCTAACAGAAAACAATTTAGTTGTTCTTACAATAATAACGTACCTGTTGCAAAATATTTTACCGATACTACTGCCACTTTTAATCGAAGCAGTTCTGCTTCTGAAACAGTAACAATTAAAGTTGATTTTCATATGGTTCATAGCTCTTGGTCAATACTTAATGATAATTTGACCATGAGCACAACATTAACATTAGAGTCATATGCAAGCACCGTTAAAGGGCCAACTAGTTTTACATATTCTGGTAATTCTATAATTACGCCCAACGCTAGTGTTAAGTTACAATGGAGTGGGGCATCATCTGGTACTAGCAATAGTATTAAAAAATATGTACTTTATGCTAGAGCAGATGGAAATCCAACTGCTAGTAATTATAGTTACAGATGGGATAATGCAACTAGCGGAAGTACTTTTTCTATTACTAATGCAACAAGAGGAAAAAGATATTATTTTGGGGTAGAAACAGTAAATACTAATACCTCCTTTAGTAATCCTTTTGTTTACGGTCCTTCTGCTGTAATCAATTCTCTTCCCAACCCACCGACTGTTACTTACAATAGTTCTTCTCTTTCAAACAACGCAAAAATAGTAATATCCTCTGAAACGACAACTGCAACGGTGAATCTTTCTGCAGGTTCTGACTCAAATAGTACACAGACTCGAACCGTGATTAAGGATACTTCCACTCAGAATCTTGGTACGCAGTTTACCTTCTCTATCGGTTCTGCTGGCAGTAGCGAATCTCATACTTTTTATACATATGACGGACTCGAGAAGAGTGGTTCTGGTATAACAATAACCGTAGCAAGGAATCAAACATTGAGTGATGTTTCCATTAGTTTTAATAGTGGGCGTTATTTTGTTATAAATACTAATAATAGTGGTCGTTCTACCTCTACTCTTTCTTCTTTAAAGGTTAGTATTAAAAAAATAAGTGGAGAAGATAAAACCACGAAAATTAAAACTTTTAGCTATCCTTCCTTAAACACAAATTATACAGTTGATATATTTGATTTATTTGGTATTAAAAATAGTACTTGGGGCAGCTCGTATAAAATAACGACGACATTAACCGACAGTTTAAATGAAGTTAAAGAAACTCTTTGGAGTTCAACTTATCAAACCTATAAATTTGCTACAATAGTAGACGTCATGGGAAAAAGTTCTGGGGCAACATATTCGAATGATAGTTCCAAATATAATCTTTTTAACAAGGCTCTTTGGTTTAAAACCGAAAATTGTTTAAAAAATAGTGGCGGCATTGGTAGTAATAACGATTTAGAGTACATTTTAAGAATTACTAATAATAACGTAAATTATGATAAAACTTTAATAATTAGCGAAGGTGATAGCGACATTCCGACAACGCGAAGCATAAACATTGAAAGTTTATCTGGTCTTTATAACACATTTGGAGTGTGTACTGTATCTTTAATAACAAGATATAAGACCTCTTCTTCTGTAAATGCCATTTCTACCTACGGTACTTCTACAACTCCTCCCGTTTACAAAGTCTATAACTTTAGATTTAATAATTTCAAGACAACTTCAAGTCAAGTTTATGATTTATCTTCTTCTGCTGCAACATTTCAACTAACTTGTAGCATTGACCTTTACACACCTAGCTATATAGTGCCCCCACCAGGAGGTTCAACTTTCACGATAACAATTTTTAGAAAAAATACTCTAAGTACTCCGTCTGAAACGATGACACTTAATCATACTTTTAGTATGTCAGATTCTACACTTACATGGACAATAGATAAAAGCAATATGTATTCTAGCTATAGCGAAAAAGAGGGCTTTAGTAATAATCCTCTTAGCTTGGTATTAGATAATTATTATTCAGACATATATGTTAAGTTATCTGCAATAAACCTGTTGGGCGATGAATTAGAAAGTGGTGACATAAAATTTTATGACTATTCTATGTTTCGGCCTTTAGCTTTTCCTGACGAAGATGATAATTTTGGTATTTATATAAATGGAACTCAGAAACTTAATGAAACTGGTGAAATGTCCGTAACTAGTAACGAACCAGTTGTTTTTAAACGACCACTTATAAACAATTATGGATTAAAGGATACAAATATTCATTATGATATATACCAAAGAACTGCAACAATACCCAGTAACTTAACAAGCGCCACTTATTCATTATTTTATACATTTACATCGTCACAGGTGAATAACGAGGATAACGAAACAATTATTCATATGCCAACAATACAAAATCCTCGATATGCCCAATATAAAATACGACTTTATCATATAAAAAATCCTTCTGTTATTGCAGAAAAAGAATATCCTGGTCATCTTGGCCTAGACCAGGGCATTGAGGCAAATTTTAGAATTGACAAAACTTCTGAAACAGATAGGGATACTGGTTATCAACTCAATTATACAATTTTCCACGCAGGCGGCGTGGCCGCGAATCAGCTCAAAAATGGGCTTGAACAGAATAATGCGGACACAGCTTCCAGCTTTGACCAAATCAGCCTTATCTTCGCAATTTCTCCTGATGAAAACGCAAATTTACGAGGCGCGATTGAAAATTTAGTAAGTGGCGCAGAAATAAGTGATGCAAGTATAGATGTTATAGAGCAAACTATCTATAGTCGTTTTGAAGAAGAAGAGGGCATCGTTGCAAATATGCCACAAATTTCAAAGAACACCGGTATTTCTGGTCAAGTAACTTTTGGAACGAAACAACCCATCAATACCATTATGTATGCCACAGCTGCTTTGTGTACCAAAGTAAAATTAACAGATGGTTCATATCTTCGTGTAGCTACCACTTATTTAGATTCTTACACATTCTACAAGCAAAATACGCCAACGGTTGCTTTACGCGAGCATCAAATTGGAATTAACACCGCAAATCTTGAAGAAGACGCAATTATTCAAGTCTATGCAACAACAGGAAAAGATAAAATTATCTTGGCTAATTCTGAGGGTGGAATTTATATCTGCGGTGCAATAATTGACGGTGGCACTTGGTAAAAATTTGACAAATTCTAAAATTTCTGATATAATATATTTGAAAAGAGTAAAAGGAGGATTCCAAATGAAGGTTAAACTCGGAGCATTGATAGAACTCCAGCAGTTCTGTCAAGAAGTACAAAATCAAAAAATGCCAATTCGTTTGGCCTATAAACTTTCAAAACTTTCTTCGCGCGTTGCGCAAGAAGAAGCATTCTATCG
>CANQAY010000013.1 GCA_947589025.1 uncultured Clostridia bacterium
CCTTGTCTTATTCTGACTATTTAACCGAATACGAGGGCTCTGAGCTCTTAAGCAAATATATTCACGCTTATTGCGCAGAATTACGCAACAACTACACGATGTCCTCAATGATGATATTTAACCGAATCACTAATAATTTTAACATCGACTTCGATGCAGACGTTTTTAACATCAAAGACGAAAAAGCAATGACTAAATATTATGTGCCGGATTACTGCACAATAGTTGACGATGAGCTTGCTCTTTCGTCCTTAAAAAATACATCGGACTATCGAGCTATATCATCGACTGGAGCGGATTCTTATTTGAGGTTAATAAGACAAGTCAAAGAAGAAACCGTTTCTTATCTATTTTCATCGCAAAATACATCGCGCATTGCACCGATTGTGCGCGAACTACCGAATATCTATTTTAAGCAACTCGGAATCGAACCCTGCGGGCAATTAATGCCATTGCAACATTCATTGGAAAAGCGACAAAATCGATTAAGTCGTCGCATTGAAAAGTATTTAAAGAAACAAAAGCATCTTGATCTAATTCCGCAATTAAAAGCTCGCATTTTCGATTTGTACCAGGAACGTAAAAAAATCGAGGCTGCCTCTTTCAGAAAATATGCTGTAGCTTATTCGACGGATCCTGACAATCAGAACGAGCGAAAAGTTTTTGAAGCGTATTTCCCTATATCGTGGGTTCGTGGAACCTATAAATCACACGAGTATAACGCTTTAGAGCATGAGTTAAATGCCGGGTCAAAAATAAATGATTTTAACGTTAAAGTTATTCAATCATTTAAAGATTCACACATCGATAAAATTAAGAAACTGCGAGCTCCTGAGAGCAATCAAAACAAAAAAGAAAAGAAAGAAGATGATAAATTAATCGCCGAAAAAGTTCGTAAAAAAATTGAACAACAAAAGAAAGCTAAACTCGAAAAAGTAAAGGAAATCAAAAAATGAAATTTTACCGAAAAATGACTTATCCAGAAAAAATTAAATTGTTTACTAAATTAAAAGATGATTGCTTTAAGAAATTAAATAAAGCTAAAAAGAAAAAAAGTATAGAGGCATTAAATAACGTTATCGATTATTACTCGGCTTGTATTTCTGATTTAAAGCAAGATCATACGTTATTTTCAAACTATTATACTTTTTCCAAGCCACAAAACAAAAGAAAGGAATTAAGATAAAATGGCATCAACTACGACTAAAAAAAGTTTATTTACTATACGAAAAAAGAAACGCGCGAAACATCCTCAAGTAATTGTGGATGCAAACAAAACAAAATTTAAATCAATGGAAATTACTCATTCTAAAAAAAGTGGTAAACGAAAAAATATTCATTTAAAAAAGAATCCTAATTCAGAGGATAGTAAAGAAGCTTATATTAAAAAACAGATAATTGAGGATTTTAAATTTCAATATTCAAAAGCGTTTAAAAATTATAATTTGAGTAACGCTGACATAGATGAATTAAAACGCTATTTGGATACAAAGAAAAAGAAATAGCGTGATAACAAAAAAGGAAGTAGCGCTGTGCCAGAGTCATTAGCTCCTACGTCCTACTTCCAATATTATTATAGTTCAAAAATTCTAAATATACAATAAGGAGATTAAAAAAATGAAATTCAATTTTTACGAAATCAATCGATTAACATTCGATGTGGGAGGTTTAAGAGACGTAACGCTTTTTGAAAGGGAGGAAAACATACTCGTTGCAAAAGATAAGTTTTTAAAAATATTAGGTGATGAAATACGCACGGCTCATGATTGGAACAAAGAAATAACTAGAGTTGAACTAGTTCTTTCTAAGTTCGAAATCGAAATCAAATTTAACTCGTTAGATGATGTCTTCGAAGTTGAGAACGTCGAAGAAGTCGCAGAAATTCTAATGGAGGATATTACGTTATGACTAAACAGATAAGACTTAGCAAAAAGCTAAAGGAAGAAAAATATGCAAGTAAAAATTTATTTTAAGAATCGAAAAAATAATATTTCGATTCTAGTAGGTGAATTAATTTCTCGTTCATCAAAAACTTTGTCTGTAGATAAAAACAGTTCGAATAAAATATCTAAAATTTCAACCAGTAGAATTGTAGCTATCGAATATGATTTAAATCATTCAGGAGGTACTCAAGATGGATAAAAATCAATTTTTAAGATATTTAAATGACAAATTAAATATTAG
Organism: uncultured Clostridia bacterium; assembly: GCA_947589025.1. GTDB lineage: Bacteria > Bacillota > Clostridia > Christensenellales > UBA1242 > Onthoplasma. Next base: position 2,185 of record CANQAY010000013.1, read on the forward strand.
TAGAAATTCATCTTATTTAAAGGATCCATCAGTTGATGTTTTTATTCGCCGCTTGTATACTATGAATGGTGAAATAAATATTATTAATCAAATTATTAGCGACGTTGAAAATGGTCTTTTCGATGAAAAGGGTGGTGATGAATAAGACTACTTGAATAACTCTATCATATATTTTTCGCAAAATTGACGATTTGCGAAAAACGATAAAAGAAATTCGTGTATAGCACGATCTTTTAGCATGCAAAAAACATGATTTTTGCGGTGACAAGCTTATTTCCCCCCATACCCCCTTTAAATAACTATAACTATAAATATATATATATAATAACTATAAAAATAATTTTTAACTTATCAAAGATAAGTTAATTATGTAGAGTAGATCTAACGCAAAGTAAATTATTGCTTAGCTTTGGCTTCCTGGCAATTCGATGAGTAAAGGAATTTAACATTGCACATAGCAAAGGACCCTTATTGTTCGCATTCCGAAAGGAATGCACGATAAGATTTTAAAAAAATTGATGGAACAGCAATTTTTTTCGCCGTGAATCAGATTAGACGAAAATAAAAATAAGGGCAGAAGCAGATTAGATTGCAACCCTTATTTTTTGATTAGCGAAAAAAATTTTTAAATATCCGTCAACAGAATATGTCGTATGATATGTTTTTTTCGAGGTGATAAAATGAATGTTTACTGGCAAAAATATCCGTAGCAAAAATGAGATTCTAGTGTTCATGATGATAGAATTACTTGTCGATGGCTTTTTAGATCCACAAGCTTTGAAAAATGATTTTCATATATCATCGTTAACGATGTATAGATATGTATCGTTAATAAAGAATGTAGTATTTGATTTTGATTATCATTACATCGACATCTACTATGACCGGAAAACTAAGCTATATAGATGTAAATTCCTCAATAACTATCGGTTCATGGATAGCGAAAAAAATGTTTTGTAATCAATAGGTTGGCGGTTCGATTCCGTTTGTCGGCACCATATGATTATAAAGAGCCTAAATTTAGGCTTTTTTTATTTTTTGATACTAATTTTGATACTATTTTCTAATTGTTTTATAGTATCTTCCAAGATTGAAACAATCTGTTTTTGCTTGGCTTGAGACTTTTCCAGATAGACATCTTCAGTAATGTTAATGCTTCCATGACCGACAAAGCGAGAAATATCTGCAAGCGGAACACCTTTGTCGTGTAGGTATGTTACAGCAGAATGTCTTAACATATGAAAATGAAAGTCTGGAGCAATGTGCCGACAGTAATTGTTCGCTTGTCGCCTAAAAGTTTCTTCCGGGCGCGGTTCGTTTCTGAATATATTTTTTCCGCGAGCTCTAAAAAAAATAAAATCTTTACTAGTAAGTTTGTAATTTTTAATATGTTGAATCACAATTTGTTCGTAAGTTTCAGGCATTAAATAAAGACGTTTAGAATCATTTGTTTTCGGAGTAGTGATAATAAAGCCTCCGGATCCAGTTTTAAAATTTGCTTCCTGAAATATCTCGAAAATGTGATCGTCAAAATTAAAGGCTTCTACCGTCAGTCCTAAAAGTTCTCCCAGTCTTAGTCCAAAAAGATAAAATGTTAAAAAAGCTAATCGGTAAAAATCACTATTGCAAGCAGCATAAATTTTTTTAAATTCATCAAATTGAACCATTTTTGCTTTTGGCTTAATTCGATGTATAGAATCATCACGAAAAGGTTGCATTTTTTCGATTTCAGAAAAATCAATGTAGTGATAAATTTTTACATAGTGAAAAAAGCGAATTAAGAAGCGAATATTACGATTTTTATCAACAGAGGAAGTTTGCTTTTTGTCGATTATTTCTCTAGCTTTTAACACATCTTTGTATAATAAACGATTAATCGATATATTAGGAAATAACGTTTTATAAAATGAATCTATTTTTTTAACATTAGAACAATAAATAGTGCTTTTAAGCGCATTTTTTAAGTAGTTTTTATATTCATTTAGCAGCTCGCAATATGTTAAATTTTTAGCTTTGTTTTTAATATCAATATTTTTGCTGATAAAAATGGCTTCAGCCTGAATTGCTTCTTTTTTTGATTTAAAACCTCGCCTTAAAAAAGATCTTCCATTAATCGAAGTTTTAAAATACCAGGCAGTCGACTGATCTTTTTTTAACTTATCTTTATATACTGGCATTAGTTTTAATCTCCTTTAATTTATTAAGTCTTTAAAATGAATACTTCTTTTAAATCATTTTGCGGAAAGAATCTTACGTCACCATTCGCATGAATAATCTTTAAGTAATTAATATCATTTAGAACCTCAGAAGAAAGACGTTTGACGTTGCTAAGTACATCATTATCACCATTTGACGTTGTTATTTTCAATTTAAACATTTTCATCACCACCCTTTTCAACGTCGCTAATAATTTGATTAATAAATTATTTAAATCTACGTTTCTCGTAATAAAGTATAGAATTTTTAATCCAACCTCTAGCGTCAGCTTTATAAAGAGCGCTTAAAGCATCAGTAGCCGTTTTATAATAACCAGTACCAATACTGGCACAAAAACTGCCCAACGAATCTTTACGATAATATATCTTGTTACCGCGCTTATAAGTTTTACCTGTCAACCCTACAGAAAAATCACAACCATAGTCTTTATCAATAACCAAATGATTTTTAGTATTTTTACAATACTTAGCGTTTAAGCGATTTACCTCATTTTGCAAATCTTTTTTTGTTGCCATAATTTAATCCTTTCTTTAACATCAATTCTTTTTCTTACCGAAAAATTCATGAACTGAATATTGATCTTTATCCATCTTGAGTACCTCCTGAATGATTTAAATCATATTCGATAGCTACAATTTTACTAGCTGATATTTTAGAAACTTTATTGGAACAATTTTTAGCGATAGACAAAGTTTTTGGTGAATTAGAAATTAATTCACCCACTAAAATTGATGTATTATTTTTTCGATTTTTAAAATAAATTTTTACTTGCATATTTTTTATTCCTTTAGCTTTTCGGATACTGTATTGTTTTATACTTTTGCTGCATAGATTATACCCGATTCTAATGTATCAACTAGATAATTGTCTTTTAGATCTAAAGTGATAGATCCAACTATTAACTCATTCTCACACAAGCTGATTTCAACACGTTTGACCTTTTCGGGCCAATGATCATTTTTTTTGTTTAGGTTTAGCTGCCCTTTATAATAGTCGGTCGCCATCGTGTAATTTTCCGAATGATAAAGATCTTGTGCGGCTATCGGATAGCCTTTATCGCCGTAAAGCACCATAATAACTGAGTAATATGTAAATTTCATTTTTTTAATCTCCTTGTTGTATATTTACAATTTTTGAACTATAATAATATTGGAAGTAGGACGTAGGAGCTAATGACTCTGACACAGCGCTACTTCCTTTTTTGTTATCACGCTATTTCTTTTTCTTTGTATCCAAATAGCGTTTTAATTCATCTATGTCAGCGTTACTCAAATTATAATTTTTAAACGCTTTTGAATATTGAAATTTAAAATCCTCAATTATCTGTTTTTTAATATAAGCTTCTTTACTATCCTCTGAATTAGGATTCTTTTTTAAATGAATATTTTTTCGTTTACCACTTTTTTTAGAATGAGTAATTTCCATTGATTTAAATTTTGTTTTGTTTGCATCCACAATTACTTGAGGATGTTTCGCGCGTTTCTTTTTTCGTATAGTAAATAAACTTTTTTTAGTCGTAGTTGATGCCATTTTATCTTAATTCCTTTCTTTTGTTTTGTGGCTTGGAAAAAGTATAATAGTTTGAAAATAACGTATGATCTTGCTTTAAATCAGAAATACAAGCCGAGTAATAATCGATAACGTTATTTAATGCCTCTATACTTTTTTTCTTTTTAGCTTTATTTAATTTCTTAAAGCAATCATCTTTTAATTTAGTAAACAATTTAATTTTTTCTGGATAAGTCATTTTTCGGTAAAACTTCATTTTTTGATTTCCTTTACTTTTTCAAGCTTAGCTTTTTTTTCTTTTTCAATTTTTTTACGAACTTTTTCGGCGATTAATTTATCATCTTCTTTCTTTTCTTTTTTGTTTTGACCGCTCTCAGGAGCTCGCAGTTTCTTAATTTTATCGATGTGTGAATCTTTAAACGATTGAATAACTTTAACGTTAAAATCATTGATTTTAGACCCGGCATTTAACTCATGCTCTAAAGCGTTATACTCGTGTGATTTATAGGTTCCACGCACCCACGATATAGGGAAATAAGCCTCAAAAACTTTTCGCTCGGTCGGACTGTCAGGATCCGTTGAATATGAGACTGCATATTTTCTGAAAGAGGCAGCCTCGATTTTTTTACGTTCCTGGTACAAATCGAAAATGCGAGCTTTTAATTGCGGAATTAGATCAAGATGCTTTTGTTTCTTTAAATACTTTTCAATGCGACGACTTAATCGATTTTGTCGCTTTTCCAATGAATGTTGCAATGGCATTAATTGCCCGCAGGGTTCGATTCCGAGTTGCTTAAAATAGATATTTGGTAGTTCGCGCACAATCGGTGCAATGCGCGATGTGTTTTGAGAAGAGAACAAATAAGAAACAGTTTCTTCTTTTACCTGGCGAATTAACCGCAAATAAGAATCCGCTCCAGTCGATGATATAACTCGATAGTCCGATGTATTTTTCAGTGATGAAAGAGCAAGCTCATCGTCAACTATTGTGCAGTAATCCGGTACATAATACTTCGACATTGCTTTTTCGTCTTTGATATTGAATACATCAGCATCAAAATCTATATTGAAATTATTAGTGATTCGGTTAAATATCATCATTGAGGACATCGTGTAGTTGTTGCGTAATTGTGCGCAATAAGCGTGAATATATTTGCTTAAGAGCTCAGAGCCCTCGTATTCGGTTAAATAGTCAGAATAAGACAAGGCGAACATATTTTGAATTTCAGGTGTATTTAACAATGTATCAACGATTTCAGAAGCCGTATGATGATTAGTATACAGCTCATTGATTGTTTGCTTTAAAGCCTCAAAATCGATTTGAAAATAGATCAATTCAATCCAGGACATATCATCGTCGATTCGCTCGCGATAGCTTAATGTTCGGTAGTGCGATACTCCGACCATAAACGACGACTTGCCTGAACCGACTTTGCCCTCGTTCGCGGAAATATAATAAATATTTTCGTCTATCCAGTCTTTCGTTTTAAAGCAGTTTTCGATGCAACGGTAACGAGCTTTGATTGACTTTCTTAATTTGTAAGAAAATATTTTTTTGATTTTAGAAAT
>CANQAY010000014.1 GCA_947589025.1 uncultured Clostridia bacterium
TTAACTGATGATAATTTTTCCTCAAATATGAGGCTTTTATATATTCCTATTTCTGGTCTTGATACTAATAAATTTTCGTCTTTGACTGTCAATATTGATTTTAATTTACCTGTTACAAAGTGTGATACTGTAAAATTTGCATTTGCTCCTGCTTCTATTTATAAATCGTCTTCAAATTCTGCTCCTACTTTTTATAGGTGGCATAATTTTATATATAGTGTAAAATCTTCTTCTTCTCTTGTTTCCGATTATAAAGTAAATTCTTCGCCGAGTGGTTCAACTAATTTTTCTTTATTAAATGAGTTAAATGCTCGCTTTTATACTAATCGTGATTCGCATTATTTTGTTCATTTTGCAAGTGATGGAATATTAAAGTATTCAAATGACCCTGATGTTATTTATTGTCAAGGTTCTAACATTGATACTTTTTCAATAGTTTATAACCCTACTATTGATATACTTGCAACTTCTTCAAATTTTGCTGGTTTAGCTTTTGTTTTTGCTCCTCTTTCTGTTTCTTGGGAAGAAGGTGGCGGATATTCTTCTGGTGGTTCTGTTGTTCCTCCTGAGCCTGATATACCAGACGGTTCTGTTGAGGATATTTTAACAAATCCAACTCCCGCTCAATCTGAGGCTGTACAATCTCAACAGTCCGTTCTTTCTGAGCATGAAGAAATTTTTAGTAACTATGAATCCGAGGTCGGCGCGGTAACTTTAACTCCTGAGCAGGACGAGGTTCTTTCTGGTCTTAATGACAATATTGTCTCTGCCGGTGATGATTTAAAAGAGGCTTTTAATAATCCTGTAGGTACGCCCTTTGCGCTTTTTGGTATGATGTTCGAATCTGGTGATTTACAAGTTCACGGAATGTCGTGGCAAATTTGGTGTATACTTTTATTATTCGCTTTTGCCCTTGTTTCAATTCTTTTATATGGTCGGAGTGATGGTTAGTGTTATCTGCTATCGGTGATTTTTTAACAAATATCTGGGAAGCAATATCACAATGTATTGATTTCTTAATATCAACTGTTAAAGATATTATATATTTTATAGGACTGGTGAAAAATGTTCCTGTATATTTGGGTGGTGCTCTGGCTTGGCTCCCCCTTTCTATTTCGTCCGTAATTTTTTTATTACTTACCCTCGTAATTGTATTAAGAATAACCAAATATTTGGGTGATTGATTGGAGTTGAATTTTAATGACTGTTTGGGAATCTGTTACTAAAATGTTTTCAACCGTTTTCACAAATGGCTGGAATTTTGCAAAATTATTTTACGAAAAGTTAGGTATATTGCCCTTTATAACTGCTATGTTTGTTATATACCTTTCTTTACGTTTTGTTATTTTTCCTCTTATTTCAAGAGGATTTTCCTATGCTTTTAATAATGGTCTTGATTCTGTTCAATCTGTTAAAGAAATTAAATTGAGCAAGATAAAGGTGAAACATGATGTTAAATGAAATCCCCGAAGAATATATTGAAGATAATCCGGTTGAGGCTGTAACAGCTGCTCCCGAAGTTTTCGAGCCTGTAACAACTTCTGAGGAAATTTTACAATCTATTACAACTCAACCTGAGATATTTTCGCAATATCCTGATGTTACAACTGAAATATTGCAGTCTGATTCAATTATGCCGATGTCCTCTAATCTTCCTTCTGCTTCATTTGACTTTAATACTTTATTGATTGCTTGTTGTTTTATCGTAATTTGTTTAATCTATTTTAAAAGGTGATATTATGATTACTGTCAATATTTTTTATTACGTTCCCAAAATGGATATGTTTTCTGTATTTACAAATCATTATTTTAATTGTGTAGCAACTTCTGCACTTAAAAAAGCTCGTGATGATTTGGTTAATGATTCTAAAAATTTTGACGATCCTTTCGATATTGTTATACAAAGAATTGAGTTGATTTATCATTGATTCAAATCGTTTTCGGAATTTGTGGTTGTGGTAAAACAACTTATGCCTGTAAAGTAATAAAAAAGGCTGTAAAAAAATATCCTAATGTTTATGGCAATTTTCACGCGAAAATTGACGGGTATACTTATATCGATAATGAGTGTATCGGAAAATTTAATCTCGACAATTCCCTTATAATTGTTGACGAGGCTAGCAATTTTGCAGATTCCCGCGATTTTAAGAACTTTTCTAAAAGTTTAATGAAGTTTATGAACGAACATCGACATCATCATGTTGATATTATTTTTCTTTTGCAGAAATGGGACGCTCTCGATATTAAAATTAGAAATATATGCGAACGTGTCTATATGTTAAAGCGTTCAATTCTTTTTCCGTTTCTCAGTTATAAGTATTTGATTCCTTACGGTATTGATTTTGTAAATCCAAAAGTTGAAGGTCGGCGTTACGGTGATATATTTATGGGATATTCTCGTCCCCGTCTTAGTAATCGTATTTTCAAGGAGATAATATTTAGACCCGCATATTATAAATATTTTGATTCTTGGGAGTGTGACCCAATGCCGCCTTTACCGCCTCAATATATCCCTTATGAAGGAGAGCCGAATTTAAAAGATGAGTTGTTTAGATTTTATAATAAATATATTAAACATATTTTTAAACGTCGTTAAATTTCCTTGTTTTATCCCTGTAAGCATATTTGCTGTTGTTATTGTGCTTGTTCGGATAATATACAAGATGATATATTCTTTTACGGGGGTATCTTCTAGATGATGATTTCTATTTCGAGTATATATGATTTTGTTCAACGGCTTGTCGGACACGTTTGGCAATATTATAATTCTCAAATTACATATCAAGAACAGCCATATTTATATTTTTCAAGCTGTATAATTATTATCCTTTTGGTAGTCGTGTCTATAGACCTTATCTATAGGCTTTTGGCTAATATATTTAATTTTCGCTTATAAGCGAGAAAGGAGTATAATAAATGACTGGCGTTTCAATCTTTTCGGCGATTAGTACTTGTTTGCAGTACATTTGGCAGTGGATTCTTGATGAAGCAACCGCGCTTTTGTCTTCTGAATCTTTTCTTTACCTCTTCGTCTTTGGCGTTGCGGTATCCGTGACAATGCTCGTTTTCAAGATTATCCGCAAACTTATGTGGGGAGCATAATTATCTATTTCACACCACCTCTACAGAGGCGCCCCGCGCATATGCGCGGGGCGTTTCTTTTATTCTTCATTTTTTAAGCTGTTTTTGATGATGTTAATATTGTAATGTTAACATCAATATTTTGCTATTTGATTTGTGATTTGCTTTCTGTGTGTTTCCTTTCTGTCCGTATAGTTTGTTAGCTCAATTTTTTTGAATGTTAACACTCAATCATTTTTTCGTTGCAGTCTGCACAGATGATGTTTACTACTTTGGTCGCTCTTACTGAGTTTCCGCATTTCGGACATTTATACTTTATCGAGTGGCTTTTGGGCTTTGGCTTTTCTTCTTCGTCGTTTTCTAATTTTCCGATTTTTCCGAAAATAGGTTTTAGGTCGGGTGTTCGTCCTATTACTATGTCGTTGAGGTCGTTGTCGATACACCACTGAATAAGCTTTTCGCTCGGCTCTGTGATTGTCCACCCGTAATGCTCGTCCTTTGATATTATTAGCCCCCTTTTTTCTGCCTCGTACTTGAATTGCTTGTTGTGATATTGTCCTTGTCTTGATGTGTCTTTGATTCCTTTTTGCATACAATATATATGTACGCATTCGTGAATCATTGTAGCAACTACTTCGCATATATCGCGTCTTATGTAGTCCGCGCTGATATTGAGCTCGTAGCATCCTTGTTCCTTTCTTTTCCACGCTTTCCACGCTGTAACGTGTCCGTACGAACATGGCGTTGATTGAATCGTGATGATTGGTTCTTCGAGCTCGTTGCCGAAGAAGTCGGCGTTGATTTTGCGAAATATCTTTTCGAGATACCCCGCTGTCCTTGATGTCCTTGTTGTCTCTTTCATTTTTATCTTCCTTTCGCGTTTATGCCCGCCGGCAAATTTGGCTTTGATTTATGCACTTTCGAGCACTAAAGTCCCGAAATATTTATCCTTTGGTTGATGTCTTTCCAACACCGCCGAAGCGGAGTTGACTGCTCAAGGGCAAAATTAGAAAGTGATGTTCACAATTACATTGTGAACTAGCTTTCTAATTTTAGTAAAAATTAAGAAAACGTTTACAATTACTATTGTAAACGCTTTCTTATTTTTTACGACCCTTGACAGGCAAGAGCGAGGCGGTATAATTGACAATCAACAAAAGGAAAAATTATCCGTAGTCCGTTTCAAATGCGAGGGGGGGGGTACTACGACAATAACCCCCCCCCAACTAAGTGTCGGTTGTGTCAAGTCAAGCCCTCACTTTAAAGCGTAAAAGTATAATCTTTATTAAAAATGCATATTCATAAAACTATTATTTTGTTCATATTGCAAATTGTTTTTTTTATTTTTTTGTTGTATATTATTCTATGGTGATGAAAATGAATGAAAAGTCAAATCCGCGTTCTCGTAACTGGGCGATGATTCTTTATCCGGATGATGATAAGCACGTTTTTCTCCTCTCTTATTTTCCGAATTATTATCGGTGTACTTGGATTTTGCACGATAAAGATGTTTACACTGAAAAATCCAAATCTGTATTATCTGGAGAGCATAAAGCTGGCGAGTTAAAAAAAGCACATTATCATTTTGTAATACAATTTGATAATCCGCGATACCTTTCTGGTGTCAAGGAAATGCTTTCACAATTTACTGGTGAGAATTTCCACGTTGAGCCTGTTTCTTCTCTTGCTGGCTATCTTCTTTATTTTACTCACGAGGACTTAAAGTCGGTTTACGAGGGTAAAACTATTTATCCAAAAGATGAAATTAAAGGTTCAACTTCGTTGATATCTGAGCGTGAAGAGATGCGTATTGATTCTTTGGAAGCTCTACAAATTCTTCTTAATATGATTCTTCTAAATCATTGGAGTTTTTCGGATACTATGGAATTTTTATGTAGCAATCCCAAATCTTCCCTTTGGTCTGCTATGAAATCATATCAGCATATAATCACTCGAGTATGTCATGAACAGTATTACTCAGCGATTATTGATAATAAACAATCAAAAGTAAAGGGGGTTAGCGAAAATGACTGTTGTAGGTTATAGACGTGTAGATATTGAAGACAACAATATTCACGGCTATTCATTCTATTGCACAGAGGCGAGCACAGACGCAAACGTTGTCGGCAGTATCAGCTTTAAAGACTTCGTTTCCGATAATCTTCCCGATGTGCAGGGCGATTTGGTAAACGCATATAAAGAAAAAATTGATATATGCGTTCTCCGTAATCGTTCGGGCAAAATTGTTCGTGTGCTGTAATGCACGCCCTTGTTGTTGAGGGGTCATTTTTATCACCATAAAAGGAGCGAAAAGCCGTGAAAAGATTAGCAATTATATTTACAGTTGTCATTCTGGCTGTAAATGCTTTGACTTTTACGGCTTTCGCAGTTCCTTCATCTCTTTCTAAAGAATTTACGCTTGATGAGACATCTGAATTATTAAAATCTGCAAAAATTTCTTATAATGTCGTATGGTCTGGTGTTTCTCAATTTCCTACTTCTGGAAGCGTTACACCTGATATATATTATTTAACTGATGATAATTTTTCCTCAAATATGAGGCTTTTATATATTCCTATTTCTGGTCTTGATACTAATAAATTTTC
>CANQAY010000015.1 GCA_947589025.1 uncultured Clostridia bacterium
CAAAAAAAGAAGAAATAACAAAATTTTTCAATGAAAATATTGCAGATTTAAAAGATATTGTTTCATTGGATAAAATTTTTAATCCAAAATGGATAAATTCGACCTACAAAATGACTACTATTCAAGGGGAAATAATTGAAAAAATTGGAAAAATTAAAGGAGATTTAGCGGTAATTACAGATTTAAAACTTGATTCCGATTTTGAGCTGCAAGTTAAGGATAAATATTTACAAACTTTTGATTTTTCTTTAGCTATGGCAGAAAAAACACGCCTCGAAACTTTAAAAAAGGCAATAAACGTACAAAAATCGGAACAACAGGACGAAGAACCGGAAAAAAAAGAAAACAAAGAAGAACCGCAACAAGTTACCCATACCGTTGAAAATATTACACCTATTAAACCCGAAAAGATTTATTATAAAGAGTTTTGGGTAAAAGGTACAAAACAACAACTTATGGCTTTAGGCGACTATTTAAAGGCAAATAATATTATTTACGGAGGTATTGAAAAATGTCAATCTCAAATAGCATAACAACAACGCAGCAAAATAAAAAGTCCACGTTTTCTGTTTATATGGCGTCGGACGCAGTAAAAAACAAAATTAATCAGATGATGAACGGAAAAGACGGGGGAAAATTTATAACAAGTTTAATATCACTTGTTGCCAATAATCCCGACATAGCAAAATGCGAGCATTCAACAATTTTAGCAAGTGCATTATTGGGAGAAAGTTTAAAACTATCAGCAAGCCCACAACTGGGACAATATTATATAGTCCCTTATAAAGATACAAATAATGAAAGAACCGTTGCACAATTCCAGTTAGGTTACAAGGGATATATTCAACTTGCGATCCGCTCCGGTTTTTATAAAAAGCTCAATGTTTTAGCAATTAAAGAGGGCGAATTGAAAAATTATAACCCGCTTGATGAAACACTTGAAGTATCTTTGATTGAGGACGATACAGAAAGAGAAGAAACGCCGACAATAGGCTATTATGCTATGTTTGAATATCAAAACGGCTTTATAAAAACTCTTTACTGGTCTAAGGCAAAAATGGAGGCTCACGCTAAAAAATACTCACAGGCTTATAGGCGAGATCTTAAAAAAGGTACAAATTGGAGCTTTTGGAGTAAAGATTTTGACGGTATGGCGTTTAAAACAATGCTCCGTCAACTTATAAGCAAGTGGGGCTTAATGTCTGTTGATTTTCAAACCGCAATACAAAACGATATGGCTATAATCAACGAATCGGGGCAACCTCAATATGTCGATAATAGCGAATATATCGAGGCAAAAACAGTAAAAACGGTAGAGGAGGACGACGAAAAAGAAGAAAAAGAGGAAGAATCGACACAAACACAAGTAAAAGATCCTTTTGCAGATTTTGACGAATAGAGGTAAAAATGGCGAGCGAGATAGAAATACCAAGTGTAGAGGATTTTTCGGAGCAACTTTTGGGAACCTCAAGCGAGATGAAAAACTTAGCTTTTACCTATTATGAGGCAAGAAAAAAGTATGCAAAAAGCCTTAATAAAATAACGGTATTGATTTATAAAGCGGGCTTGCATAAAAATAAAGCAGCTTTTGAAAATAAAATACCTATGTTATTTGCGGATCCGATTTATTCTGATGAGGCTATAACGACATTTTCAGATATGAACGAATACGAACAGGAGTATAAAGGGCTTGAGTATGTTTTAAAGGCTTATCAATCGGAAATTAGCGGAATACAAAGCATAATTAAATTTATGCAGCAAGGCGAAACAAACGAGGCTATGAGAAACAAATACGAAAATATGGGAGGATATTATGGCTAAAAAAGTCGTAAGCACAAAGATAGGTGCGGCGTGGTTTAAATTCACGGAAAACGGAAAACAATATTTATCAATTAAATTGGATGAAAGCATACAACCGCTGACAATTACACCCGATAAATATTTAGTTTTGTGGGAGATTCCACAAGATGATACAACGACAGATAAAAGCCCGCATTATTCGGTGCATATAGCAAAAACAATAGAGGAGTAGGGATATATGGATAATGATACAATTCACGGCGGATGTATTTTATTATCCCGCAATATCTTATTTTCTGAAATATGGAGAAAGCCGCCGGCTTATTTAAAAATCTTTCTCTATATTCTTTTAAAAGTGAATCACAAAGACGGATTATTCCCAAGAGGGAGTAATTTTTTTAATTTTAAAGAAGATAAGCCAAGCGGGGTAACAATTACACAGATTTATGAATTTTTACGCTGGGCTAAAAGTGAAAAAGTACAATTTTGTACAACACAAAAAACAACAAGGGGCGTAATACTCAAAGTCAATAATTATGACCGTTATCAGAGTTTAGAAAATTATCAAAACCAACACGAAAACCAAGCCAGCTCCAACTCAGCTCCAACTCAGCCCCAACTCAGCTCCAACTCGATAAACAATAATGTAATAATTAAAGAATGTAATAATAAAATTATTAATATAAATAAAACAAAAAAATTTGTTCCTCCTACATTAGAGGAAATAAAAAATTATTGTTTAGAGCGTAGTAATGACGTTGATCCTCAACGCTTTTATGATTATTACAACGCTGGAGGCTGGATCGACAGTAAAGGCAAGCCTATAAAAAATTGGAAACAAAAAATTATTGCGGTATGGGAGAAAAAAAGCGAAAGTAATAAGCCCGCCGAAAATAAAAAAATTGTTTCAAAACAAGAAAATTTTTATATGAGTTTATCAAAATGAGGAAAATAAAATGGACTATGAACAATTAAGACCGCAATTTCAAAGTGAATACGATCTTGCGTATATTGATGATTTTAGGACCGCAAGCGACGAAGTGCAAAATAAAGCTATTGAAAAATATTTAAAAGGCGAAAACTTAAACATCATAGCAGATTTTTGTAAACAAGAACAACAAAGAGCTTTAGCGGAAGAATTAAAAAAAGAGGCTGAAATTTCAAAGCGTTTTCAAACAAGAACTTTTGAAAATTTTATTTGCGAAAACCCGATCCAAAAAAATGCTTTTGAAAAAGCGAAAAAATATGTAGCAGATTTTAAAGAACATCTACAAACAGGAACGGGATTAATAATTGCCGGACAAGGAAGTGTCGGAACCGGCAAAACTCATTTAGCTTGTGCAATAGCAAACGATTTGTTGAATCAAGGCTATCCTATAAAGGTTATCAATATTACAAGAATGATAGCGGCAATCAAAGAAGATTTTAAAATTAAACCCTATATTGATGTTCCGGCTTTACTTATTGATGATTTAGGCAAAGAAACGGGGACACAATGGGTAGTAGAAACACTATATACAATAATCAATGAACGCTATGAGGCTATGAAACCAACTTTAATAACAACAGAGGACGGCATAGAAGATTTAAAAAATAATTACGAGATACTAATAAACGGAAAAAAGAAAAACAGGGGTAAAGCTATAACAAGCAGATTAATTCAAGATTTTATTTATATTCCGTTGACGGGAGAAGATTTTAGACAAAGGAGGGCAGCTTAAATGACGGAGATCACAAAGGAGGATTTAATTTTGCACAATAGATTCCTTGAGTTTGTTCGGCAATTAAAAGTATTTTTCAAAGTGCCGCAGAGCTTAAATTTTTTGTTCTTTAAAGATTTTTGCAAAAAAACTCAAGCGGATAAAGTTTATTGGCACTTGTTGACTTTTGGAGAAATAACGAATTTACAATGCCACGCAATTTATGGTATTAGACACGCTCCAAGCGTCATAAGAGATTTAAGAACTCGTTTGAAATTTCAAGGCGATAAATACAGAATCGAAAACGAACAACAAAGAGGATGTAATCGTTTCGGACAACCAAGTATATGGGATGTTTATAAACTGATTCCGAATGATAAAGACAAAAACGAGCTTAAATTATCAGCTTAAAAGGTTTTAAAATGAGTAAATATAATATGAATGAGGACATTAAAAAATATGATGTCTTTTTTTTGACTAAAAACGGAAAACTGATAAAAACCGACAAAATAAAGTCAATAAATGATTACAACCATTATTATTATTCTTTACACCACTAC
>CANQAY010000016.1 GCA_947589025.1 uncultured Clostridia bacterium
TAGCTTGCTTTTTTATTTTCACTTCCGCCAGCATCTTTTGCATTTTATTCTCTCGCGCTCTCGTAAATTAATTTTTTCACAAAATTACGCTTGAATTATATCACCGCGGATTGCCTTATGCAACATTTTGCGAAAAAATTTTAAAAATTTCTTAAAATTTTTCGCTTGGCCGCGATATTTGGGATTGATACGCCTTCCCACCGCCCGAAATATAAGCTTTGCTTATATTATATTTTAGATAAATTTGAACCCGTCGACCTTTAAATAATATTTTTAGTGTTTGACAACATTCTTAAGTTTGTAATTATTTATTTGCTATTTCTTGTATATTTTCTATATATCCAACCGACTTCTTCGCCATAAAACAATTTAACTTTGATAATTTTTCCGCCATCATATAGCACTTCAACAATCTCATATTTTTCAACGGATGCAACTATCTTTTTCATGCGCTTACCTGCATATAAATTAGTTGCCTTTGTGACAAACCTTAATTCACAATCGGGATTTTCCATTTGAGTTGTGACGAATTCATTATAATATATAAATGGTTTAAGTCGCTCGGTATAAATATCTTGTAAACAAGGGCCGAGCAGAAAAAGCAACAACGGTAATATATTTGTGCCAAAAATCGCTTTTAACTTTTTTAAAAACTGCTTTAAGATATTTCTCTTTTTTATTGGGCTGTTATTTTCATATTGAACTAAGTTATTTGTTGCAATGGCACTATCAACAATTATTTTTTCGCAAGTTTCCTCATCAACCTTATTTGCCCCAGATTCAAAAATCGTGTTATGAAATATTTCATGACAAATATCATAAATTCCCGACAACTGTATTGAAATGCTATTGGTATCTTTTAATAAAGAAACCAGTGGCGGGCAGTTTAATTGATTTAACGCTTGCCGAACTGCGGATAAAGTGGGAGTAACTTGCATATTTACGGTGCTGACTAAATTTACCGCATATGAAGGAATCTGCGACTTGGCAAAATTATAATTATCCAATACTGAATGTCTTAATCCTTTAATAATCGATTGTACTTGCGATTGCGGTATATCGATTATTCTAGTTTGATTGGATATATTTTTAAAGATTTCTTGATAATCCATATCGACACCTAAAATGTAGTATAAATTTTAATCAATTTTTTGGATAGTAAATTTCAAAAAAATAATTAACCAAAGTGTTAGTACGATCTTTTTTAAATTGATTATAATTTGCAACATTAAAACTCGACTGAGATTCAACAAAACTTATCTCTTGATGCTCGGGATATAAATATTTTTCCAATAAATTTTTATCATAAGTCAACGCAGTATTATCTTTTGACTCAATTAACTCATAGTATGTTTTTTCACGTTTTGACCTATTGTCAAATCTCGGCAATAAAGTTAAATTCGCGGGTGAAGATATTCCTGCCACATTCTTTTCCCGTGTAATAAGCAATTCAAGCCTAGACTGCGGAATAATATGTTCAATGTCCATAGATTCATGCGGTTCATTGCATCTTCTTTTTATAATGTAATTTATGAATAGTTTAATCTCTGGCTTAACTGCTACATTTTTATCCTTATTTTCTTCCGCTATCCATTCATACATTGCTGTCTTAAAAGTATCTTCTGCAACTTTGCCAAAATATCTAGATTGAAAAATATCGTCTACTATTACCAAACTGTCTAATTTTGTATCACCAGACCCTAACCAGTAACCTCTTATGTTGTCATACAAATACCACATAGGTAAATTATTAAAGAAATCATTCAATTTGCTACGTTTGGAATTATCTACAATTCTTCCATCGTTTGTGATTTCATACTTGGCTTTGAAAACTGTAATAATATAGCTAACCAACTGATTAAATGTGTGATTATAATAATTCTTACCATCTGGTGAAGTGCAATACCAATCTAATTTTTTCTGAATATCAAGCGTACAGGATATAATTTTATTTTTCAAAATTGCATAATTGATTTTACTTGCACAAAGCTTATTCGCTAATTCTACCATTTTTTTGCTGTTGACATTTAGTAGCCCTGCAAGAATTGAAAACCCTAAAGAATCTACTTCGCTTGCATCTTTAACTTGATAAATCCTATTATTGCATTTTTCGCCTATTAGTTTGGAAAGGGCATATGCGTATTCAAATACATTGATTTGCCTACTGTTGCGGATTTCCGTCTCATTAAAATCTCTTGTTTCAATATTTTGATTGCCCTCCAAACTGTCTCTATATTTAGAAATTACTTTTTCTATTATTTCATCATCGTCAACTGCAATAACATCATTTTGCCATGTGGCAGAATAAAGATCGTATTTACTCAGCTTTGTCCCTTTCGTATTTAGATTTATAAAAGTAGCTACTATTTCATCATCGGTGGCATTTTCGTTAAAAATAATGCAAGGTAATACTATATTAGAAGTATCTAATATTTGCCAAACTGAATCGTAAAATTTGTCTATACTTACATTTAAAGTCTTTAAATCGCTTTTAGAAAGATTTGGAAATGCAATTTTTACCGCGTCGGTGATTTCAAAATTTACATCTGATTTAACAGCATCTTTTGTTTTCAGTTGTTTTAGCGCAATTTTTTTAATATCCGATATAATCTTTTTTTGTGCAACAAGATTGAATTGATTAAAATATATTTCTATGCCTGGCACAGATAATAACATTTCTTTAACCTTTTCGTCGTTTAAATCCGATTCTTCTATATAGTCATATCTGTGTGCTTCATAATCAAGCAGTGTGGAAAACCTTTGTCTGCCGTCTATTATATTGTAATGCCCTTTATCCATTGCTTGTAAAAGAAATGATCCTATGGGTAATCCTTGTTTTATGGAATAAATCAATTCTTTACGGGCTTTTTTCTTCCATACAAAATTTCTTTGAAATTTAGGTGCAGTGATTTTATTTTTAAGTTCAGTATAAAGTTTCCCGCATACTTCATATTTCAATGTAGCCATAGTATATCTCCTCTTTTTTTCTTAAATTTTAATATTAAAGTTAATGTATATCAATAGTGGTATTAAATCCATAACTTGACCTTATACATTCTACATCATTTCTTTCAATTCTTCAATAGCGCACTTTAAAATTTTGCATTTTCATTCATAATAAATCACACTTTGTAGTCCACGGCCTGTAGCATAATATCTTCAAGGCGACTCTCCTCGAAGTCGTCCGCACCGAAAATCAATCAAAATGATTATAGACAGCTTCTTGCAAGCATTATAAGACATTAAATATGACATAATCGGTCATAATTTTAAAAAATCTTATATATAGAATAACATTTTTGCACGGTAAAAGCAATAAAAATGGCAATTATAGTTTGAGACGTTTAAAAAAGTCGGGGAGCGCAAACGGCGCTCCCCGACTTTTTAATTAAATTTTATGTAACTTTTTAATCCATAGGCGCGCGATATGTAGCCTCAAGAAACGCGTCCAGCGCAAGCATAAGCATTTTAACTATCCTGCGCTGGTCTTGATACTCCATTTCGCCGAA
>CANQAY010000017.1 GCA_947589025.1 uncultured Clostridia bacterium
GCGTTAGAATTGAGGGGCAGCTATACGCTAAAAGATTACAAAAAATACCGCCTTGCACGATTGCGGTAATTTCGGACAATCCTAAATATAAAACCTTTGAGATTGATTTTTCAAAAAACTTTGATTTTGATTTTGAAGTTATCGGAGAGATCCGCTGGTGGGGCAGAGTTGCAAGATGAAGAATGCTTTAATTTTTTTATTACAATTCGCAGCGCTTATTTTCTTTATTTTTTGGTTTACTGATAGAACTATAGATTGTGATAAAATCCCAAAAGGTGAGCGTTATAAATATGCTATAATCTCTATAGATTCAAACAAATGCGTTAAAATGTCCGAAAACGAAATAAAAGACAGTTTAATTGAAGAACAAGAGGAAAAAATTGAGGAACTTCAAGAAAAATTACTATATACTGAAGCTGAAAGGGATTGGGCAATAAATGAAATTGAAGAAAATGATTTGTAGCAATCTTTAATGTTTTTAAAATTAGGCTTGAAAAATTTAAAAATGTGGTATAATAAAAATATAGGGGGCGAGAAGTGCAAGTTCTCGTTACCTACAAATGGCTAAAGCGGCACTCATTTTTTGGGTGTCGTTTTTATTATGAAAAGAATTAACAAAATAACAATTAAAGTTAAATTGAGTTCAATCATATTTTAGCCCTCCTTTCGTCAAAACTATTAGCCCGCAGACTAAAGTATTTTGTTGTGCTAATGTTTTTTAAAAAAGATGTAGGCTGCCCCCGGATATTTTTAATTTTTAATGTGCAATTCAATTATTTTATTTTAGCATAAAATTTTAGATTATTTTTCTAAATTTTCCGGTATTTATTAAGCGTCTTAAGTTTTTTATACCGCCGTTTTTTTGAAAAATTTCCCATTCTCGATCCGTAAATCTTAAATTGTGTGATTTTGCTTTTTCTTCGGGGTCTTTTATAGGGTGTCCCGTTCCTTTTGGTCTGCCTGCTCCGTCCCTTGCTCCGCCGTGTGTGTTTTTATTTTCCATTATGTACCCTTTCAATTTCGTGAAGTTTTTTATAATATTTTTGTTGTGCCTCTTTGTAGTCTTTTTTAAAGTTTTTATAATAATAGACTTGTCCGTTTAATTTTAGAATCGTGTTATTTTTGTTTTTTATTATTTCGATTAATTCTTTCTTGGTGCAATTAATATATTTTTTCATTTATGCCGCCTCCGTGATAGAATTTTCAAAATTGTTAAAGTCGCTCATTTCTCTAAATTCAATTTTTGTCTTGTTGTCGATTTTTGAAATAAGACAATTTTTGTATATAAAGCCTTTTTGAGTTTTCAAGATATTTAAGCACTTGTTTAAAATTTGTTTGTCGTTTTCGATTATACCATTAAAATTATCAATCTTTGTCAAAACGGTATTTAAACAATCAGAATAAGGGCTATTTATTAAAATTGTCAGCTCCTCTTTATTGCTTAAAATATCAAGCTCCGGTTTTTTCTTTACCGTTAAAAGAGGCATTGATGAAACATTTAAGCACGTGTAATTAGTTTTAAAATATTTTTCTGCCCCTTTTGCAAGTTCTTCCGGAAATTCTTTTTTAATGTCGTCTTTTGTTTTAATCCAGCCTAAAAGCCTTGATACTTCAACATTTAACGCTTTCATAAATTCCATATCAAATTTAACGTGCATATTTCCGTTTTTGTAAACTCTATACTGCATAAAAACCTTGTCCGATTTTTCATATAAAACGGTGCATTGTTCGCCAAAGCATTTAGGAAGATCACACAAGCCGATTTTAAAACCTAAATTATTTGCTATTGTAAAAATGTCTTGTAGCGTTTTCTCTGCGTTGTGTTGGTAATTGTCCAGCTTTCCGCTATACCAGTTAGCACGAAAGGGGCTTGACATAATGATCCTATAATCAAGCGTATAATGGCTTATTTTTTCGGGATCTTTAAATGAATTGTGTCTATATTCGCAACGCTCAAAAACTCTTTGATTGCTTTTATACGGCTTAACATTTTCAGGGCTTGAAAGCTCTTTAAAAAACGTGATTAATTGATCGTTATAATATTGATTTGCGTTTTTTAACACCCATAATATAACGGGGTAAAGATTCTCAATAGTAAAATCTATTGTATGTAATCTTGTAAACTTGTTAAAAAGCTCCTCACGGGTTTTTGAAGTCAATCTGTCTGTTATTTCTTCAAGTTCATCAAGTGCAAGTTTCCAATATCTTGATTTTGCCCCCGCTGCTTTTTTCTTTAATGCCTCTTTAACGGCGTTTTTTGATATTCCTATTGTGTCAAGTATATCAACATCAAGCCCCGCAATAGCCTTAAAATGGTTATATAGTGTTTGTATTTCGTCATTATAAAGATCGCATAAGGTTTTCGCTTTGCTTTGTTCGGAGCTTACCAGCTTGATTTTTGCCTCTTTTCTTTTTATGTCCTCTTTGTCCCATTCGTAGAGGTCTTTTTTATCCCGCATTTTAAATGTTTCATCAAACCATTGATCAAAAGCGGTTTCGTTATATTCGCTTAAATTTTTGTAACTATCCGCCCCGATTTTTGAAATTTTCAAAACTTCTACTTTTGCCCTTGCTTGGCGTTCAGCGTGGAGAAAATCAAAAGTCCCGCAAGTAATAACCGCCGATTTTGTTTTCTCAAGTGCTTTTTTAATTTTTTCGCTATCTTTCCAGCGTTCGGGAATTATTAAAAATATTCTTTTTGTGTTTGCGTTATATATAAGGCGTTCCGTCCATTCCTCATACTCACTATAAGGAGGGTTGCAAAAAATATTGTCAATAGGTTTATCAATAAGCATTGTTGTATTAAAGTCAGTCCCTAAGCAAATTACGTCTTTTTCCATTCTTTCAAGCAAGATTTTTGATTTTTCGATTACAAAATAGTTATAAATCTTTTTTCCTTTTTCGCATTCTTTCGGCTGCAAGTCATAATTAAAGCCCTTGTCCTCTGTATATGAATTTCTGAATGCTTTTTCTTTTTCAGCATATTTTTTGTTGTTTTCTTCGCTGATCTCGTTAAAATATTTTCTAAAATTGCAAGTCCCTGCCCCTATGTCTAACCATTCCCCGCTTGTAGGGGCATATTTATAAACTGCCCCTATCATTTCTTTTGTTGTCGGGTAAAATTCAAAATCTTGCTCGTT
>CANQAY010000018.1 GCA_947589025.1 uncultured Clostridia bacterium
GCAATCATTCGATTAAAGTTCTTTTCTTCAAACGGTCGATCTTCTTTGTAATGTTTAGCCCTTTTGATCCATTCTTCATAACATTTCGGGCAATAATAACTATTTAAAACCGCAATATAAAAACCGTTCAAAGAGGCTGATCCGCAATAATCACAAATACCTAACGCCATAGGTATTGTTTGCATAAGTTCAACGGCTTTTACTTGTATTATTTTAAATCCCTTGTCCGATTCAATAATTTTAGCCACTTATTTATCCTCCAAAAATTTCTCTACTACTTTTACAATGTCTTGAACATCTGCAAAAATATTTCCAAAACATATATAATTGTCGTCAAGCTCGCTTAATTTTAGCGTCAATTCTTCTTTTTGTTCTTCGTTCAAAATCATTTAAAAAGCCCTCTTATAACTGATAAAATAAGCTGGATAAGAGGTTGAAAAAGTGCTAAAGATATGCAGCATAAAAAATATTGTAGTATTGTTACTTTTGAAAAATAAAGCACCGTATAAGCCAAAAAAGTGCATAAAACCATAATAATTATAAAACTTTTTGTAATATCAATCATTTAATCCCCCTTTGTTCTTTCTTCGATTTTATTAGCCTCTACAATCCTGTTTACTTGACGCTCGACTTTTTTTAATTGCATAAGCTCGATTTTTTCATATAAACACTTTTTGTTTAATGTGAATTGATCGAACATTACTTGAACGTCTGCCATTTCTTCAATAATGTTTTCAGAATCGTTTTTTGTTAGTGCAACAATAAGCTCTGCCAATTCTTGTATAAGTTGCCGTTTTTGTGCGTCCTCTCCATAATTTTGAAATATAAAGCGGCAAGCATTATAATATGTTTTTAATTGTTCTTTATTCAATTTTTCCTCCTAATGTCTATACGCTTTCTAAAATAAACAATTACCGTCCCGCTATTGTTTCCGCTGCGTGCTTTTTTTGTTTCGGGATCAATAAAAGATATACGCCCTCTTAAAATTTCATATTGATATTTACCCTCAATAAAATCGTGCCATACGTTTGTATCCATTGAGTTTAAAGGTAATATCATCACGCAAAGAGGACAAATGCCCTCTTGTATTTCGTAATGAGCTTTTTTTTATAAATTCCGCTTTCAAGCTAAAAGGCGGATTGCAAAATGCTCTTACCCCCCCCCAACACAATTTTAAGGCGTCCATTCCTTTATCTTTGTAAAAACCATTTTCGCAAAGACAATTATTTGAAGTGCAAGCAATATCAAACTCAAAGTTAAAAATTTTGTGTAATTGTTCAAAAATATATCTTGGTGTTTGAAAATTATCGTTTCCACGCCCTTTTTGGTTCATTATCATATTTTTATGCCTCCGATATATTCGTTTACATCTTTGTAAAATTCGCTATCGTTGACTTGTATAAATGCTAATGTATTTGCTTGATCGGTTATGCTTTGTTCGTGAAAAAATTTTTTAAATTTCGGCGGGTTGTTATAAAACATCTCTTTTAAACCTGTTAAAATTTCTTGCTTTTTTTGGTATTCTTTCGATAATTCATTCATAACTTCTCCTTTCTTTATAAAAAGAGGAGGCTATAAGCCCCCTCTTAATACCATATCGCTCAAATGCTCGATATGGTTAAAAGTTAAATAAGACAAGCAATTCGGGATATTTTTCAAGTTCGCTTTTTAGATATTCCACTTCATCTAATAAAGCATCTTCTTCTACTTTTTCAAATTTAGGAGCTTGAATCAAAATATTAATGCCGTTACGATTATCATATATAAGTTGTACATCTACCTCGTAAAGTTTATCGTAATTGCCTTTTGCGTATGGTAATTGTATTTTAAACGATTCCGGCATTACAATATTCTCATCTTCTCCGCCTTGCATTTTAAATTTTATCTTAATGCCCTCCTCTTTTTCTCCTTTTACATAAAAGGGCTTTGAAACCGTTTCAGCTCGTCCGATAATTCTTATATCAAGAAAAACGGGGTATAATTCCTCAAAATCACTAATTGACGGGCTTAATTTTTGCATAAGCCTTAAAAATTCTTCGTGATTAAAAGATCTACCTAAGCAATCTCTAAATGCTATCCATTGTTCTGATAAAGAACGCTTAAACTTACAATTTCCTTTTTGAAAATCATCATCAGCCGTAAAATAACCGCCGTTACTGTCAATAATTGCGGTTGCCAGTTTTCCGGTTGCCTTATCTCGTCTTTTTAATTCTTCTTTAATAAAATCTACAAAACTTTCAACGGTTGAAACTTCTTCGCAAGATTTTAAAGACGGTTGCGTTATATATCTTCTTTGAGAATCATCATAAATCGCCTCTTTTTGCGATTCTGTGTAATTTCCGTAAACTGTTACCGTTTCTTTTACCGGTCTTTGTTTTTGAATTTGTTGTAAAATCTGTTTAAGTTCGTTAATCATTTACTGCTCCTTTTTGGTGTGTTTCTTGTATATCTACTACTTTTTGAGTGCTAAATATTTTTAGCTGGTTTGGATCATCCATATATAGATGTCCTTTTTGATCTCTATAATATGGATTTTTGGGTATTTTTCCTTTTGGTTTAGTAGTTTTAACGGTTGCTTGTATGCTTAACTCGTTTTTTTCTTCTACTCCGATACCAATTTCAATAGTAATTTTGCCGCCTTTGTTGTATTCGTTTATAGCTTGCATTAAGTCCTCAAGCTCATAGTCAATACATTTTCCTAATTTTGTTTGACGGTTTTTACTGTCAATTACTCTTGTAGTGAGCAAAAGCTCTTTAAATCCTACCGCTTGATCGTCTAATTCTGACATTCTTCTTCTCCTCCATTTTCGATTTTTTCTCTTAGGTTATTTAATTCGGATTCTAACTCGTCTTTTGTTAGTACAGAGAAAGTTCCGTCTTGCATACTGTCAAATTGATTCGGCATTGTTTTGGCAAATTCTATAATTTTTTCGTCCGTATCTAA
>CANQAY010000019.1 GCA_947589025.1 uncultured Clostridia bacterium
TTTTTTGATGCATTCTGATTGTGCAATTAAGCCCTTGGTGTTTAATCTTTTAAGCAGGGTTAAATTTTTATCGACGAGTTCCAGTGTTCTTTTGTTATTTTGTGTTTGAATTATTGCATTTTTGAAATCAAGTTCTATTTGTTCATACTTTTTCTTAAGTTCAGCTAGTTCTTTTTCTTTTTCGATTTTTAATTTTTCAACTTCTAATTTTTTCTTATGGATTGTATTTATATTTTTAAAACCGTCAAATAAAACAAAAGAAGTTGAGAGCCTAAAGCTAAAACTTCTTTGTGAGATATCATCAATGCTATTTAGAAAATTATTTGGGTGGGAGCCGTAGAGGTTATACCTTGTATCGAATCGTATTTTTGGGAAGTTGGCTTTCTTTTGTATCCGGAGTTCTTTTTGTTTTTTGGTTATCTCGAGGTCATAGACTTGAGCTTCTAAGGAATTATTTAGATTAAAGCAATTTGTTTCGATGTTTAATTTAATGACTCCGTTTTCTTCTTTAATTGAATCATTGATTTTTGGATTAATCAGGTTTTCGGGGAAATCTGCAAAAGAAATGTCTTTAATATTGTAATCTTGTTTTGTATAGTAGCTTACTTCCGTTAGTTTTTTAGCCAGGGCATTATTGATTTCATCTAATTCGGTTTTAACTTCTTGAGTTGTGATTTCGCTTTCTACAACATCAACTTCCGAGGCTTCGCCTGATTTTTTAAGTCTTTTATTAATTTCAACAAGTTTATTTTGCAGGTCAAAGATTTCTTTGCTGATATTTTCTTTTTTATATAGATTAAGTGCATCTGCGTAGATTTCTACGGTATCTAATTTTAAATCTCTTGTATCTTTTTTTAAAATAAGTTCTTTTTGTTTATCGTCGGCTTTTGCTATATCAAGGCTTTTTCTTCTTGCGCCAAAGTCAAAGACATTGTAATTAATGCCAAGAGCTGCCATATCTTGGTAGTAATTTCTATTTAAGAAAATCTCATTTCCTACGGCGGTTATTTGAGAAGTGCCTTCTGTGAGGTCGTTATAGCGTTCTGTTGTAGCGTATCCGCTTAAAGTAGGAAAATATGCAGAGCGAGCTTCTTTAATAGAGTGTTTTGTTGATTTAACATCTATTG
This sequence comes from uncultured Clostridia bacterium, assembly GCA_947589025.1. Taxonomy (GTDB): domain Bacteria; phylum Bacillota; class Clostridia; order Christensenellales; family UBA1242; genus Onthoplasma. Next base: position 1,128 of record CANQAY010000019.1, read on the forward strand.
AAGCAGCTTTAATTTTATACGAATTATTAAGAGCTGAATCTAAAAAGTCACTAAAATTAAGTTCTTGAGCGTAAATTGGCAAAGCAAGAAAAGGAAAAGTTAAAGTTAATACCGTGGTTGTTGTTCTTTTCACTTACACCGCAATTCTATAGAATAAACGGTAATATTGTCTGAAAAAATATAGTTGATGTTATAAAAAATTTTCAAAATATTTTCGCTGTTCTCTTAAAGTTCTTGCTCTTGTACTATATCTTATTCTACTACTTGATATGCGCAACTGTCTATAAATTATTTATATTATTTACAATTATTATTATAATTTGAATAATTATTTGAACTAATTATCTACTTTTTTGCTATTGTGTTTAATGTGTTAATTATTTCAGGCAATAAGTTTTTTAAATCATACTTTTCTACAATAGTTTTTCTTGCGTTTTTTCTGATATCCTCTAATTCTTCTTGGTTATTAAGAGCATATTCGACTTTATTTGCAAGTTCATTTGTATTAAAGAAATCTACAAGCAATCCGTTATAATTATCTTTAATGACTTCTTCAACAGGAGCTGTTTTAGAAGCGACTACTAAACATCCGCTTGACATAGCTTCAAGCATTGACCAGGAAGGAATAAAAGGATAGGTCAAATGAATGTGGACTGATGAAATTTGAAGCAGTTTTTTATATTCTTCACAAGTTAATCTTCCGACAAAATGAATTTTTGAAATATCTAAGTCTAGCTTTTCAAGCATAGCTTTTTTATATGTCGTATTAGCTAAAGGTGTTCCATAACGAATTTTATCTTCGCCGGATATTAAAACTTCAAAATCGGAACGCTTTTTAAAGAGTTTTTCAAGCATAATCATAAATTGTGCAAAACCGCTATACTCATCAAAACCTCGTGAATGATAAGTTATTATTTTGTCTTTTGTTGTAAGAATATTTCCGTTTGAAGTTTTAAAAGATGCTTCTTTGTTTGGTAAAAAATAACCGGCATCAATTCCGTTATGCAATACTTTAATTTTACTGTGGAAAATCTTTGGAAATTGTGCTTTTTGCCATTTCGTTGGGCAAATTGCTTTATTGCAAGATTCAAGGTCAATTAATAGCTGCGCATTTTTACATCTATTCTTGGCCAAATTATCTTCATTTAATATTTTTCCGCCAAAATCAACATCTGAATCTTTTGAATTATAATACCATTCACAAAATATAACCAATGGAACATTAGGAAAAACATCTTTAAAAAACATAGAGTTACCGCTCGGGTGAGCATAGATAACATTTGGAATAAAACCTTGTCTTTTAGGGTGATAGCTGATTCTGCCGCAGCTTGACCGTGGATAATTGCTTCTTCGTAGTTTTTTAGATAATTGTGGCAATTTTTAGTTGGTTGTCTTTTAAGCTTATATTCAATCTTTCTAACACCTTTGATTTGAAAATTGTTTTTTGCTTCTGTAATGAAAACTATTTCATTCTTATGATCTTTTGCTAATTCTATAATAAGGTGTTCAAAATGAGCAGGAAATTCTCTATGAGAAAAAAGGAATTTCATATATTGCCTTCGTATAATCTTAAACCATTTTAATCATAAAGGATAAAATGATAATTGTAAAATTATAAACTTTTATTATGAAATTGGTTTTAAAAATAAAAA